>NZ_JBDFVF010000027.1:0-99033 GCF_040913205.1 Bacteroides sp. MSSM.1001136sp1_RTP21357st2_D2_RTP21359_211015 | reverse complement strand
TAGTGTTTCCGAACCGACTTTTGCCGGTTTTATTGTTTAACTTTTAATTTTTCGGTAAAAATTTACCGAAGTATTGTATTTTCAACTATCTGGAAAAAGAAATTAATGACAATATCGAGTTCCTAGACAGGGAGCCTTCAGATACTAATTATGGACGGGTCACACAAGCTGCCGCTTATTGTATTCTTGCGAAAATGTATCTGAATGCAGAAGCATGGTTCGGTACTCCAATGTATGACAAAGCAGAGAAAGCCTGTAAAGACATTATGGATATAGGTGCTTACAGCATTGAAGACTCTTATTCCACTAATTTTGATATTAAAAATGAAGATTCTAAGGAGAACATCTTTGTAATCCTGTATGACAGAGTATATACTAGCGGTGACAGTAACTCATTTTATCTGCATACGCTAACACTGGAAGCTGCATCACAAGCAACATTTAATATTCCGGCAGCTCCATGGTCGGGTTTTCTCTGCCAACCGGACTTTTTCCAAACATACGCAGAACAAGATCTTCGCAGAAGTCAGAGCTGGTTATACGGTCCTCAAGTAGACCTAAGCGGAAAGGATCTTGGTTTCGAATATACTCCTGTCTTCCCCGAAGAAAAATATTACAATAGCAACGGAGGACGTGGTACATACGACGGTGCACGCTGCTGGAAATGGCATTACCAGACTGATGGTTCTTTAAAAGAATATACAGTTAGTATGGACAACGACTTTGCCATCTTCCGTTATGCCGATGTTGTATTAATGTATGTAGAGGCTTTGGTACGACAAAACAGAACAAGTGAGGCCATCCAACTGGCAGACTTCAAGAAGATTCGTACAAGAGCAGGGCTTGATGCATATACTACAAGCCAATTGACGATTGATGAACTTTATGCAGAACGAGGCAGAGAACTGGCATGGGAAGGATGGCGCCATGAAGATATGATACGTTTCGGAAAATATCTGAAAAAATATTGGGCACACCCTGACCAAAGTTCAGAAACTTTTAGAAATGTATTTCCAATTCCTACGGATATTTTAAATGCAAATCCAAAATTATCTCAAAACAAAGATTATTAACCACAATTGGAAGGTTCACATAGAAAAGTGTACCTTCCAACAAATCAACCCTGATAAGTATGAAAAAACCAATCATCTTTTTACTTGTTTTAATTACTAACATCTTATTTATCTCTGCACAGAAGATTTCAAAGACAGAGTTAAAAGACAAAATAGCCGGAGCTTGGATCGGGCAAATGGTAGGAAACATATATGGACTTCCTTTTGAGAACAAGTTTGTAGATGAACCTGCCCCGGAATCCAGATTTCCATTCGGTTACACTAAAAACATAGATAAATTGCAGAAGTATAACGGTGCATTCTCTGATGACGATACTGATGTTGAGTATATCTACTTACTATTAATGGAGAAATATGGTGTAGAACCTACTTATGCCAATATGCGCGAAGGATGGATGTATCATATCCGTGACCGTGTATGGCTAGCCAATAGGGCTGCACTCGGATTAATGCATCTTGGATTCACCCCTCCGTTCACCGGTGACGAAAATCTGAATCCCCACTGGTATCAGATCGACCCTCAATTGATTAACGAGATATGGGCGTATACAGCACCGGGAATGATTTCGTATGCTGCAGGAAAAAGTGATTGGGCGGCCCGTATCACAAGCGATTCGTGGGCGGTATCTCCCACTGTTCTATACGGTGCAATGTACGCTGACGCCTTTTTCTGCCAGGATATCCGCAAGCTTATTACACGCGCTTTAAAAGAATTGCCAGCTGATGACAGATATGCGATAGCTGTAAAAGAGATGATTGCTTTATATGACAAATATCCTAAAGATTGGGTAAAAGCACGTCAAATCATGGCTAAAAAATATTACATAGATGAACCAGCCATGACAAAAACAATCTGGAATGCTAATCTGAACGGATTATGCGGGATTTTGGCTATGTTGTATGGCGAAGGAGATTTCCAACGGACATTGGATTTAAGCTGTGCAATGGGATTTGACTGCGACAATCAGGCAGCCACTATCTCCGGACTTCTAGGAGTAATGTATGGTGCAAAGTCTCTTCCCGAAAGTTTGACTAAACCTATCGAAGGATGGGAAAAACCCTTCAACGACCGGTATATCAATATCACCAGGTTTGATATGCCCGATGCTTCCATTGAAGACATGATTGAACGTACTTACAACAAAGCAATCGAACTGGTTTGTGCCAAAGGAGGAAAAGTAAAGGGTGATATGGTATATGTTAACCCCAAAGCACAATTCATCCCCCCTATGGAATTCTGTATCGGTCCGAATCCGGACTTGGAAATCGGACAGCCTACCGATTACTCATTTGCCTGCAGAACAAACGCTGATTTCAAATGGGAACTGGTAAAAGGTAAACTTCCGGTAGGAGTTACATTCCAAAACGGTAAACTGGCAGGAACTCCTACAGAAGCCGGCAAATATCCAATTACCCTTCAATTAAGCGCAAATAACAAGAACTCAATTACTAAAGACTTTGAGTTATTGGTTAAAACCAAGAATATAGCCCCCAAGGCTGACACTATTTACGCAAATATTCGCAAACTAAACGAAGAAGTACTCGATTCTTGCTGGATTACCTTTGGAAAACCGATGTACGCAACAAATGTAGAAGTAATTAATGACGGAGTCAAAGATGGCGTAGGATCTGTATTTTATTCATTAGCGGCCAAAAGTAATCTGCCTAAAATAGACTATTTCGGATACGGTTGGAAAGAAGAGCATAACATCAATATGCTTGTTTTAGATATGGGCTGTCTGGAAGAGTTCGGAGGATGGTTTACTTCTCTAAACATTCAATATCTTGGAAATGACGGACATTGGTATGACGTAGGTAAATTCAAATCAACTCCGGCACTTCCCGAAACCGATATTGTATTTTTCCAACCTCCGTTTGCACAATATGTTTTGGAATTCCCGGCAGTAGAAACCAAGGGAATACGCGTACTAATGGATGCAAAAGTGCAGGAACACTGGCATAAATACACAAAGAATGTATCATCATTCATCTCTATCACCGAGTTGGGAGTTTATGAGAAATAAAGGAGGAGAAAAATGAGGAAAATAATTACGATATGTATTATAGGGCTTTTTGCTCTCAACGTACAAGCCCAGCCTGTAAAAACTTTAAAGTTATCTGATAAAGAACTTTTAGATAAGATTAAAGGAGGATGGGCCGGACAAACCATTGGTGTTGTTTTCGGAGCACCTACAGAGTTTAAGTTCACGGGAACTTATATTCAAGATTACCAGCCAATCCCCTGGGCGGAAGGTTACGTAAAATATTGGTGGGAAAAGAAGCCCGGATTGTTCGATGATATTTATAACGATTGCACGTTTGTTGAGGCATTTGATGAACTTGGCCTGGATTGTTCACAAGAAGAACTTGCCAAAAGATTTGCATTCGCTGATTATCATTTGGCCCATGCTAACCAAGCAGGCAGATATAATATCCGCCAAGGTATCATGCCACCGGCTTCCGGTCATTGGTTGAATAACCCACATGCAGACGATCTGGATTTCCAGATCGAAGCAGACTTCATTGGTCTGATGGCTCCGGCAATGCTGCCGGAAGCATTGGATATCGCCTCCAGAGTAGGCCACATTATGAATAGCGGTGACGGTTTTTATGGCGGTGCTTTCGTAGCAGCTCTTTATAGCTCCGCTTTCTATGAAAAAAGTCCTGAAGCGATTCTAAAAACCGCAATCTTTGCCATACCTGAAAAGAGTACATTCCATCAATGTATTCAGGATGTAATCAATTTCCATTCTTTGCACCCGGACAACTGGAAAGATTGCTGGTACTTCCTGCAAGAAAAATGGAACTGCGATGTAGGATGTCCCAAAGGCGTATTTCTAAACTTTAATATTGACGCCAAGCTCAATTCCGCTTTCGTAGCATTAGCTATGCTCTACGGTAAAGGAGACTTCACCAACTCTATCGATATTGCAACACGCTGCGGACAAGATTCTGACTGTAATCCGTCTACAGTCGGCGGTGTACTCGGCGTCATGTATGGGTATGATAAAATCCCTTCATTCTGGTTAAACCCTTTGAAAGAAGTAGAAGACTTTACATTTGAAGGAACGAATATGTCGTTGGCAAAAGCATACCAAATGAGTTTCGATCAAGCTAAACAACTCATAGTCAAAACAGGTGGAAAAGTATCTGGTGGGGAGATAGAAATTCCAATCAAAAAGGCGGATGTACTTCCTTTAGAACAAAATTTCGAAAACACCTATCCACTTTATAGAGAACGCAAAGACTGCTTCCTGACAGATACATTTGAATTTGATTTCAATGGTAACGGATTTGTTATCTGGGG
Source organism: Bacteroides sp. MSSM.1001136sp1_RTP21357st2_D2_RTP21359_211015 (assembly GCF_040913205.1). NCBI lineage: Bacteria > Pseudomonadati > Bacteroidota > Bacteroidia > Bacteroidales > Bacteroidaceae > Bacteroides > Bacteroides sp. MSSM.1001136sp1_RTP21357st2_D2_RTP21359_211015. The sequence goes on along the minus strand of NZ_JBDFVF010000027.1, from coordinate 94,653 downwards.
CAACATTTGCTGCACAAGAAGTATTACTCCCGATTATATCAATCGTGTATCTACACGCCACATCGGTTCCGAGGTGTTCGGATTGGCAGAGCCCAATGACCCTTACGTTGCTAAAGTGGAAATATGGATTGACGGAGAACTGGACCATGTAGCAGCTTTACCCATGAGAAACACAGACCGCAAAGTAGAACCAGCCTGGAAATACCTCATGAAAGAAGGAAGACACCACGTTAAAATGAAATGGTTGAACCGCAAAAAAGACTACATTATTCGTATCAACGACATAATGTATTATTCAGAGAAAAAAGAACATGATAGATTTTACTTTAATAAATAAGTTAAGATGAAAAAAGTCCTGATTAACATCATTCTACTATTTACCTTTTCCATATCGGGAATGGCACAAATAGAATATGGAAAAACAGTTGAAATAAGTAAAGAGGTACTGCTCGACAAAATTAAAGGAGGCTGGGCCGGACAAACCATAGGATGCACCTATGGCGGTCCTACAGAATTTAAATACAGAGGAGCGATCATTCATGAGAAAACTCCAATAATCTGGTATGATGACTATTGCAAGGACATCTTTGCAGAAGATCCGGGATTGTATGATGATGTATATATGGATCTTACCTTTCTGGAAGTAATGCAAAAAGAAGGGATAAATGCCCCTGCCGAATCATTTGCCAAAGCCTTTGCAAACGCAGATTACAAATTATGGCATGCCAACCAGGCAGCCAGATATAACATATTGCACGGTATTATGCCACCAGCATCGGGACATTGGAAAAATAATCCGCACGCTGACGATATTGATTTCCAGATTGAAGCAGACTTCATTGGAATGATATGTCCGGGGATGGTAAATACCGCCTCCGATTTTTCGGACAAGATAGGGCATATCATGAACTACGGCGACGGATGGTATGGAGGTGTATACATGGGAGCAATGTATGCATTAGCTTACGTAAATAACGACATTTATACAATTGTCACGGAAGCTCTTAAAACAATACCCGAACAAAGTAAATTTCACCGTTGCATCACAGACGTTATTAAATATTGGAAACAATATCCCGATGACTGGCGTAAATGCTGGCTGGAAATAGAAAACCGCCATGCTTTTGAGATTGGCTGCCCGGAAGGGGTATTCAATGCATTTAACATTGACGCCACTATCAATGCGGCTTACTGTGTGATGGGACTTTTATATGGCAACGGCGACTTTTTCAAAACAATGGATATAGCCACTCGTTGCGGACAAGATTCCGACTGTAACCCGGCAACTGCCGCAGGAATTCTTGGAGTGATACAAGGCTACAAGGCTATCCCCGAATATTGGAAACCGGCACTCGAAAGATGCGAAAACATCAAATTCCCCTACACAGATATTTCTTTAAGTTCTGTTTACGATATTAATCTCAAACTATTGAGTGACGTGCTAAAAGCAAACGGAGGAAAAGTAAAAGGAGATAAATACTATACTACAATTCAAAAGCCAAAGACCGTAGCATGGGAAGTTTCTTTTGAAGGCTTATATCCTTCTGAAAGAAGAGTTATTAAATATGATCTCGGTACAGAAAAAACATTTGAGTTCAATGGCAAGGGAGTTGTTTTAATGGGGATGATCAGACAAGATGTTAAAGATAGTAATGACAATTACATCGCCATCTTGGAGGCCTACATTGACGGCAAGAAAGTAGAAACCATAGAAATGCCTTATGACTACATAAAAAGAAAGTATGACATTTTCTATAATTATGATTTAGAGGAAGGACCTCACAAACTGGTTATTAAATGGATTAATCCAAATGAAAAATATGCCGTTCAATGTAAAGACATGGTGGTTTATTCATCCACACCGGCAGAGCCAATCAATCCTTATAAATAAAAGAGAGAAGCCATGAATAGAAAACTACTCCTATTATTAGCCTTATTATTATTTTCCTACGGATTGTCATCATGTTCGTCTGATGATAACAGTCCGTCCGAAAGCGAACAGACCGAGACACCGGAACTGTTTACCAAACGCTATAATCCCGATCAAAGTTTTTACAGCAAAATATTAGGACAAGAAATCAAATATTCCGTATTACTGCCTCAAGAGTATCTATCGGAAAGTACGGGTAAATATGGAGTAGTTTTCCTTCTACATGGCTGGGGAGGAAACCAAAGTTCATGGGGACCTTCAGGTCTGAATATTCAAAGCATAGCTGATGCGCAAACCAGCAATGGTAGTATTCGCCCATTGATCTACATCATGCCGGAAGGTTTCAACACTTATTTTTGCAACCGCTATGACGGAAAGTTCAACTATATGGATATGTTCATTAATGAACTCGTACCCCTGATTGATAAGCGGTTCCGAACAACAGCCAGTAAGACGGAAAGAGCTGTTGCCGGATTCTCTATGGGAGGTTTCGGGGCATTAAGTATAGCATCGCAACATCCTGAAACATTCTCGGTATCAATAGGATTAAGTCCCTCTCTAAATACAGATGAACAATACATCTCTTTGTCACAAGACGGTTGGAATCTTCAATGGGGAAACAACTTCGGAGGAAGCGGCCAGACAGGAACAGGCAGGCTGACAAGCTATTATAAAAGCCAATGTCCGCTACACTTTTTCAAGGATAAACCAAGTTCCACATTTCAAACAGTACGGTATTACATAGACTGCGGTGATGATGAAGAAAGACTATATGCAGGAAACGGTGAATTACATACTCTATTATGGGACAAAAATATCAAGCACGAATATCGTGTACGGAACGGTGCCCACACTGACAGTTATTGGCGTGAATCCATGAAAGAGGCACTGCCTTTTATCGAACGTTCATTCAAAGGAGAAAACTATCCGCAGGAAACTCTGAAAAAATTCACAGAAGAATTACATGCTACTAATAAAAACATAAAAGTAGGTAATTCCAATATCGAACTATGGTTACCGGATGACTACAATTCCGAACTAACTTACAAAGTTCTTTATTACAGCAAAGGAGAAGGTAATATTGATCTTACAACAAAGAAGGTGGCAGTGGCATTAGATTCTCTTATGCAAATCAAACGTATGATAATCGCAGGTTTTAATGTGAAAGAAATGATTCTAAATGAAACAAATTTTTCAGCTATTACCGATGCTGTGGAAAAGACGGTTCATACGGAAAGCAATGCAGATTTCAGATTAGGATTAACCTACGGTTCAGAAGCTGATTACTTATACAATCAGTCAACAGGCAATGCCCCTGCTATCAACTTTTTCTTTGCAGAAGACGCAGATTTTATCAACCTTTCTGCCGAGAATCGTGCCAAAATCTATTATTTGGACATAACAGACGAAGGCAGCAACTACAATAGCATCTTTACTCTGTTCAATGGATTGCGAGGTGCAGAAGCTCCGGTGCAATATCGTGTCAGAAACGGACTGGATAGTGAACAGTCCGCCCAAACAGGTATTTATTCAATGAGTTATTATATTGGTGAACAGTTAATAAAGAAATAATATGAAGAAGATACTGTTATATATTATCCTATTTCTATCAGGTATAGATGGAGCTTGGGCACTTCCCATAGAAAAAGAAGGGATGAGTATTTACAGTCCGTCCCTAAAGCAAGAAGTCTCCTACTCCATTATCTTACCGGAAGGTTATGAACATTCAGAAACAGAATATCCAGTCTTATACATGTTTCATGGAATAGGAGGTGATTATACCAGTTGGCTCGAATACGGCAACGTTGCCCGTGTAATGGATAAAATGATAAAAGAAGGAAAGATTCAACCTTTCATTATGGTTATTCCTGACGGTTACCTGTCTTATTACAGTGACACTTATGATGGCAGTTCCCTTTATGAAACTTTCTTTATCAAAGAACTGGTTCCATATATAGATAACAACTATCGTACTCGCAAGGATATTAATGGACGCTCGATCATTGGTTTCTCTATGGGAGGATTCGGAGCATTATCCGTTAGTTTGCGCAACCGCCACTTATTCGGCTCTGTCGTTGCGTTATCGCCATCCATCCGTACAGAAAAACAATACATGGAAGAAGGGCCACAAAAAGGATGGGACAATCAATGGGGACGGATTTTCGGAGGAGTGGGAAAGAATGGTAACCAGCGCCTAACCAGTTACTATAAGCAACATTCACCCTACCACATTCTTTCCACCCTCCGCAATCCCGATTTAAAAGGATTTGGCATCATGCTAGATATTGGAGATAAAGAAGGTACTCTTTGCGAAAGTAATGAAGAACTGCACCGATTATTACTGGAAAGACAAATACCTCATGAATGGGAAGTACGTTCAGGAGGACATGATTTCACCTGCTGGAATACTGCACTGCCCAAAGCATTCAGATTCATAAACGAATATTTCAATGGGAAGCAGTCAGGAAATAGTGAGAGTAGTCTTCCGAATGAGACTCCGTTTATCCAAACAGCCAATGCAACGGTCTATTATCCGGAACAGGCTCAAGGAAGCACAAGAAAATATCCTATTATCTATGTACAGGGAGAAATCAACGAACAACAGCAAAAGGTTCTCGTCAGTCAGTTTTATCAAATGGTAGATGAGAATAAAACATGGCCTGCTGTTCTTTGTTTCGTAAAAGCTAACACAGACCTGTCAGAAACAATTTCTGATATAGAAAAGCAACTCTCCGGCATCAGAGGTTCCCAACGTATGCGGGCTTTAATCACTTTGGGAGATAATATTAAAGAAGGTATAGAAGCTATTCAGAGAGAAAATTTGTTTACCGGCATAGTCTGTGTAAATGCCATCGGCAACGAGAATGATGCTCAAAATTTTATAAAAGCAGTCAACTCTCACAAAAGATATCCCAGATGCTGGATGGAGATACTACCCGAATCAAAAGAATATGGTTTTAGTAGTAATATACATATCCTTTTGAAAGAATCGGACCTGGAACATGAGTTCCGGTCAAGAAAATGTAAGGAAGCCAATGTTTTCACTTATTGGGAAGATTGGATACTATATTTAAATAACAGAATTCATGTTTAACAATTAAATACTAATAGTATGTTCACAGTAAACAGTTATTTATTGGCAGTTATATTCTGCATCGTAACCATGATTTGTTGGGGTTCCTGGGGTAATACCCAAAAACTAGTTTCCAAAAATTGGCGTTATGAACTTTTTTATTGGGATTATGTGATTGGAATGGTATTGTTCACCATCTTGCTAGGCTTCACTATGGGTAGTCATGGAGATACCGGACGTTCATTCCTGGAAGATCTGGGACAAGCATCAGGAGACAGCATTGGTTGGGTTATCTTGGGGGGCGTAATATTTAATGCTTCAAACATTCTTCTTTCAGCGTCTATTTCCTTGGCTGGTATGTCTGTAGCTTTTCCTTTAGGAGTTGGCATTGCATTGGTATTAGGGGTAATCGTCAATTATCTGGGAATTCCAACTGGTAATCCTTTGCTTTTATTTGGCGGTGTAGCTCTCATTGTTATTGCTATCATTTGCAATGGAGTGGCTTCCGGAAAAATGCAAAAGGGAGAAGAAAGCAGGAAAAACAACAAAAAGGGAATTATCATTGCATTAATTGCCGGTGTACTGATGTCTTTGTTCTACAGGTTCGTAGTGAAAGGTATGGACGTAGAAAACTTCAATTCTCCTGCTATAGGAATGATGACTCCTTATTCTGCCATCTTTGTTTTTTCAATAGGCGTATTACTAAGCAATTTTGTTTTCAACACATTAGTAATGAAATATCCTTTTGTCGGAGAAAAAGTCAGCTACTCCGAATACTTTAAAGGAAACACGAAAACTCATATATGCGGAATGCTTGGTGGAGCGATATGGGGACTTGGTTCCGCGTTCAGCTATATCGCATCAGGAGAAGCTGGTCCGGCGGTATCTTATGCACTAGGACAAGGCGCACCACTTATTGCCGCTATTTGGGGAGTATTTATCTGGAAAGAATTTAAAGGTTCAACGAAATCTGTTAATCAACTACTGGCCTTGATGTTTATCTTCTTCCTGGTTGGTTTGGGAATGATAGTAGTTGCCGGAAACTAATTATTAACCTTAAATAGAACAACATGAAAAAGTATTTTTACTTATTAGCCATGCTGGCAGTAGTACTAGGTACGACTGCTTGCAGTGATGATGACAATCATCCCAGTACAAACATTCTGGATAAACCGGAAGTTACTGTTCCTGATGTAAAAGAGAGTTCTGCTGTTATTACATGGAAAGCCATAGGAAACGCAACAGCTTATATTTATAGCTTGAACAACGGTAGTGAACAAAGTACTGACCAAAATACAATTCAACTGACAGGTTTAGAGCCGGAAAAAAGTTATACATTCAAAGTAAAAGCTCAAAAAACCGGATCAATCTATTTTGAAGATTCAGACTATGCAGAAATCACTTTTACAACAACCTCTGAAGTAACAGTTTATCGGATAGCCACTTTTGCGGACGACTGGGATAAATGGTATTACGAATATAATGATAATGGTACTGTAAAACGTGTATACAGGTTATATGAAGGAGAATTGGATAGAGAATGGCTCTTTGCTTATGATGGAAATAATATCACAGTGACAGGTAAGAACGCATATAACATGACTTTAAATGACCAAGGTTATGTTGCAACTTTTGTAGATGGTTCCAACACTTACGAATATACTTATGATGAGAATGGCTACATGACCAAAGTTGAAAAGAATGGCAATATTGCATCTAACATCACCATAGAAAATGGAAATATTATGCAATGGACCAGATTTTCAGATGGAGTAGAGCAGTTTAAAGTTCAGACCTATTCTGCCGTGCCTAATGTGAGCGGAGCACATTGCATCTATGCGGAAAGCAGTGGAGCTAGTCGTTGGCTGGTTGAAACTGGTCTCTTTGGAAAAGCTTCGGCTAATTGCCATACGAGCAGTGGTTGGCAACATTCATCCAGTACAGCTACTTACACATTCGAATATGACGAGAACAGTTGTATCAAAGAGGAAAGCAAAAACTATGACGGATATATAGAGAATTTCTATTATACATATTTCTCCGAATAGCACTTTATGAAATAACTGATTCATGGAGGTGTGTCTAGAAGTCTGGCGCACCTCCATTTTTTATAAAGTTATTAGAGACTTTAGACTGTTATATCCAGTAAAACCTCTCCCCTTACATTCAGCACCTTAATCCTCAATTCATCGTTCTTCTTCTCCAGAATCATCACCGTAGCACTGTCCATCTTATATCCTCCACCAATAATAACCGGATAATTATTACCCAGTTCCCCTTTCGGATGGTAAGCGTATTTGTGAGTATGTGCATTCAGGCTCACATTGAAAGGTGCTTTTTCCAATAATTTAGTCCATAGATCTGCACAGAGATTCTTTCCATCATTACCATAAAGCGGAATATGATGAATAAGGACACGTTTCTTTGCTTTCTTGAATTCTTTGGCAGACAGCTCTTTTTTCAGAAAATCAACCTGTTCATTACGTAATTGGGTAAAATCGTTCAAGCCATAATATACCCAATGGTCGTCCGGTTTATCTTCTCCACAATCCAACATGACGATACGGGTGTCTCCCCAGTTAAAAGAGGCATAAGTTTTATCTCCCACATAATCAAAATGATCACGCAAACCGATAGAATAGACATTGCGGATTTCATGATTGCCACGCATAAAGAAAGTCGGTATGTGGTCGCCATACACTCCTTCGGTCAGTTCACTGATAAATGTGGTTGCCTGCTCGTGATCCACAGGATCATCCACACAGTCACCATTGAAAACAACAAAATCATACTTAACATCCTGTATTTGTTTACACAGAATGCGGAAAGTATTGGCATGTTGATGCAAATCATTAAAAACAATAGCGGTAAAAGACTCTGTATCAGCAACAGGAAGAGTAAATTCACTGAAGGTCGATTGTGCTGTATTTCCAAATACCTTTTTATATGCCTGATAAAGCAACATCTCTTGCGAACACACACGATAATAATATTTCTGTCCGGACTGCAAACCATCTATACGTATTTTATGCAGCTTGTTATTACAGACCACCTGACCGTCAACAATCATACGCGCACGTTCCAGCCGGGTAGTATCTGTGCCATATTCCACCCAGCAATAAGAAGGAACGGTTGTTTCCCACATCACAGTAATGCCATTACCCACAGGATTCTGCAAATAAGGTTTAGTACGGAATATCTTGTCTGCCTTTTCAGCGGTACGCAATTCCACAAGTATGGGACGATGGTCGGAAGCCATTGGCTCATTAACTACTCTCGCAGATATGACAGCAAATCCGGTAGCGTTTTGCTTTGACGCGGCAATATAATCAATGGTCTCTTTTGGATCGGGAGCAGGATAAGTATGCTTTTCCAGATTGGAGAGTATTTGAAAATCCTTTTGCAATTCTTTGATGAAATCGGATTCAGGTTCAGCATTCATATCCCCGGCTAGAAAAAGAGGCTTTTTATAGGAAGCAATCAATGACTTCACTATTTCCAAAGATTTCATACGGTCTTCTTCCGTTAATGACAGATGAGTACAACAATAAATATAATCCTCAAATTCTGCCAGAATCAAGGTACGGGCCTCTTCTCTACCAGGTAAAGGGATAGTTTGTAAACGTAGCGGAACTTGCTTTGTCAACAGTCCGATTCCATATTTACCTCCTTCAAACTCTATAGCAGGTGCAAAACAAGCATGCATTTGCGTACATTCAGCTATCTCACCCAGCACATATTTCTGTCCGCTCCGACGGGTCATACTGTCTACCTCTTGTATAGCCACAACATCAGGAGAAGCATTATTTATCACATTGGCTACCCGTTGAAAACTACAAATATCATCCATGCCGTTCGCATTTTTAATATTATAAGTCATCAGTCTCAATGTATGTTGAGCCTGTACTGGAAAAATAAATAGGATGACGGAAATGAGTAAAAAGATCTTTTTCATGTTCTTCATTTTTGGGGGTTATGTTAAGTTCCCCCAAAGGTAAGAAAAAAATAAAAAGCCACAAAGATATGGATTCATACCTTTGCGGCCTCTTATTGTTAAGAATAACTTTTCTCTAAATGGGGGGATGAGAATAAAGCTATATTATTTACAAGGTCGATTTATTATCTTATTATTTCTTTTGCCACTTTGCGGTAGTATCCCACATTTGCGGATCTACGCTATTAAAGTGCCAAAAACCGATTTGAGAGATCCCCAGTTCATCAGCTAGTTCAAGTAGCGCTTCCGTACTTCTGGCATCACTTGCATAAAACAGATGCCGATTACCATCAGTACCATCATACAGATACATGTTTACCTTTTCATAACATAACCAGGTAGGAGAAGGCAAAATTCCATTTATACTGTCAGGCACAGATTGGTAAACCTGCCTTCCTTTGATGTCACCAGTTACAGCATAATCATTTGCATAAGCAGGCAACGCCATCACTAATTTATCATTCGGAATGTGTTTCATCCAGAAAAGCATCGCCTCTTTAGTCCATAGATAATTAGACGTAGGTCCAATGCCCATACAATCATCTCTGTGCTTGAGCTCGGGCTTATCTATCCCAGGTGCAAAATACATATCGTAACACATCACTCTAACTAAGTCGCAAGTAGTATTCAAAACTGCCGGATCGTGAAACATCTTAGTTTCGTTATCCTGATACAAAGCCGGATAAAAACTAACGCAATGGCTTAATTTCTTTCCAACAGCATGGAGTTCTTTTGAAGCCAGTTTCAGGAATTCGGTATATGCATCCTGAATATCAGGGTTCAAATGTTCGAGATCAAGATCTATTCCATCATATCCGTTTGCATTGCAATCACTTACATACTTCTCAACAAGCGCCTTTCTTTTCTGTGGCGTATCAATCGTTTCTTCATTCCCACCTACAGCCTGATATACTTCGATATGATTCTGATGACATTCATCGATAAATGATTTCGGAGGATTCCCGAAAACGCTAATGGAACTAATAATCTCTTTCACTGGCTCTATATCCTTAAAAGAGCTTCCATCTATATAGACATACCAAGGAGCTACTTTCTTCTCCTGGGTGGTGGAAGAGAATGTTTCCTGCTTGCAGGAAACACTCGTCATTACCAACATTACACAGCATATAGCTGTTCCAATTATGCTTAAATACCTCACTGAATGTAAAGTAAACTGTTATTCTTCATCATAATTATACTTCTTATATTCTATATAGTCATATTTGACTGTATATGTCTTTGCAGTAGGCTTATCTCCTTGCCAGCCACCTCCATCAGCAAAGGTCATCATTGAGAATCCAAATTTAAACTGTGCCGGAGTATACCAAGTAGTAAATGTTTTCGCCACTTCACCATCTATAATCCATGCCGCCCAATATGCACCATCTGCATTAAGTCTAAGGTCAATAGTCAAAGTATGTTTACCCGGATCAATAGGTACCCCGTAAACTCCCATAGCTTCCGTATAACAACGTACCAGCATCTGACCTGGAACAGGAGGAACCGTACAAGCCGCACGATCATTTTCAGTACCCGAGAAAACAAACATAGAGAATGACCTTTCTTCAGCGTTAGTTGCAGCGATATTACCACCTGCCAACCATTTTTCACCTACCCCTACCAAAGGAACATCTATTTCCCATGTATATTTTCCAGCTCCCACTTCCGGACTATAAACGAAGTTATTCCCGTTAGATAGATTCAAACTTCCATCCGCAATCGTTCCTCCATTGTTAGTCCATCCAACAGGAACAAAACCAGCTTCCTCAAAGTCCCACTTCACTGTTGTTCCCTCTGGTTCGGGAGGAAGCTGACCTTCGATAATCGGCTTCATTGAATAATCATAAGGAACATATTCAAGATAATCAAATAAGGCATAATTTTCTTGAGTTGCCGCATGATCGCCCATACCATAAAGATTCTCGACACTAGATATAGCACGGAAATAAGCCTCTTCACCATAATCTAATTGTGCCCTCTTTAAAACTTTACCATCAACCGACCACTCCGCCAGATATTTCTTATTCTCTAACTTCAAATCCAAAACAAATGTATGCCAAGCATCCCCTTTAATAGGCGTGAATTCAGAGAAAAAAGGATTAGCCTGACTAGTCACAAGGCACAGCATATCATCTGGTCCGGCACTATGTGCTGCACGGTCTGCAGCTGTACCGGAACAAATTTCAAAATCCAATTCATGCCCATCATCAAAATATAAAAATGCTCCAATACTAGCCCGGTCATTCATTCCGAATTTAGGGACATATATCCTCCATTCATAACGACCTGATCCGAATTGCGTTGTTGTCTGCACCTTGAAACGGTCCCCATTAGTACCTTCATACTCTTCACCTGCCCGGGTATAGATTCTTAACGCTTTTCCATCTTCACATTCGTCATTATCTACGATAGTGATCGGATTGATCCCTGCCACAAGCCCCGTCTTTTGCAATCCAGTAAAGTCACCGTAATTATAAATGGTTCCTTTATAGCCATCCTGAATAACTGTGATGGTTCGAAGTTCAGCACCTTTCGCCGCTATGGTCAAGGTTGCACTGCGTTTTGGGCCGTTATTCTTATCAGCAGCAATTGTTAGCGTACCATTACCAGTTCCTTCCAAAGGAGAAACTGTAAGCCAATTACCACCTGCCTGATCCACTGCTACTTCCCAAGCTGCTTCTGACGTAATATCTACAGTCTGAACTTCAGTAGAGGAGACTCCGAATGTTAAAGCATTTGTGGAGATTCCGCATGCAACAATCTCTGTTTTCTCTTTGAAGCTATCACCGCATGATACTAAAGAGGCATTACATAATACACCTATTGCTAAATATAAATATCTTAGTTTCATAATGATTGTTTTTATTGTTTCATTCAGTTCTTCAAATTCGGATTAATAGACGAATCTACAAAAGGACGGGGAAGATACATCTTACTGTCATTCCACGTACCTGATACGGAAACAGCTTCTTTCCTGAAGACTCCGGGAGCCACTTCAATCTCCGGATTTAATTTTCTGTATTCAAAATGATCTTTAATGCGATTCATGCGAAACATATCCCTCGCTCTAGTGGCAATATTTCCCCAATAATATCCGGCTATTTCCCAACCATGTTCATTATAGGCAGCTTCTGCCAGTTCATCATACGACATGGTTGTCTTATAGATATCCCGGTCTGCAACAACAGATCCATTGGCACGATTACGTACCTCATTCAATAAGTTGACAGCTTCCGTGATACTACCTGTTTTGGAACGACCTACAGCTTCGGCATACCAGCAATATACTTCTGCCAAGCGAATAATCTGATGCGTCTTTTCTCCATTCTGATTCATCGAAATCTTCGGATTCGTATAATCGAATTCTTCTCCAGTGGTCGTTTCTACTTTCTTCATGAAACAGGGAGCAACAACCACACGCGGCGCTTCCGGATTGGGGTCTTCCCACCAATCACGCAACTTCGTTTCATTCTTCAATATGATTTTCGGGAAATAAGATGCATCTTTGCGTGAGCCTTCCGGGAAATCATACCAGAATTTAATTTCTCCGTTCGTATCTCCCCATCCACCGCCACCATAAGCATAGTCTGCCAGGAAATCAGCTAAAGGGGCATTGGTAAGTGCATCTATTCCTAAATTATAATAAACACCAAGCAACACTTCAGGATTATTCTTATTATACTCCATCGAATATACTTGCTTGTAATCAGGTAATAGCTTGTAGTAGTAAGTACCTTTCTTCGAAGCATCGATTACTTCTTTTGCCTTTGCAGCGGCTAGTTGATAATATTCTGTTCCCTTGTTCAACGGCCATCCTGCCATTGCCATATACACATAAGCCAATGTTGCTTTTACAGCTCCTTGACTAACAGCAATGTTTACCCCATTTCTTGCGTAGGGTTCTTTAGTATAATTAGCAGGAACCATTGTTTCTGCCTTTTTCAGATCAGATATAATCAGCTCGTAAATTTCAGGAACGGTTGCCAATGGCATGTTGTAATTGATTTCATCTTTCACAACCATAGGTACCTCTCCCCAAGCCATTACAAAGTAAAAATAAGAATAGGCACGCCAATAATAAGCTTGTCCAATGGCTGCATCTTTCTCTTCCTGGCTCACCTCCGGAGTTCGTCCGGCATTATCTATAATGAAATTAGCAGCTTTTACTAATCTCCAACGAGCTCCCCACAATTCAGTCACCCAAGTGTTATTGTCCGAAACATTATAAGTATCTACCTCACGCAACCCCTGTTTATTAGCTGCAGGGTGTGTAGAAATATCATCACCCATCACTGATTCGAAACCTGCCCAAATATTTGCATACATATCACTCGCAACTTTGGAATACATTCCATTCAGAGCCAAGTCCAGATCACCTTTTGAATTGAAGAAATTAGTTACCGCCAACTGCCCTTTAGGATCTTCTGTCAGTAAATCCTGGCAAGACACCATCCAAAGTGCGATCAATGCTAGTCCGACAGATTTGAATAGTCTATATATTGTTTTCATATCCATGTATAGTTAAAAGATTAAAAGTTAAGTTTCATACCAAAAGTGAATGTTCTTGGAACAGGATAAGATCCCATATCCACACCATTAAAGCCATAATCGGATTCACTGTACACTTCTGGGTCCATACCTGTGTATTTCGTTAATGTAAACAGGTTTTGAGCACTGACCGACAGTTGAATATCGGCTACTTTCGTTATCTTCTTAGGAATATTATACGTAAGGCTTATATTTTTCAGTTTCACAAATGATGCATCTTCAAGCCAGAAATCGGAATCAGGATAGTTTCTATTATCTGAATTTTTATGACTTGCATACACAGCATCTGCTTTATTGGCTACTTTATCCCAACTTTTGTAATAAGCATCAGATAAAGAGATGAAACGATATACACCTGTCATAGATCCCATCGCATAGCGGCTTACATTCAGTCTATCTTGTCCTAATGCAGCATTGATAAAGAGATTGAGCGTCCAATTTTTCCAAGTAAATGTATTATTCCATCCGAAAGTCCAATTAGGCTCGGCCTGCCCTTTAGTAACCAGATCGTCAGCACCCGGATTGGTTGTCAAACTTCCATTAGATTGATGTTTATACAAGTTGGCGCCCTGATCATTAAAGTTTGCCCATTCATAAAGATAGAAAGAGCCAATCGGATACCCTACTTTTTTAATTTGAATGGGACCACCGCCAATACTTGTATAATTCTCCCCAACGATAAAATCACTACCTGCCAGATCGATTATCTTATTCTTTAAATAAGATGCATTCAGCGATGTTTCCCAACCAAATATATCTTTGTCTGTCAAAGGAGTTGCTGTGATGGTGAATTCAACACCAGAGTTTCTAACCTCACCTTGGTTGACCCAGAAAGAGCCACCTCCGTTATACTGAGGAGCAGGTTTGCGAAGCAACAGGTCCTTAGTATCCTTTCGGAACCATTCGGCTGTAAAACTCAAGCGACCGTCTAAAACACTGGCGTCCAAACCTATGTTATACTGATAGGTGCTTTCCCAAGTTACATCTGGCGTAGCGAGATTTCCAGTCCAATAACCGGTATGGATTGCATCGCTACCATAACCGTCATAATTCGTAGGAGCCAACATACCTAATGTTGTGTAAGCACCGATACTTTGATTACCAACAACACCAAAACTGGCTCTTAGTTTCAATTGCTGGACAATGTTTTGTTTGCTCATAAAGTTTTCTTTAGCAACATCCCAAGCAACAGCTGCTGACGGAAAATATCCCCATTTATTCTTCTTCTGAAACTTAGATGAACCGTCGGCACGGAAAGTACCTGTCAGCATATACTTCCCTTTGTAATTGTACATAATTCGACCAAGCCCGGACACAATAGCTTCTGCGGAATAGCCATTTTCTCCATCGCGTGTCTTTGCATTTTTTGCATTCCAATAACCAACAAATTCATTGGCTAAATCACTACCGGTCAGTTTTAGATTTCTGCCTTCGGCACCACTTGCTTCAAATACAGCGGTTGCAGTCAAATGATGATCGCCGAAACTTGTATTATAAGTCACATTATTGGTATTCTGCCAGAATAGATTCATCCTGCTCGCATTTTCCATACCACTAATTTGTCCGGGTTTTGCTAACGACGAGGTGAAAGAGTAACTCGGAACATGAGAGTAATTAGCAGCACCCTGTACAGACAATGTCAACCCTTTCATTATTTTGAAAGTCAAATCCATATTAGTATTCAAAGCATACACATATGAATCGTCATAATTTGCCACACGGGCACCATAAGGGTTTCCGTTTACTGAATTATAAGGGTCCATATTATAAACGCCCGTCACCGGATCTTTCATTTCCATCGTAGGAGAATAGTTCAGAAAGTTCATAATGTCAATGCCCCCATTGTGACTGTGAGTACGTGAAGCATTAATTTTGGTAGAAAGTGTCAACCACTTAGTGAGTTCATTATCCAAATTTATCCGCAACTGTGCACGTTGATACTTGGTCGTGATGGTCATGGCTGTCATATTCAATACATTGGCTGAAATAAGATACTTATTTTTAGCCGTTCCACCCGAAATACCTAATTTATAATCTTGGCTAATACCGGTCTGCAACATCAAATTCTGCCAGTCAATGCCTTTGGAACCATTCTTATAGGCTTCCATCTCATCATCTGCAAATGAGATACCATTATACTCCTTCAATGCAGTCGCATATTCATAAGCATTCAGTAAGTCATATTTTTTAAGGATGTTCGATACACCTATAGCCACATCTGCATAAATCTGCACTTTACCTTCCACCCCTTTTTTAGTAGTTACCAACACCACACCATTAGCGCCGCGTGAGCCATAAATAGCTGTTGCCGAAGCATCTTTCAGAACTTCAATAGATTGAATGTCGGCTGGATTTACATCCAGTCCACCAGACATAATACCATCGATGACATACAGGGGGTCATTGCTGGTATTAAGAGAAGTGGTACCACGAACACGAACTTTAACTGTACCACCAGGTAAACCATTTACGCTCGTCACTGCCACACCTGCAGTACGTCCTTGCAGAATATCTTCCACCCGCTTTACCGGCTGATCCTTAAATTGTTTGGAAGAAACAGAAGCCACAGCACCGGTTATATCTGATTTTTTCACTACACCATATCCGATGACCACTACCTCACTCAATTGGTTCTGATCCTCCTGCATTGTAATCTTCAAACTGGTATTCGTTCCCAGTTTAACCTCTTTAGTCACGTATCCGATATAAGAAAACAATAGTGTAGACCCAACAGGAGCACTAATCGAGAATTTTCCGGAAAGATCCGTTACGGTACCTGTTTGTGCGTCTTTAAGGGTTACGTTGACACCGATGACAGGTTCATTGCTGTCAGCATCCGTAACAGTACCCGAATACTGCTTTGCAACCTGTGCATAAGTAGATGTAACTGCTGCAAAAAGAAATAGTAGCAAGCAGCCAAGCGTTTTTCTTAGATTATCCATATACTTTTCATTTAGTTAGAATATAATGATATTAGATTTTTAGGAATTTTAGATACAAGTCAAGGCATTTAAAATGTTCCCAACATTACTCCGCCTCTTCATTCTACAGTTTTAGGATGTATCCATAGTAAATAGTCTTTTTTTAAGGTTTAATACGTTTCGTATTTAGTGTTAACTGTGCAAATATAGGGGCAAAGCATGGAAATAGAGATCAAATAACATCCATAATTAGTCCGCTACTGTTCAAAAGGATCATTCTGAATATCCTTTCTAGCTATCTAATGAGCTTTGTGGACAAAAGAAGATGAAATCTATTGTACAGTTTCATAACTTCTTTTATATTTGCTCTATCAAAAGAACATAACTATGTCAAAAGCACACGTACTAAAGAGGTATTCTTTTCTAATCTGGATATTATTCTTTGTTCTTTCTACCAAGGCTGAACAACAAGACTACTACTTCAGACAAATTTCTTTGGAACAGGGATTGTCACAATCAAGAGTGCAGTGCATTTACAGAGATCATCAAGGAGTCATATGGATAGGTACCAAATGGGGATTAAATAGTTATGACCAATCTGAACTGAAAAGTTATTTTCATGACCGGGAGCAGCCCAACTCATTGCCCGACAATTTCATTCGTTTTATTACAGAGGATCGTTTAGGCGATTTATACGTTTCTACCAATAAAGGAATTGCCATCTACAATAAAGCAGAAAATCAATTTCAGCCATTGAAATATAACGGGAAGCCATTTAACGCTTGGTCTTATCTTCAAATAGGTGACAATTTCCTGTTTGGAGGAGAAGAAACTTTATACCAATACAATCTGACGGATAAAAGTATTACGACGATCTTCCCCGACATCGATGGAGACAAGTTAAAATGTATCAATCGCATTTTTCAGTGGAGTCCCGATGTGCTGATAACCAGCAGTAAAAAAGACGGGCTTTGGATGTACGACTTGACAAAAAAGAAAATGTATCGATGTCCATTTGTAAAAGAGCGCGAGATAAACACCATATTTGTTGACTCTCAAAACCGGCTTTGGGTATCATTCTATGGCAAAGGAATAGCCTGCTACTCGAAAGAGGGGAAAAGGCTTTTCAGTTTATCCACCAAAAATTCCGGGCTCAACAACGATATCATTTTTGATTTTCTTGAAAAAGACAACCAACTTTGGATAGCTACTGACGGAGGAGGTATCAACATACTTGACTTCCAGACTATGAAGTTCTCTCATCTTAAACATATTTCCGATGATGAACAATCCTTGCCGAATAACTCTATCTACCGGCTGTATAAAGATCAGATGGACAATATATGGATAGGCAGTATACACGGAGGATTATTCGCCATTAAGAAAGTGTTCATCAAAACCTATAAAGATGTTCCACTGAACAATCTCAATGGAATTAGCGAACGTACCGTGGTTAGCATCTTTGAAGATAAGGATACATTGCTTTGGATTGGAACAGACGGAGGAGGTATCAACTCATTTGACCAAAAAACGAATACATTTCATCATTACCCTACTACATACGGGGAGAAAGTTACCTCTATCACAGATTTTTCTGAAAATGAGCTCTTATTATCATGTTTTAATAAAGGGGTCTTTACCTTCAATAAGAGAACCGCACAGATGCAACCTTTTCCCATTATCAATGACTCTATTTCGAAAAGAGAATTTTCATCCGGTGATTTGGTAAATCTATATGCTACAAAAGATAATATTTACATATTAGGAGCAAAAGTCTATATCTACAACAAGCATACCCGGCAAACATCTATTCTCTACGCACCCCAAATAGACATTCAACGCCAAATAGCTATGCAGGCAATTTATTCCGACGATACGCATCTGTATCTAATGGGAACCAATAACCTGTTTAAACTAAACTTCAAAACTAACGAACTGTCCTCATTGGTCAATATGAAAGAGGGAGATGATTTCACATCGGCCTGCCGGGATGATAAAGGTAACTTCTGGATAGGAAGTAATTTCGGACTGCTCTTCTATAATAAACAGACTGGAAAAACAGAAAAAATACATACCAACTTGTTCAACAGTGTATCCAGCCTTGCCTATGATAAAAAAGGAAAAGTCTGGATAGGAGCGCAGAACATGTTCTTTGCGTATATTATCAACGAAAAACGTTTTGTTATCCTGGACGAATCCGATGGAGTTCCTTCCAACGAATTGATATTTACCCCTATTCCTGCTCTTCGTACTCCCAATCTGTATATGGGAGGTACTATGGGACTGGTACGCATTAATACGGATATTATTTTCGAAAGTAATTCGTCTCCTATTCTCAAGCTACTTGAAGTAAAACTGAATGGTAAATCAACTCTGAAACAGGTTAATAATAACTGTATTTCGATTCCTTGGAATCATTCATCGTTCAACATTAAAGTGATTGCTGACGAAAAGAACTCCTTCCGAAAACACCTTTTCCGGTATGTCATCACAGGAAAAGACAAAATGGTGATCGAGAGTTATCTCCAGACACTCGAATTGGGTACATTAGCATCAGGAGAATATACCATCAGCGTATCCTGCGACACCTCCAACGGTGAATGGAGCCAGCCGATAGAGATCTTAACTATTATAGTCTCACCTCCTTGGTGGAAATCTATCTGGTTTATTATACTATGCATTTTCTTTGCATTTTTAGTGGCAGGAGTGGTCTTCTTTAGTTTGATAAGAAAAAAAGAAAATCGGCTGAAACGTGAGATGCGGGAACATGAGAAGAAGATATATGAAGAGAAAATACGCTTCTTAATCAATATCAGCCATGAACTACGCACCCCTTTGACACTCATCTATGCTTCCCTGAAACGAATTCTAAATAAAGAGGTGAAGCAAGACGAGCTACCGGAATATCTACAGGGGGCATTCAAACAGGCGAATCAGATGAAAGATATTATCAACATTGTGCTTGATGCACGCAAAATGGAGGTAGGACAGGAAGTGCTACACATCTCTTCGCATCCTTTACACAAGTGGATACAGGAAGTGGCAGAAACATTTCAAACTGCATCGAAGGCCAAAGAAATTGAAATTACATACGACTTTGACGACAGTATACAATCTATCGCGTATGATGACACTAAATGCAAAGTTGTTCTTTCCAATCTGATTATGAATGCTTTGAAATATAGTCCTAATCAGACTCGTATTGTTATAAAAACCATCCGTACAAATGAAAGTATACAAGTACACGTACAAGACCAGGGAATCGGATTGGATAATGTAGATATAAAGAAGCTCTTTACCCGTTTCTACCAAGGCAAACATAATGAGGGAGGAAGTGGTATCGGTTTATCTTATGCTAAAATGTTGATTGACTTACATGGAGGTAGGATGGGCGCTTTCAATAATAAAGACAGAGGGGCCACATTCTTTTATGAAATACCGGCTAATCTACAAGAACAAGAAGTATCATGTCCTCAACATTCCTACCTCAACGAACTTTTAAGTTCTCCGGAAGAAGAAGAGAAAATAGAATCCGGTTCTTTCTCTCTACAAGGATATTCACTGTTGATTGTAGAAGATAAACAGGACTTAAGAGAATTCTTAAAAAATGCTCTTAAGGATAAGTTCAAGAAGATCTATCAAGCAGAAAATGGATTGGTAGCGCTGGAAGTTATTAAGCAACAGCAACCGGACATTATAGTAAGTGATGTAATGATGCCACAAATGAATGGCTATCAGCTATGCAAGGAAATTAAAGAGAATCTGAATATTAGCCATATCCCTGTTATTCTACTTACCGCCAGAGCCGATTCTGAAAGCCAGATGTTAGGGTACAAATTAGGAGCCGATGCCTATTTGCCCAAACCATTTGAAATGGAAATGCTCCTTAGCGTGATCCAGAACCAGATGAGAAATCGTGAATATATTAAATCCAGATACAGGGGCAATCAATTCATTCTGTCTCCGCAAGAGGCCACTTTCAGCAATGCGGATGAACAATTTATGATTAAATTGAATGAAATGATCGATCAGAATCTGTCTCAACCAGATTTGGATGTGAAATTCCTGACTGCTCAAATGGCTATGAGCCGGACATCCTTATATAATAAGGTCAAGGAACTGACCGGCATGGGAGCAAACGATTATATCAATCGTAGAAGAATCGACAAAGCAATCATTCTTTTAACTCAGTCTGGCATGAGCATTACTGAAATATCAGAGCAGGTAGGTTTCACTTATCAACGATATTTCAGTACGTTATTTAAAGAAATGAAAGGAATGACTCCTTCTCAATTCAGAGCACAACATGGTTCCACCCAACAACAATCAGAGTAGATTCAGCACTTTAGTTTATCATTTATATAGAAATTATACTCCCCGGAACAGAGCGATTAGGATTTCCAGTGCAGATTTGGACGTTTCATGATTTGAAATGACTAAAATCTGATGAGTAGAATAAAGCATTCGACTACTTTTGCAGCAAGCAATTGATAGAAAACGAATACACTTAAATTCAATTATTATGAGAAACTACTATTTAACTCTGTTACTAATATGCATTTGCGGCCTTTGCTTTGCACAGCAACAGACCAATGACATCAGTACTAAAAATCCGCCAAACAAAGAATGGAATTTCAACAATCTGGATGGATGGAAATACGGACATCAGGATAACAACCCGGATAATCAATGCATATTAGAGAATGGTTACTTACGGATCTTTACCCGGGCTAACTCGGTGGATCGGAAAAAGGTTCATACTGTAGAACGGATTTATACAACAGGAAGATATACCTGGCGTACTCATATCCCGCAAATGGGAATAGGAGATCAATGTAGCGTGGGTTCGTGGATATACCATGACGACCAACATGAATTGGATTTTGAAGTCGGATATGGTAAAGATACAGTTCGCAAGGAGTTAAATGCAGCTCCGGACGAAATGATTGCTTATATGACATCGCAGGCATATCCTTTTTCTTCCGTTCCTGTAGTAATCAAGACCGGATGGCATCTGTTCGAAATTGATCTGACATTAAAAAACGGGAACTATTACATCACCTGGTTAATAGACAACGAGCCCAAACATGAACTTCAACTGGAATTTGGGAAAGACATTGCATTCCATATTTTTTGCAGTGTAGAGAATCTTAAATTTATTGGAGACCAACCGGCACAGCAGGAAAATTCCGGATTGTTTGATTTCGTCAGATATACATATCATGACTAAATATCAAATAGCCCTCGCTACAAATCTGTAACGAGGGTATTTTTTAGAGGAGTCATTCCTCCTCTTGCTAATGTTATGTTTATGTGCTTTTTATATCTGAATATGTCAATCAGATAATCCCCCTCACTCGGTCATCGAATGCAGAAAGTGCAGCTTTCGCTCCTTCGCCCATAGAGATAATGATTTGCTTATAAGGAACCGTAGAAACATCTCCGGCTGCATAGATACCCGTCACATTCGTACGGCAATGTGCATCAATCATGATTTCGCCCGGACGGTTGGTTTCCACTATGTCGCGGAATACACTGCTATTCGCAGAAAGCCCGATTTGTACAAATACACCATCCAACTCAACCAAACGTTCTTCTTCCGTTTTGCGGTCTTTGATGCGCAGGGCAGTCAGTTTATCACCATTTCCTATCACTTCCGTAGTCTGTGAACTTACAAACACTTCCACATTCGGCAATGATTTAAGTCGCTCTTGAAGTACACTGTCCGCTTTCAACTCATCCATAAATTCAAAAACAGTGACTTTGGAGCAGATACCAGCCAAGTCAATGGCTGCCTCAATGCCGGAGTTTCCTCCACCTACTACTGCTACATGCTTTCCCTTATAAAACGGCCCATCACAATGAGGGCAGAAAGCAATACCACGACCTATATATTCGGCTTCTCCCGGAACATTCAGTTTACGCCAGCTTGCACCAGTTGCAATAATCAGTGCCGGAGCCAGGAATCTCTCGCCAACAGAGGTAGTTACTATCTTTTGCTTTCCAAGTACTTCTACTTTCTCTATTTTACGATGTTCCAATAAATCTACCGGATAACGCAGTAAATGAGTTTTCAAATTATTAGCAAGTTCATTTCCCGTGGTTTCTGGGACAGAAATCAGATTCTCAATGCCGACAGTTTCCTTTACTTGCCCTCCGATGCGTTCGGCTACAATAGCCACACGCAGCCCCTTACGAGCTGAATAAATAGCGGACGATACTCCAGCAGGACCTCCACCAGCTACAATCACATCATACTCTTTCACCTCATTCATCGCTTTGGTATCGTCAATACCATATTGTTCCTCCAGCTTGGCGAGCAGCTCACTGAATTCGCCACGACCTACATGAAGCAGCTTTCCATCGGCAAATACAGAAGGTACTCCCTGTATCTTCAATGCATCTACTTCATCCTGATAAAGTGCGCCGTCTACCATTTCGTGAGTAATGGCAGGATTCAGCGTTGTCATTGCATTGAGAGCCTGTACCACGTCAGGACAATTCGTGCAAGTCAGTGAGACGTAAGTAACTAAGTGTATAGGACCTTTCAGTGCTTTCACACGGTTACAAACAGCCTCATCGGGAAAGTTCTTCCCTTTACCATCCAGATTGAGGATAGCAAGCAGCAAAGAAGTAAATTCGTGTCCGTTCGGAATACCGCGGAAAGTAATTCCTGTGGCGTTACCATTCTTTAATAAAGTAAATTTCAGCCCGTTTCCTTCATTCACCGAATAAGTGATATGATCGGAACAGTCTGCCACATCTCCCAAAAGTTCCAGCAGTTCAGCACGATTCTCATGACTGGACGATACGGATATATCAAAAGCGAAATTTGCCTCCAGTCCGGCAAAGATACCCTTCAGTTGTTCTTTTAATGCAGATTCTAACATACTTTTTCTCCTTTATTGTTTCTTCTCTCGCTTATTCTTTTCTCTCTCTTTTTTCTCTTCATTACTTGTACTCTCTCTCCACTGCTTAAAAAAGGCCGGCAGCGTTTCCCGTTACCGGCCTTTCGTCATCACCATTATCAAGATCTATCAAATCTTACCTACCAGGTCAATACTTGGTTTCAGGGTAGACTCACCCTTCTTCCATTTAGCCGGGCAAACTTCTCCGTCATGGCTGGCTACAAACTGTGCAGCTTCCACTTTACGAAGCAATTCACTTGCATCACGGCCAATATTGTTATCATTCAGTTCCACCACTTTAATCTTTCCTTCCGGATTGACAACGAATGTACCGCGATAAGCCATACCCTCTTCTTCGATATATACACCCAGTGCACGGCTCAAAGCGCCAGTCGGGTCTGCCAACATCGGATATTGAATCTTGCGAATACTTTCAGAAGCATCATGCCAAGCTTTGTGCACGAAATGAGAGTCAGTACTTACCGAATAGATCTCTACACCCATCGCCTTGAACTGATCGTACTTTTCAGCCATATCCACCAATTCAGTAGGACATACGAAAGTAAAGTCAGCAGGATAGAAGAAAAGAATCGCCCATTTACCTTTCAGGTCATTGTTGGTTACAGTCTTGAAAGCTCCGTTGTGAAAAGCCTGAACGCTGAATTCAGGAAGTTGAGAATTTAAAATTGGTTCCATAATCTTTATTGCTTTTATTGTTATTAATTGATTTGACTTATAACATCAGAAACAACGTTTTGTTTTTTGTTTCTGATGCAAAGATAAAGGCAGAAACCCCGCCTTTGCAAAAAAAGCCCAATCGAATATTTCTATGCGGTGATAGATGAAATTAATAAAAGCATTTTATACCTTTGCAAGCATAAACAAAAATCTGGAAAAGATATACGATCATGGAACATCCTCTTGCCCAATTCTTATATTGCCCTGAATGTGGTTCCTCTCATTTTGAGATTAACAACGAGAAATCTAAAAAATGTGCAGATTGCGGCTTTGTCTATTATTTCAATCCTTCTGCCGCCACAGTAGCACTCATCTTGAATGAGAAAAATGAACTGCTTGTCTGCAAACGTGCCAAAGAGCCAGCCAAAGGGACTCTCGATCTTCCCGGCGGATTCATCGATATGAATGAAACAGGCGAAGAAGGTGTTGCTCGCGAAGTACTGGAAGAAACAGGGCTGAAAGTTAAAAAAGCCGTTTACCAGTTCACACTTCCCAATATTTATGTTTATTCAGGTTTCCCTGTACATACTCTCGATATGTTTTTCCTCTGCACTGTAGAAGACATGAGCCATTTCTCCGCCATGGATGATGTAGCAGATTCTTTCTTCCTACCTCTCTCCGAGATTCATCCGGAAGATTTTGGGTTGGATTCTATCCGTCGCGGACTTAGCTTGTTTCTAGCTCAATGCCGCTAAGATAATCTCATCAGCCTGATAGATTGAGAGTATTTCATCTATAGTTATGTCCCATTTTTAAGATATTCCTCCAAAACATCAGATAAAAAAAAGATGGGCCATTTTTCAGTAGCCAATTGATGTATTTGTAAAATAGAAGTTCATTTCAACCAAATAGATCAAAGTAATTTATCACATAATCTTAAACAATCATATTATATTACTATAAATGAACAAAATACAACATATTGTGTTATCTTTGTAACCACCATTAATTTAATGGTCATTAAATTAACCGCCATTAAGATAGCAATAATATGAAGTTCTACGACCGAAAGAAAGAAATGGCGATACTGTATGCAGCTAAAAAGCAATCACAAACGAGCGCTTGCTTTACTGTAATGACCGGACGCCGACGAATCGGAAAAACAGCTCTACTCTTAGAGTCTGTCAAAGACACCCGATTCGTATATATATTTGTAGCAAGAAAGAGTGAAGTCCTGCTTTGCGCACAATATCAACCTGTCATTCAGGAAACGCTTGGCATTCGTATCTATGGAGAAATCAGAGAGTTCGCACAGCTCTTTGAACTGCTGATGCAACATTCCCAAAAGGAAAATTTCACATTAATCATTGACGAATTTCAAGAATTTCTCTATATCAATCCGTCTATCGTCAGTGACATACAACGTATTTGGGACCAATATCACGCGACTTCCAAAATCAATTTCATTGTATGCGGTTCCGTTTATTCAATGATGAAAAGAATATTCGAAGACCGCAAGGAGCCATTATACGGACGCCTTACCGCCCGAATTGCCCTGCATCCATTCACCACCACCGTTATCAAAGAGATTCTAGCAGACCATGCCCCTCAATTCACATCGGAAGATTTGCTTTGCTTGTATTTGCTGACAGGTGGAGTAGCCAAATACATCACCCTATTGATGGAAGCGAAAGCATTTAATAAAACTGCCATGATAAATTATGCGCTTTCCGAAGGCTCACCATTTCTGACAGAAGGCAAAGACATGTTGATTTCCGAGTTCGGGAAAGACTATGCCAATTATTTTTCTATCCTATCTCTCATTGCAGAAGGAAAAACAACACAACGAGAGATTGATTCCATCATCAATAAAAACACCGGTTCCTATTTAGCCAACCTTGAGGATGAATATTCATTAATCAAAAAAGTGAAACCGATGTTCGCTAAACCTAATAGTCGTGCTACCCGTTATTGCCTGCAAGACAATTTTCTACGATTCTGGTTTCGCTTTATTTTCTCAAACAACGCAGTACTAGAAATGGGGAAAAACCATTTACTGATAGAATATGTAGAAAAGAACTATGAACAATACAGCGGCCTACTGTTAGAAAAATATTTCCGTGAACTTATCGCTGAAGAAGAGGAAGTTACCGACGTAGGTAACTATTGGGACAAAAACGGAGAAAATGAAATAGACCTGATCGCCCTCAACCGGTTTAACAAAACAGCACTTATCGGAGAAGTAAAAAGAAATCCGAGAAAAATAAGTATCCCGGCATTGGAAAAGAAAGGAGAAACTTTACATAAAGAATTAAATGATTATAAAATAACTTTCAAAGGATTCTCATTGAAAGATATGTAGTACTTTTGCATAAACACCCGATTATGAAAAAAGAAATTACTAGACTCATTTGTGCCGCCATCTGCTGCACGCCCATTATAGGATTTGCCCAGACAGGTGATAAGTTCACTTCGACTGACAACCTTTATAAAGAAGGGAAAGAACTTTTCCAGGAAAAGAATTATGCAGCTGCTCTGCCGGCATTGAAAGCATTTGTAAAACAAAAGCCTGCAGCCAGCCTTCTTCAGGACGCAGAGTATATGCTAGTCAGTTCGGCTTACGAACTGAAAGACAAAAACCGCATCGAACTCCTCCGCAAATATCTCGACCGTTATCCTGATACTCCATACGCTAACCGCATTTATGCGCTGTTAGCCTCCTGCTATTTCTACGAAGAAAAATATGATGAAGCACTGGCACTCTTCAACTCTGCCGACCTCGATTTGTTAGGTAATGAAGAACGGGACGACTGCACCTACCAACTGGCTACCTGTTATCTGAAAACCGATAATCTACGAGAAGCAGCCATCTGGTTTGAAACTTTGCGTGCCAACAGCCCCAAATACGCCAAAGATTGTGATTACTATCTTTCCTACATCCGCTATACACAAAAACGTTATACTGAAGCGTTGAAAGGCTTCCTCCCCTTACAGGACGACTCAAAATACAAAGCACTCGTCCCTTATTATATAGCCGAAATTTATACGCAGCTCAAAAACTATGATAAGGCACAAATTGTAGCACAAAACTACCTGTCAGCCTACCCGAATAACGAGCACGCAGCAGAAATGTACCGTATTCTGGGAGATGCCTATTACCATTTCGGACAATATCACCAAGCCGTAGAAGCATTCAACAATTACTTGAATAAGGATCGCTCAGCTCCCCGGCGGGATGCCCTTTATATGCTAGGACTCTCCTACTACCAAACAAAAGTATACTCCAAAGCAGCCGAAACATTAGGTAAGGTAACAACTGACAACGATGCCCTTACCCAAAATGCATATCTCCACATGGGACTCTCTTATCTGCAACTAGCAGAGAAAAACAAAGCACGCATGGCTTTTGAACAGGCAGCCGCCTCCAATGCTAATATGCAAATCAAGGAACAGGCAGCTTACAATTACGCTCTTTGCCTGCACGAGACTTCTTTCTCCGCTTTCGGTGAATCAGTTACTGCCTTTGAGAAATTCCTGAATGAATTTCCGACTTCTCCATACGCTGAAAAAGTCAGCAGCTACCTGGTAGAAGTTTACATGAATACACGTAGCTACGATGCAGCTTTGAAATCAATCGACCGGATTGCCAAACCAAGCGCACAAATATTGGAAGCCAAACAGAAGATACTGTTCCAATTAGGAACTCAATCTTTCGCTAACGCCGACTTCGAACAAGCTCTGAAATATCTGAACCAATCCATTGCCATCGGACAATACAATCGTCAGACCAAGGCAGACGCTTACTATTGGTGCGGAGAATCCTATTACCGTCTAAACCGAATGGTAGAAGCCGCGCGTGATTTTAATGCTTATCTGCAACTCACCACCCAACCCAATAACGAAATGTATGCGCTTGCCAATTATAACTTAGGGTATATCGCTTTCCACCGGAAAGACTATACGCAAGCAAACAATTACTTCCAAAAATACATTCAACTGGAGAAAGGTGAAAATGCAACCGCACTTGCCGATGCATACAATCGTATTGGTGACTGCCACCTGCATGTACGTAACTTCGAAGAAGCCAAACAGTATTATTCGCAAGCCGAACAGATGAATACTTCTTCCGGAGACTATTCTTTCTATCAGCTGGCTCTTGTATCCGGTCTGCAGAAAGACTATACCGGTAAGATTACCTTGCTGAACCGTCTGGTAGGAAAGTACCCTGCTTCTCCTTATGCCGTAAACGCTATTTACGAGAAAGGGCGTTCCTATGTTTTGATGGACAACAACAATCAAGCCATTACTTCTTTCAAAGAATTGCTTACTAAATATCCTGAAAGTCCGGTCAGCAGGAAAGCTGCCGCCGAAATCGGATTATTATATTACCAAAAAGGAGATTACAACCAAGCAATCGAAGCCTACAAACAGGTTATCGAAAAATATCCGGGCAGTGAAGAAGCCCGCCTTGCCATGCGTGATTTGAAATCTATTTATGTGGATCTCAACCGCATCGACGAATTTGCTGCTTTAGCAAATGCCATGCCGGGACACATCCGTTTCGATGCTAACGAACAAGACTCGCTTACGTATGCCGCCGCAGAAAAGATTTATGCACGAGGCAGAATGGAAGAAGCCAAAACAAGCCTCAACAAATACCTGCAAACTTTCCCGGAAGGAGCCTTCAGCCTGAACGCACATTATTATCTCTGCCTGATCGGAAACGAGCAGAAGAATTATGATATGATTCTTCTCCATTCCGGTAAGTTGTTGGAATATCCAAACAATCCGTTTGCAGAAGAAGCACTGATCTTGCGTGCTGAAGTGCAATTCAACCAGCAAAATATGGCTGAAGCATTGGCTAGCTACAAAATGCTGAAAGAAAAAGCAACCAACGTAGAGCGCCGCCAACTTGCTGAAACGGGTATTCTGCGTTGCGCCTTCCTATTACGAGATGATATAGAAACCATCCATGCAGCTACCGACTTGCTTGCAGAGGCCAAACTTAGTCCGGAGCTAAGAAATGAAGCTCTTTATTACCGTGCTAAAGCCTATACCAAGCAAAAGGCTGACAAGAAAGCAATGGAAGACTATCGTGAACTGGCCAAAGACACACGTAACTCTTACGGTGCCGAAGCTAAATATCAGGTTGCACAATCCCTCTACGACGCAAAAGAATATGCCGCTGCAGAGAAAGAGTTACTCAACTATATAGAACAGAGTACGCCACATGCTTATTGGCTAGCGCGCAGTTTTATCCTTCTATCCGACGTCTATCATGCTACGGGTAAAGATCTGGACGCACGCCAATATCTGCTAAGTCTGCAACAGAATTATCAAGGGAATGACGATATTGAAAGCATGATTGAAAGCAGACTTAGTAAATTGAAAGTTGAGAATTGAGAATAAAAAAATAGAAAAGTATGAAACGATCTCATTATATAATAGGAGGACTCGCATTGGCAATCTCAATGCCATCCTGCCTTCAAGCCCAAACCACCCAACCGAAGGATACAACAATGACCCGCACGGTCGTTGTGGAACAAGAATATAACCCGGACATTATGGACGCCTCGAAAGTAAACGTCCTGCCTAAAGTAGAAGAACCGACAGTAAGCAAGAAAGAAGTAGAGTATGCTACAACATTCTTTCCGGCCACTTCCGTTCCGGCAGGCCTGATGCGCCCCTATACCGGAAAAGAAGTTCAACCCGGCACTACCCCGGGATATGTACGTGCCGGATATGGTAATTATGGCAATTTGGATGTTCTCGCCAATTATCTATTCCGCCTGTCAAAAAAAGATAGGCTGAATGTTCGTTTCCAAATGGATGGAATGGATGGTAAGTTAACTCTTCCTTTCACAAATGGAGAGAAATGGAATGCTTTCTACTACCGCACACGTGCTAATGTGGATTATACGCATCAATTCGATAAGTTGGATTTAAATATTGCCGGAAACTTCGGATTGAGCAACTTCAACTTCCAACCGGAAAGCGTAAACAGCAAGCAAAAATTCACATCCGGTGACTTCCATGCGGGCATTCATTTCACTGATGAGACTGCACCACTGCGTTTCAATGCAGAAACAAATCTGTTGATGTATGAACGTCAGCATAACATGTTCAATGAATCTGAAGCCAATACAGGTATCAAGGAAACAATCATACGCACCAAAGGCGATGTCACGGGAACTATCGGCGACCAACAATTAATAACTATCGCTTTGGAGATGAACAATCTTCTCTACAACGGATATACAAAGAATGTTTCCACCGGAGATGAATACTTCAAAAACTACACAACGCTTCTTTTAAATCCATATTACGAACTGGATAATGATGACTGGAAATTGCATATCGGAGCCAATGTAGATTTATCTTTCGGATTTGACAAGTCTTTCCGTATCTCACCCGATATCACTGCACAGTATATTTTTTCTGATAGCTACATTGTTTATGCAAAAGCAACCGGCGGTAAGCAATTGAATGATTTCCGCAGATTAGAAAGTATCTGTCCTTACGGTGAACTGCCGGAGGCAAATACCACTGCTACTTTGGGATACGTACAACGTCCTTATGATACTTACGAGCAAATCAACGGTAGTATCGGATTCAAAGCAAGCCCTTATCCGGGACTTTGGTTCAACGTGTTCGGTGGTTATCAGAATCTAAAGAACGACTTATCTTATTTAGGTTTTGACCCAAGTAATATTCATTCAGGCTCTTATCTTTCTTTTGCTCAAGATAATACAGATAATCTCTACCTTGGCGGTGAAATCAGTTACGATTACAAAGATATCCTCGGAATATCAGCTAAATATACTTACCGTAATTGGGACAGCAAAACAGAGGAATATCTGTTGGCTGTGAAACCAGTCAGTGAAATGTCTTTCAATGTACGTATTCATCCGATCTCTGCTCTTAACATAAATCTAGGTTATGATTACATCAACCGGAAAGAAGTGAAAGAGTATGCAAAAATGACCGCAATTAATGATTTGCATATCGGAGCCAGCTATAATGTATTCAAAGGAGTATCTGTTTATGCGCAAGTACATAACCTGCTGAACAAGAAATATCAATATTATTTAGGTTATCCTACGGAAGGATTCAATTTCTTAGGAGGATTGAGTTTCCGATTCTAAATTAATGAAAGGGGCGTTTCCATTTCCGGATAACGCCCCTTCTCAAAAACTTAAACTTCAATTATTTTGTTGTCTTCACTACAAATCCGTCACCAATAGATTTATAAACCTTGTATTTCTTCTGCCGACAGACCTGTTATCTGTGAAATAGTATTAATAGGAATATTCAAAGCCTTCATATTACGTGCTGTTTCTCTTTTTTCTTCCGCACGTCCTTCTGCACGACCTTCCGCGCGACCCTCTGCACGTTCTGTCAATATATTATCTTTCAATATTACAATATTATCCAAATGACGATAATATGCTTCAAGTTCAGTTTTCGTCATTTTATCGAGTTTCAATCGTTCACGAGCCTCCGTCAAACCGGGAGCAGTAGCACTATCTGGTATATCACCTGTATTCAGATAACAAATCCATTCTTCCAACGGACTCTTGGCAACCTGATTAAAGTCATTCACCTTTAATATATAATATTCAGGATAAAGCTGACTGACAGCATCGACCTTAAACGTCTGTTTTTGGAACGGAGTCAACTCCAGCACATCATTCTGATGAATCCCTCTAAACTCCGTTTTACCATGATATACTATATCCTTTCCATTGCCTAATGAAAAATAGACAATATTAACGCTATACACTTTACGTACTTTATCATAACCTTCTCCACGATTGATGTACTCGGTCACCAATTTAGAAGTACCAAACAACATACGTTGGAAATAAGCATACTCATTGTTATTCTGAACTTCAATCAGAATAAGTTCTCCTTTAGAGTTCTCCGCAAGCATATCAACACGATTATACTTATCAAACTCATCTTCTTGATTTCCTTCACTTTCCAACAATTTCTGAATGACAATCTTTTCATTGAGAAGAGTAGTCAGAAAGCCTTCAAGAACTGCAAAGTTGGCTTTATTACGCAATAAGCGTTTCATAGCCCAATCGAAACGAATATAATTACTAGCCATAGGTTCGTCTCCTTTCCCATTTTCTTTTTTCATGCAAACAAAGGTAAGCAGAAAATGTTTAATATCAAGTATATATATCCGAAAAATGACTCATCCTACCTTTATATAGACTACCGATCGTCCTGCTCCATACTTTTTTAAAATCCCTTTTTCAATAAATGCATTAATATCCTGCAATGCCTGTGTTTTTGTCTTTCCAACAAGTAAGGCATAATCCTGCCGATTAATACATGGATTCTTTTCCAAGAATTTATTTAATCGCTGCAAGCATTTTTCTTCTGCTAATGGATTCTTCACACGAAAAGGCGAATGATAACGTTGTAATACCAATTCAGTCTCAATATCCTTCTTAAACTGACGGTTGATTCTCAAATTAATATCTTTAAGAGATACTGACGGTGAACGCAAGTCTTTTGAATCAGTCACTTCTTTGTTCACATTCAAAGAAAGAGTAAAATAACCAATATCACCCAATTCAACGGAAAATCCCTTCAAAAGCAAATGTCTTAGTTCTTTCGAGATAGCTTCTATGACACCTACCACTTGCGCATGAGGCATATGCTGAAATGCAGTCACTTGTTCTACAAATTCTTCGGCTGTATAACTGCCTTTCAAAACGACACGTGCATGCAGTGGTAGTTCTTCTCCACTCTTATCAGGGTTGGGAGTCTCATAAAGGTCATAATTAACACTCATTACTTATTAGTTTTTCATTGGAAAAGATTAATTTCTCTCTTCCAATATATTATTTATTCAATTTACTATTCAGTTTCCGTTTGACAGTTGTCAAGCGATAGCTCAACAGTTGTCAGGCGTTCGTTTGACAACTGTCAAACGAAAACTAACTTACTAATGAGACAAATGTACGTAGAATATAGAGAAACTAACCTATACCAATTGATATTTTATTTCCTGCAATAAAATGTAAATCTTAAGATTTTATTAAATTCTCCTTATAATATAAGGTAGGGAGAATCTTTTTTTTTACTTTTGTCCCCGAATATTGTGGTACAAGCCATTATAAAAGAAAGAATTATGCAGAAAAACCTTGTCATTGTCGAGTCTCCGGCAAAAGCAAAAACGATTGAAAAGTTTCTGGGGAAAGATTTCAAAGTCCTTTCTAGTTACGGACACATACGCGATCTGAAGAAAAAAGATTTCAGTATCGACGTAAATAATGATTTTGAACCCAGCTACGAAATCCCGGCAGACAAAAAGGCGCTGGTTAGCACACTAAAGACAGAAGCTAAAGAGGCAGAAACCGTATGGCTCGCATCCGATGAGGACCGCGAGGGAGAGGCGATTGCCTGGCATCTGTATGAGGTCTTAAAACTAAAACCGGAAAACACAAAACGAATCGTATTTCATGAAATTACGAAGAGCGCTATCTTAAAAGCTATTGAACAACCACGCGACATTGACCTCAACCTCGTAAATGCACAGCAAGCACGACGGATTCTGGACCGTATCGTAGGTTTCGAACTCTCTCCCGTACTTTGGAGAAAAGTGAAACCGGCACTCTCGGCCGGACGTGTTCAGTCTGTTGCCGTCCGTCTGATCGTTGAACGTGAACGTGAAATACATGCCTTCAAAACGGAAGCTGCTTATCGCGTCACCGCCGTATTCCTCGTCCCGGACGCGGATGGAAAGCTGGTGGAAATGAAAGCTGAACTGGCTCGCCGTATCAAAACAAAAAAAGAAGCAAAGGCTTTCCTCGACGCTTGTCAGGGAGCGAGCTTTGCAATCGATGATATTACCACCCGCCCGATCAAGAAAACGCCTCCTGCTCCGTTCACAACGTCTACTTTACAACAGGAAGCCGCACGCAAACTGGGATATACCGTAGCGCAGACCATGATGCTCGCGCAGCGTTTATATGAATCGGGATTCATCACTTACATGCGTACGGACTCTGTCAACCTTTCGGAATTTGCAACGGCTGGCAGTAAAGACGCTATCATCAAAATGATGGGCGACCGCTACGTACATCCCCGCCATTTCGAGACCAAGACCAAGGGTGCACAAGAAGCTCACGAAGCCATCCGCCCTACTTATATAGAGAACCAATCCGTTGAAGGAACAGCGCAAGAGAAGAAACTGTATGACTTGATCTGGAAACGCACCATTGCTTCACAAATGGCAGATGCGGAACTGGAAAAGACAACTGCTACCATAACGATAAGTGGCAGCAGCGACGTATTTACAGCTATCGGCGAGGTGATTAAGTTCGACGGTTTCCTGCGCGTGTACCGTGAGTCTTATGATGACGACAACGAACAGGAAGATGAAAGCCACCTGCTTCCTCCTTTGAAGAAAGGCCAGAAGTTGGAACATGGGCCTATTATCGCAACCGAACGTTTCACCCAACGTCCTCCACGCTATACGGAAGCAAGTCTTGTACGCAAATTGGAAGAACTGGGTATCGGACGTCCGTCTACGTATGCACCTACTATCTCTACCATCCAACAACGCGAATATGTGGAGAAAGGTAATAAAGACGGGGAAGAACGGCAGTTTAATGTCATGACATTGAAAGATTGTCAGATTAAGGATGAAAACCATACTGAAATTACCGGTGCAGAAAAGGCGAAGTTGTTCCCAACGGATACCGGCACTGTGGTAAATGATTTCCTTACCGAATATTTCCCAGACATTCTGGATTTCAACTTTACCGCCAGTGTAGAAAAGGAATTTGACGAGATTGCAGAAGGAGAAGTGAAATGGACTTCTATCATGAAGAATTTCTATGATAAGTTCCATCCGTCTGTAGAAAACACATTGGCTATCAAGACGGAACATAAAGTAGGCGAACGTATTCTGGGAGAAGAACCGGGAACAGGCAAGACTGTTTCTGTTAAGATTGGTCGCTTCGGTCCTGTTGTACAGATTGGTACTGTAGAAGATGAAGAAAAACCACGCTTCGCACAAATGAAGAAAGGTCAATCCATGGAAACCATCACTTTGGAAGAAGCACTGGAATTATTCAAATTACCTCGTACACTGGGCGAATATGAAGGAAAATCAGTCAGTGTAGGCGTAGGCCGTTTCGGTCCGTATGTCCTGCACAATAAGGTATATGTATCGCTCCCGAAAACACTTGATCCGATGGAAATTACTTTGGAAGAGGCAGAACAGCTGATTCTGGAGAAACGCCAGAAAGAAACGGAACGCCACATCAAGAAGTTTGAAGAGGAGCCGGAACTTGAGATTCTGAACGGACGTTACGGACCTTATATTACCTATAAGGGTTCCAATTATAAAATTCCTAAAGATATCGTCCCGCAGGATTTGAGTTTGGCTAGCTGTTTGGAACTCATCAAATTACAAGATGAGAAAGGACCAGCGACCACAAAAAAAGGACGATTCGCAAAAAAGAAATAAAAAAACTAGAAAAAGAGCAAATTATATAATTAAATGTATATATTTGCTCTTTATCTTTTAATACACAAACTTATGAAGCAAACAAAATTAAAGTATTTAATGATAGGAGTGCTTACCATAGCTTCCATCAGTTGTATGGACAAAGAGCGTGACTTATCTTGGGAGAGAAGGCATATGCCAAAAGAAGCATACTTCGACTTCAACATGACCCAAGCTGTTGCTTTGGATATCAATTATTGTTTTAAAAGCGAAAATTATCGTGTCCTTTTTGACATTTACGATCAAGATCCCATTGAATACTCGGCTGACGGCAGCGTGTTCCAAAAGGACATAGAGCCTATCTACCGTGCAGTTACAGACGAAAAAGGCAAATTCAGTGGAGAAATGAATATTCCGGCGGACCTCTCGGAAGTATGGTTATCATCGGATTATTTAGCCACCGTATCTCCTCTTAAACTAACGATTGACGACAGTCGTCAGCTTTCATTTAATCAAGATGCATATATCACTGCCTTACGTTCACAAACGGCATCAAAAACCAGAGGAGTGACCGTGAACCAACATACCTATCTAAAAGAATGGCATGTTCTTCCCGATGCAGACTGGGATAACAACGGAAGACCAACCAATCTGGAGCCTAAAATAAACATACCTCCGGCAGACGTACTATACAACATCAAGTATGTTTTCAGAAAGGTTACAGTCAAAGATGAGAGCGGTAAAAGCAAGGTTATGAACATCAGTCAGAATTATCCGGAGTTTTTTGATGGTTCCATTAAAATGACTTCAGATATTCCAATTGTTAACCCGACCGAAGTAAGCCTCGTATTTATAAACAGCTCTGCTGCATGGTACAATACAGTTGGATATTACACCTATCCGACCAACAATCCGCCCCAGAGCAAGAGTGATATAAAACAAATAATTGCATTCCCAAACACCTCTCCTGTTTACAAGACTTTAGGGGTAGGAGCATTAGTGTGTGGCGAAGAAATAAAACTCAAATATTGGAATGAAGAGACACAGGAATACGAAGACAAATTTCCTGCAGGAGTCACAATTGGCTGGTGCCTTCAAGGTATGGGATTCAAGAGTAAACTCACCTCAGAAACAGATAAAGACAAAGTGGGCGATATCATAAAAGGTATGGGGGCACGCTACTCCACCAGGAATCTAAACACGAATAATACACAAAGAACTGTATCTCTCCGTGATTCCAAGTCCGGGCAGATTGTAGCAGTAGGATTCGAAGATAATATTGACTTCGATTATGCAGATGCCATCTTCTATATTCATACGTCAGAAAAGAATGCTATTGACCCGACATTGCCTCCATTGCCTGAAGACCCCGAAGCAATCCCCGAGCAATATAAAATTTCTTATTCCGGTACACTGGCTTTTGAAGACTTATGGCCTAAGTTAGGTGATTACGATATGAATGACGTAATGGTAAAGTACACCAGTACGATGACCCGAAATGCTCTTGACAATCGCATTTACGAAATAGAAGACAAGTTTATCTTACAGCACTGTGGCGGTTATCTGCAAAACGGATTTGGATATCAATTACACAAGCTCTCAAACAGCAATGTCAAGAGTGTAAAAATAACGGGGCCTGATGCCAGTGGTTTATCAAGTTCTATATACATGGAAGGAAAAGAAACAGAGCCTGGACAGTCTCACCCAACCATATT
This sequence comes from Bacteroides sp. MSSM.1001136sp1_RTP21357st2_D2_RTP21359_211015, assembly GCF_040913205.1. NCBI lineage: Bacteria > Pseudomonadati > Bacteroidota > Bacteroidia > Bacteroidales > Bacteroidaceae > Bacteroides > Bacteroides sp. MSSM.1001136sp1_RTP21357st2_D2_RTP21359_211015. The sequence continues at coordinate 57,413 of NZ_JBDFVF010000027.1, read as the reverse complement.
GTTGTATGACGACATGACAAAATTCAAAAATATCACTGATGAATCAAAGAAAGAATATACTGTAACCATCACGCTTGATGGAGCTAGTGAGAAAGAGGTGGTACCTCCTTACAACCCGTTTATCTTCATCAGTTCCAACGAGGGTAGAGGCAAAGAATTACATCTGATAAATTATCCCCCGACTGACAAAGCCGACTTATCGTTACTGGGAACCGGAAAAGACATCTACAGACCAGAAGAAGGGATGTATTATGTTTCTGCAGACTTGATGCCGTTTGCTATCAATATGCCAGTAAGTAATCTCCCGGTTCCAGAGGAAGGGAAACGAATCGATCAATCATATCCCAAGTTCTCTGGATGGGTATCATCGAATGGGAAACAAAATAAAGATTGGTACAAATAAAGATTGATACGATTTAAATAAGAGCAGCCCGGATATTGTACGGAATCGCTATCGGGACTTCGCATTGCGAACCATCGATGAAAAAGACATAATAGACATCCGTTTAGAAAGGCGCGAATTACGCAGTTCACACAACTTCTTGAATACTCACCAAGAATTCGTGTGAACTGTGTTTTTATTTTAAGCCACAATATTATAGGATATAAGTATTATCCGTTATGAATGGGCTTTCATCATTAAATCTTCGGCTCCCATTTTATCTTAAAACCTTTATTAGGGAATAGCATATCAAACACAATCACGAATATAAAAACAGATGTTACCAAGATATTCATCGTCAATAAAGAAATGTGATAAGGCCAGGGAAGCAGTAAAGCCAAAGCTATTACAGCAATAATATGTGATAAAGGAAGCATACGGCACGTGACATATTTATAGATACTATTTGCCAGAATATAAACGATTGGTCCGATAATCAGAACAAAAACAACTTCCGCTCTCATTTCTTGTTCGGGATGGGCAACAATCAGTTCGTCTCCTACCGCACAAATAATCAATGCTCCCACCAGTACGATATGAATTGCATTATAAATCAACCCCAGCTTTCCGGGATCTTTCACTTCCTGTATTTTCCGACTACCGGCTTCACTGCTCACATCAAAGTAAACCCACCACATAGCCAAACTACCAATGAAAGATATGACAGCAGAAATAATCACGAGAGGCGTCCATTCTTCTACTTCACTCAAAGAAGCTCCTGTCATCAATAGAGTTTCTCCAAAAGCAATAATCACAAACAACTGGCAACGTTCCACCAAATGATGCCCTTCAATAGTCCATTCCTTGCTACTGTCCGAACGTCCCAGACGAGGTAAAGCAAATCCGTGCATCGGGGCTGTATAATCACAGATGGCGGCTATAATCCACAGTAGAATTTGCCATTCTCCCTGCAATATGGCACCCGTAATCCAAAAGACGGCAGATATACAGAACCAGCCCATAATTCGCTTAAAATTAGCAGCCAGATGATGATCTCCTAACACCCCGATAATATAAAGTGTTCTCCCTGCCTGTATCAGAACATAGCAGACAGCAAATATCAATCCCCGGTAAGTAAAGGCATAAGGAATAGCAGCCGCCATCACCAGCCCCACCAGCATACTGATAAAAAGAAGAATACGTATCGGCCGGGTATCCGGGTTGAACCAGTTAGTCACCCAGATGGTATGTTGCCACAACATCCAGACTGCAAACCACAGGATTGTTTCTTTCAATAATCCTTCCCAAGTGAGATTATGAAGCAAATAATGTGAAAGTTGCGTGACCGAGAAAACATAAATCAGGTCAAACAGCAGTTCGGAATAAGAGACAGTAGCAGTTTCCGTTTCTCTCTTCCGAAGCAATGGATGGGGGGAGTAAAACATACGAGGTTCCTTTTATATATATAAAAGAAACCCCGCAGAAGTCTATTTTGTTCAGAGAAAGTCTTACATTCTGGAAGGAACTTCGATACCCAGCAAATTCATTCCCAAGCGAACAACTTTAGCTACATTAGCAGACAGAGCGATACGGAATACTTTCACTGCCTCATTCTCTTCGCGCAGAATACTATAGTCATGATAGAACTGATTGTATTCTTTCACCAAGTCATAAGTATAATTAGCAATAATAGACGGGCTGTAATCTTCACCGGCTTGTTTTACAACAGCAGCAAAGTCGGCAACCATCTGAATCAGCCCTTCTTCCTTTTCACTCAATTCAATACCAGCCGGAATCTGTTCAGAAATTACGATACCTGATTCGGCAGCTTTCCGAAGTACAGACTGGATACGTGCATAAGTATATTGAATAAACGGACCTGTATTACCATTGAAGTCGATAGATTCTTTCGGATTGAATGTCATATTCTTACGGGCATCGACTTTCAGAATGAAATATTTCAATGCTCCCAGACCCACAATACGGGCAATATCATCAGCTTCTTCCTGTGTCAAACCATCCAGTTTGCCTAGTTCTTGTGAAGTTTCTTTAGCAGTGGCAATCATTTCCTCCATCAAGTCGTCAGCATCAACTACCGTACCCTCACGGGATTTCATCTTACCTTCCGGCAGTTCCACCATTCCGTAAGAGAAGTGTACCAGACTCTTACCCCATTCGAAACCAAGTTTATCGAGCAAGATAGAAAGCACCTGGAAGTGATAGTTCTGTTCGTTACCTACTACATAAATCATCTTATTAATCGGGTAATCGGCAAAACGAAGTTTAGCCGTACCGATATCCTGAGTCATGTAGACAGAAGTACCGTCACCACGGAGAAGGAGCTTATGATCCAGTCCTTCGGCAGTCAGGTCGGCCCATACGGAACCGTCTTCTTTCTTGTAGAAGAAACCTTTTTCCAGACCTTCCATTACCTTTTCTTTTCCTTCGAGGTAAGTATTGGATTCATAATAGATCTTGTCAAAGCCAACCCCCATCTTCTTGTAGGTTTCGTCGAATCCTGCATATACCCAGTTGTTCATCATTTCCCACAATCCGCGTACTTCCGGATCACCGGCTTCCCACTTCACCAACATTTCGCGGGCTTCCTGCATCAATGGAGATTCAGCTTCAGCCTTTGCTTTCGCTTCATCGTCACTCATTCCCTGCGCTGTAAATTTAGCCATCAGCTCCTTTACTTCCGCTTTATAATGCTTATCGAAAGATACATAATAATCACCTACCAGGTGGTCACCCTTCTTACCCGAAGTTTCAGGAGTTTCACCGTTTCCGTATTTCTTCCATGCCAGCATGGACTTACAGATGTGGATACCACGGTCGTTTACAATATTTGTTTTGACTACCTTATTGCCGTTTGCCGCTACAATGTTAGCCAATGCGTTGCCTAAAAGGTTATTACGCACGTGTCCCAAGTGAAGCGGTTTGTTTGTATTCGGAGAAGAATACTCAATCATCACCAATGGAGAAGCGTCAGTGACCTGCATTAAGCCGTACTGTTCATCCGCCTGAATCTCGTTCAGCAATTCAATCCATGTAGCCGATGCAATAGTCAGGTTCAAGAACCCTTTTATCACATTAAACGCTGCTACAGCCGGATCGTTTGCTTTCAGATATTCACCGATTTCCTGTGCTGTTTGCTCCGGTCCTTTTTTTGACATCTTCAGAAAAGGGAACACGACCAGTGTCAAATGTCCTTCAAATTCTTTCTTTGTTTTTTGCATTTGCACCATCTTTTCAGGGACTTCCTGACCGTAGAGTGCTTTCAGTCCACTAATAACGGACGCTACAAGTTTATCTTCTATCTTCATAATCAAGTTATTTCTTGCGCGCAAAGATACAAAAAAAGGAGACGCATCGCGTCTCCTCTCCTAATTTCTTTCAACTATCTATCTTATTCAACAGCTGCAGATAATTCAGCACCAGCTTTAAATTTAGCTACTTTCTTAGCAGGAATAGTAATAGTTGCCTTTGTAGAAGGGTTAATACCAGTTCTTTCAGCTCTTTCGCTTACAGAGAAAGTACCAAAACCTACGAGAGATACTTTGTCACCAGCTTTCATAGCATTAGTAACTGAAGTGATGAAAGCATCAAGTGCTTTTTTTGCATCGGCTTTGCTCATTTGAGCTTCAGCAGCCATTGCACTAATAAGATCAGACTTATTCATAATACGTAAAATGATTAATTAATATATTTGTTACACAAAAGATTATCCCACAATGGATTGATTCCACAAATATAGCCGAACAAAACAACATATCAAATAAAAACATAAAAAAAACGCAGCAAATTATTGAAAAAGAGCTAATAGGAAGCGTTTTTCATGCTTTAAAACAGAATTTATTCGTACTTTTGCGTCTATTATCTAAATATTCAGAAATTAAAATGATGCCAACTGTAACTAAAAACCTGATAATTATCAATGTACTAGTATTTTTCGGGACAATCGTAGCCCAACGTTACGGCCTGGATTTAACGAATTATCTGGGATTACATTTTTTCCTTGCAAGTGACTTTAATCCGGCACAGCTTATCACTTATATGTTTATGCACGGCGGATTCAGCCACATTTTCTTTAATATGTTTGCCGTTTTTATGTTCGGACCGATTCTCGAACAAACCTGGGGACCCAAACGTTTCCTCTTTTACTATATTCTCTGCGGTATCGGTGCGGGACTTATCCAGGAAGGAGTGCAGTATATTCAATATGTAACGGAGCTTAGCCACTACGCACAAGTGAATATAGGTACAGGTGTTATCCCAATGGAAGAGTATCTGAACATGATGACCACCGTAGGTGCTTCGGGAGCCGTTTACGCCATATTGCTGGCATTCGGTATGTTATTTCCCAATAACCGGTTGTTTATCTTCCCGCTGCCATTTCCTATCAAAGCGAAGTTCTTCGTTATAGGATACGCCGCGATTGAATTATGGTCAGGACTTGCCAATAGCGCCGGAGACAATGTCGCTCACTTTGCTCATCTGGGAGGAATGTTATTTGGATTGATCCTGATTTTGTATTGGAGAAAAAAAAGCAATAACAATGGGACATATTATAGCTGATTTAAAGGAGACATTCAGAAGAGGAAATATTTTCATCCAACTGATTTATATCAACGTAGGCATCTTTCTGATCGGCACGTTGATTAACGTTTTCTTGCGACTGTTTGAAGTAAGTACCCCCGATATATTCGGTATATTTGCCCTGCCGGCATCCTTTATCGGATTTATTCATCAGCCGTGGTCGTTATTTACTTATATGTTTATGCATGCCGGTATCCTGCATATTTTATTCAATATGCTCTGGCTGTATTGGTTCGGAAGTTTGTTTCTCTACTTTTTCTCGGCCAAACATTTAAGAGGACTATATGTATTAGGAGGTATCTGTGGAGGTTTACTGTATATGGTTGCCTACAATGTATTTCCTTTATTCAGTTCGCAAGTGGCGGGTGCAACATTGGTAGGAGCATCAGCTTCCGTATTAGCCATCGTAGCTGCTACGGCTTATCGTGAACCAAATTACAGGGTGCAACTTTTTCTTTTCGGTGCTATCCGTCTCAAATATCTGGCACTGGTTGTTATCGGAATCGATGTATTATCCATCACCTCAAGTAATGCCGGAGGACATATCGCCCACCTGGGCGGTGCTCTTGCAGGACTTTGGTTTGCCGCCAGCCTAAGTAAAGGAACTGATTTGACTTCCTGGATCAACTGGATTCTGGATGGTTTCACCTCCTTGTTTCAAAAGAAAACATGGAAACGGAAACCGAAAATGAAGGTACACTATGGAAACAGTGCCACCGGTCGCGAGAAGGATTATGATTACAATGCCCACAAAAAAGCACAGTCTGATGAAGTGGACCGTATTTTGGAAAAACTAAAGAAATCCGGTTACGACAGTCTGACAACTGAAGAAAAGAAAAGCTTGTTCGACGCAAGCAAAAGATAAAGGAATGGAACATATTGGCAAATTTGTCGCATATCTGATACTTGCTGTCAACGCTCTCTTCGTGGGAACGTTGATATTAAGCGCTTATAGCCCTTACCTTAACCCGAAAATAAATCCACTTGCTTCCAGCTTGGGACTTGCATTTCCGATATTCCTGACGATTAATCTGATTTTTATCGGCTTCTGGGCATTCGTCAACTACCGCTATACGCTCTTGCCCGCCATCGGTTTTCTAATTTGTATTCCGCAGATACGGACTTATATTCCTTTTAACTCCACCACAAAAAACATACCGGAAGGAAGCATCAAAATCCTATCCTACAACGTAATGAGTTTCAACAATTTGGAGAAGAAAGATGGAAAAAACCCGGTATTGTCTTATCTTGTAGATAGTAACGCCGATATTATCTGTCTGCAAGAATATAACACCGCTACCAACAAGAAATACCTGACGGAACAGGACATTAAAAAAGCATTGAAAGCCTATCCTTACCAATCCGTCCACCAACAAGGGAAAGGAGACGTGCAACTTGCCTGTTTCTCTAAGTTCCCCATACTCTCGATACATCCCATCGAATATGAAAGTAATTATAACGGCTCCATGAAATATGTACTGAATGTGAATAACGACACTCTTACATTAATCAACAACCACCTGGAATCCAACAAGCTCACCAAAGAAGACAGAGGGATGTATGAGGATATGATTAAAGACCCGAATGCCAAGAAAGTAAAAACCGGACTTAGGCAATTAATAAGAAAACTGGCGGAAGCATCGGCTATCCGGGCTACACAAGCAGATTCTGTGGCTAAAACCATTGCAGAAAGTAAATATCCGACAACCATAGTATGCGGCGATTTCAACGACGGTTCTATCTCATATACCCATCGCATCCTGACTCAAAAACTAGATGATGCATTCACACAGTCCGGTAAAGGATTGGGTATTTCCTACAATCAGAACAAGTTCTATTTCCGCATAGACAATATCTTGATCAGCCCCAACCTGAAAGCCTACAATTGCACGGTAGACCGGTCTATCAAGGCATCAGACCATTACCCGATCTGGTGCTATATCAGTAAACGATAAGAACTGAAAACTCTAATAAAAAACACTTATGATGATTAAAAAGACACTAACCATTTTAGCAGTAAGTTGTATGATGTACTCCTGTGCTACGAAAACAGAAAGCAATCCTTTCTTTACAGAGTTTCAAACCGAGTATGGTGTTCCTTCTTTCGACAAGATTAAATTAGAGCACTATGAACCTGCCTTTCTAAAAGGTATAGAAGAACAGAATCAAAATATCGAAGCCATCATCGAAAGCCCGGAAATTCCGACATTCGAAAATACGATTGTGGCTTTGGATAACAGCGCACCCATCTTAGACCGGGTAAGCATCATTTTCTTCAATATGACAGATGCGGAAACTACTGATTCGCTGACCGCACTTTCCATCAAACTGGCACCGGTTCTTTCGGAACATAATGACAATATCTCCCTGAATGGGAAACTATTCAAACGGGTGAACGATGTCTACCAAAAGAAAGATTCATTGAACCTGACGTCGGAACAAGAACGTCTGCTGGACAAGACTTATAAAAGATTTATCCGTTCCGGAGCGAACCTTGGCGAAAAGGACCAAACTCGCCTCCGCGAAATCAACAAGGAACTTTCTACACTCGGCATTACTTTCAGCAACAATATACTGAATGAGAATAATGCCTTCCAACTTTTCGTTGACAAGGAAGAAGATCTGGCAGGATTGCCTGAATGGTTCCGCCAAAGTGCGGCCGAAGAAGCGAAAGCAGCCGGACAACCGGGAAAATGGTTGTTCACCCTGCACAATGCCAGCCGTCTGCCTTTCCTGCAATATTCTGAAAATCGCCCGCTCCGGGAGCAAATATACAAAGCTTATATCAACCGCGGCAACAACAACGACGGGAACGATAACAAGGAAAACATCCGCAAGATCGTTTCTCTCCGCCTGGAAAAAGCGAACTTATTAGGTTTCGACTGTTATGCAAACTTCGTCCTGGATGAAACCATGGCAAAGAACGCCAACAACGTAATGAGCCTTTTAAATAACCTCTGGAGCTACGCACTGCCAAAAGCAAAAGCAGAAGCTACCGAACTTCAGAAATTAATGGATAAGGAAGGAAAAGGAGAAAAACTGGAAGCATGGGACTGGTGGTATTACACCGAAAAACTGCGGAAAGAAAAATATAATCTGTCTGAAGAGGATACAAAACCTTATTTCAAACTGGAAAATGTACGCAATGGTGCTTTCGCCGTAGCCAACAAATTATATGGCATCACCCTAAGCAAACTGGAAGGCATACCAACTTATCACCCTGATGTAGAAGTCTTTGAAGTGAAAGACGCAGACGGTTCCCAGCTCGGTATCTTCTATGTAGACTATTTCCCACGTCCCGGGAAAAGCGGTGGTGCATGGATGAGCAACTATCGTGAGCAACACGGAACAACCCGTCCATTGGTATGCAACGTTTGCAGCTTTACCAAGCCGGTAGGCGACACCCCCTCTTTATTGACCATGGATGAAGTGGAAACCCTGTTTCACGAATTTGGTCACGCCCTGCACGGACTGCTGACAAAATGCGAATACAAAGGAACATCGGGAACCAACGTGGTACGCGACTTTGTAGAGCTTCCTTCTCAAATCAACGAACACTGGGCGACTGAACCCGAAGTGCTGAAAATGTATGCCAAACATTATCAGACAGGAGAAGTGATACCCGACGAAATCATCGAGAAGATACTGCAACAGAAAACTTTCAACCAGGGCTTCATGACCACCGAATTACTGGCCGCCGCCATCCTCGACATGAACCTGCACACGATAACAGATGTAAAGAATCTGGATATGCTTGCATTCGAAAAAGAAGCGATGGACAAGCTTAATTTGATTCCCGAAATAGCACCGCGTTATCGCGTGACTTACTTTAATCATATCATTGGCGGATACGCAGCCGGATACTATAGTTACCTATGGGCCAACGTATTGGACAATGATGCTTTCGAAGCTTTCAAAGAACATGGTATTTTTGATAAAAACACCGCCGACCTGTTCCGCCATAACGTATTGGAGAAGGGAGACAGCGAAGACCCGATGGTGCTTTATAAGAATTTCCGTGGAGCGGAACCAAGCCTGGAACCACTACTGAAAAACAGAGGAATGAAATAATTCAGCAAAAAAGCCCTTAAACATCAAATATTTGAGGGCTTATTACACATGAATGTGAAAAAAAAACTATATTTGCAGCCTTGTATGCGGCAAAAAGAACTTGTGTACGACAGAATTTAACTGAAAATTAAATTAAAAAAGTAATCATCATAAATTAAAAGTAAAATGCAAAACAAAGGATTTGTAAAGGTTTTTGCGGTATTACTCACACTGGTATGTGTGTTCTATCTCTCCTTCTCCTTCGTAACACGCCATTATACCAACAAGGCGAAAGAAATTGCGAACGGCGACCCGAAAGTGGAACAAGACTACCTCGACTCTCTCTCCAATGAGAAAGTGTGGTTGGGTAACTGGACGCTGAAACAATGTCGTGAGATGGAGATTAGTTTAGGTTTGGACCTAAAAGGTGGTATGAACGTTATCCTTGAAGTTTCTGTACCTGATGTTATCAAAGCACTGGCTGACAACAAGCCGGATGAAGCTTTCAACAATGCATTGGCAGAAGCTGCAAAACAGGCTGTAAACAGCCAGGATGATATCATCACGCTATTTGTCAGAGAATACCACAAAGCTGCTCCTAACGCAAAACTTTCCGAACTCTTCGCAACACAACAGTTGAAAGACAAAGTTAACCAGAAATCATCGGATGCAGAAGTTGAAAAAGTATTGAGAGCAGAAGTAAAAGCTGCTGTTGAAAACTCATATAACGTACTTCGTACACGTATCGACCGTTTCGGTGTTGTTCAGCCGAATATCCAGAGCCTGGAAGACAAAATGGGTCGTATCATGGTGGAATTGCCGGGTATCAAAGAGCCGGAACGTGTGAGAAAACTTCTCCAAGGTTCTGCTAACCTGGAATTCTGGGAAACTTATACAGCTAAAGAAGTTCTTCCTGCCATGCAATCTGCTGATGCTAAATTGCGCGCTGTATTAGCGCAGGAGACAGGTGCAGACTCTACTGCTGTAGATTCCACCAAAGAAGCTCCGCTTGCAGAAGCTACTCCGGCCAAGAAAAACGTAAGTGCTGCCGACAGTCTTGCTGCTGCCCTGAAAGGAGATGCTACAACTACTGAAGATAATTCAACAGCTAACCTGGCAGAAATTAAAAAGCAATACCCTCTGTTGGCTATCCTGCAGTTGAACTCTAGCGGACAAGGTCCTGTGATCGGTTACGCTAACTACAAAGACACTGCTGATATCAACAAATATCTGGCTATGCCGGAAGTTAAAGCAGAACTCCCGAAAGACCTTCGTTTGAAATGGGGTGTTTCTCCTTCTGAATTTGACAAGAAAGGACAGACGTTCGAATTATATGCTATCAAGTCTACCGAACGCAACGGTAAAGCTCCGTTGGAAGGTGATGTAGTAACAGACGCGAAAGATGAATTCGACCAATACAGCAAACCGGCTGTCAGCATGACAATGAACTCTGACGGTGCACGTCGTTGGGCACAGCTGACCAAACAGAACATCGGTCGTTCTATCGCTATCGTTCTTGACAACTATGTATATTCTGCACCAAACGTAAACTCTGAAATCACAGGTGGACGTTCACAGATTACAGGTCATTTCACTCCTGAACAGGCAAAGGACTTAGCAAACGTATTGAAATCAGGTAAGATGCCGGCTCCGGCTCACATCGTACAGGAAGATATCGTTGGTCCGTCATTGGGTCAGGAATCTATCAATGCAGGTGTATTCTCATTCGTAGTGGCTCTGATTCTGTTGATGATCTATATGTGTATGATGTACGGCTTCATACCGGGTATGATTGCCAATGGTGCATTGTTCCTGAACTTCTTCTTCGTATTAGGTGTCCTCTCCTCCTTCCAGGCAGCATTGACAATGTCCGGTATTGCCGGTATGGTGTTGTCACTAGGTATGGCAGTGGATGCGAACGTACTTATCTACGAACGTACTAAAGAAGAACTTCGTGCCGGTAAAGGTGTGAAGAAAGCACTTGCTGACGGTTATTCCAACGCATTCTCCGCTATCTTCGACTCGAACCTGACATCCATCATCACAGGTGTCATTCTGTTTAACTTCGGTACCGGTCCGATCCGTGGTTTTGCTACGACATTGATTATCGGTATTCTAGTATCCTTCTTCACCGCTGTGTTCATGACCCGTATAGTTTACGAACACTTCATGAACAAGGACAAACTATTGAACCTTACATTCACAACCCCTGTTTCAAGAAACTTGATGACCAACACACGTTTTGATTTTATGGGAACAAACAAAAAATCCCTTATCATCACTGTAGCCATCATCCTCGTTTGTATCGGTTCATTTGCCATGCGCGGTTTAAGCCAGAGTATCGACTTTACCGGTGGACGTAACTTCAAGGTACAGTTCGAGAATCCGGTAGAACCCGAACAGATTCGTGAATTGATCTCCAGCAAGTTCGGTGATGCTAACGTTAGTGTTATCGCTATCGGTACAGATAAGAAAACTGTACGTATCAGCACCAACTACCGTATTGAAGATGCAGGAAACGATGTTGACTCTCAAATCGAAGCATATTTATATGAGACTTTGAAACCTGTGCTGACTCAAAACATCACTCTAGCTACCTTTATCGACCGTGACAATCACACTGGTGGTAGTATTGTAAGTTCTCAAAAAGTGGGTCCGAGTATCGCAGACGATATCAAAACAGGTGCCATCTATTCCGTAGTACTGGCTTTGATCGCTATCGGTCTGTATATCTTAATCCGTTTCCGTAACATCGCATATAGTATTGGCTCTATCGTAGCTCTATCATGCGATACCATCATGATTATCGGTGCTTACTCATTGTTATGGGGTATCGTTCCATTCTCACTGGAAATTGACCAAACGTTTATCGGTGCTATCCTGACAGCTATCGGTTACTCTATCAATGACAAGGTGGTAATCTTCGACCGTGTACGTGAGTTCTTCGGCCTGTATCCGAAACGTGACAAACGTCAGTTGTTCAATGATTCATTGAATACTACACTTGCACGTACTATCAATACATCATTAAGTACATTGATCGTATTGCTGTGTATCTTCATCCTTGGCGGTGATTCAATCCGCAGCTTTGCATTCGCAATGATCTTGGGTGTTGTTATCGGTACATTGTCATCACTGTTCATTGCATCTCCGATTGCATACAACATGATGAAGAACAAAAAAGTCGTACCAGTAACTACGGAAGAATAATAAATTCCAGAAATAGAAAAAGCCTCTTCCGAACATTCGGTAGAGGCTTTTTCTATTGATTATTAAAACAAATAGAAGCTATAAGACGTTCATCTTAAAAGAAGCCATTGTTAAACTTAAAACCAGATACGATATGAAAGCAAAACAAAACAACTTCTCACAGATTCTTCGTAGTAGCCTCGAGGGGAATCGAACCCCTATCTAAAGTTTAGGAAACTTCTATTCTATCCGTTGAACTACAAGGCCGCTTCAAATTTGCTTGCAAAGATAACGGTTTCTGTCGATTTAACAAGAATAAAAATACAGGTTCCTTTCAGATATTTCAAATATTTGGCGTCAATAGGACAATAAAGTTCGATTTATTTTGATAATTCGATTAACTTTCCGACCTTTGTGCTCACAAATTGAAAGTAAAATCAGTTTTTAAATTAAATATAGTAATTAAAGTTATGGCAGACGAAATGATGGTTAAAGAATTGGAGGAAGTAGTAGTACGTTTCTCCGGCGACTCCGGCGACGGTATGCAGCTGGCCGGCAACATCTTCTCGAACGTGTCGGCTACGGTAGGAAATGACATCTGTACATTCCCTGACTATCCGGCAGACATCCGCGCCCCGCAAGGTTCACTGACCGGTGTTTCCGGTTTTCAGGTCCACATCGGTGCCGGACAGGTTTACACTCCCGGAGACCGTTGCCACGTGTTGGTGGCTATGAATCCTTCCGCACTGAAAACACAAATCAAATTCTGTAAACCGCAAGGACTTATCATTACCGACTCCGACTCATTCGAAGCCAGAGATTTGGAAAAGGCACGATTCAAGACCGACAATCCTTTTGAAGAATTAGGCATAAAACAGGAAGTACTTGAAGTTCCCATCTCTTCCATGTGCAAAGAGAGCCTGAAAGACTCCGGACTAGACAATAAATCAGCACTCCGTTGTAAGAACATGTTCGCACTCGGACTGGTTTGCTGGCTGTTCAACCGTAACCTTGCCGCTGCTGAAAAAATGCTGCGTGAGAAATTCGCCAAGAAGCCCGAAATTGCAGAAGCTAATATTAAGGTATTAAACGATGGTTTCAACTATGGTGCCAACACACATGCTTCTGTCTCTACTTATAAGATTGAAAGTAAAGCTCCGAAATCAAAAGGACTTTATACAGATATCAACGGAAATAAAGCAACTGCTTATGGCTTGATTGCTGCTGCCGAGAAAGCAGGTCTGGAACTCTACTTGGGTTCTTATCCTATCACTCCGGCCACTGATATTCTGCACGAATTAGCTAAACATAAATCACTGGGAGTAAAAACCGTACAGTGCGAAGATGAAATCGCGGGTTGTGCTTCTGCCGTTGGTGCCGCTTTTGCCGGTGCTTTGGCTGTAACGACTACTTCCGGGCCCGGTGTTTGTTTGAAGAGTGAGGCCATGAACCTTGCTGTAATTGGCGAACTTCCATTAGTGATTGTAAATGTGCAACGTGGCGGTCCGTCAACAGGTTTGCCTACTAAATCAGAACAGACAGACTTATTGCAAGCTCTTTACGGACGTAATGGTGAAAGCCCGATGCCGGTGATTGCCGCAACTTCACCAACGAACTGTTTTGATGCCGCATACATGGCATGTAAGATTGCTCTGGAACACATGACTCCGGTTGTATTACTGACGGATGCTTTCGTAGCCAACGGCTCGGCAGCTTGGAAACTTCCTAACTTAAATGAATATCCTGCCATCAATCCTCCATACGTGACTCCGGACATGGCTGGTAACTGGACTCCATACCAACGCAATGAAGAAACCGGTGCACGTTACTGGGCAATTCCGGGAACTGAAGGATTCATGCACCGCATCGGTGGTCTTGAAAAGAGCAATGAAACAGGTGCGATCTCTACCGAACCAGAAAACCATAATAAGATGGTTCATCTCCGCCAAACTAAAGTAGATAAAATTGCAGACTATATCCCCGAACTCGAAGTACTGGGTGATGAAGATGCAGATTTACTGATTGTTGGCTGGGGCGGCACGTATGGGCATCTCCGTCTGGCTATGGACTTTATGCGCGATCATGGAAAGAAAGTGGCTTTCGCACACTTCCAGTACATCAACCCGCTGCCGAAGAATACAGCCGATGTATTGCGTAAATACAAGAAGATCGTAGTAGCTGAACAGAATTTGGGACAATTCGCAGGTTATTTACGGATGAAGATACCCGGATTGAACATCAGCCAGTTCAACCAAGTGAAAGGACAGCCTTTCGTTACGAGAGAATTGATAGATGCATTCACTAAATTATTGGAGGAATAAAAGATGAGCGATAAAGTATATACCGTACAAGATTATAAATCAGGCCAACCTCGCTGGTGTCCGGGATGCGGTGACCACGCTTTCCTGAACTCACTGCACAAAGCTATGGCCGAACTGGGAGTAGCTCCGCACAATATTGCCGTCATTTCCGGTATCGGTTGTTCTTCCCGCCTGCCTTACTACGTAAATACGTATGGGTTCCACACTATTCACGGACGTGCCGCTGCTGTTGCAACAGGAGCAAAAGTAGCCAATCCAAATTTGACTATCTGGCAGATTTCCGGTGACGGTGACGGTTTGGCAATCGGTGGTAATCACTTCATCCATGCCGTTCGCCGCAACATTGACTTGAACATGATTCTGTTGAACAACCGTATCTATGGTTTGACAAAGGGACAATATTCACCGACTTCAGAACGCGGATTCGTCAGCAAATCATCTCCTTACGGAACAGTGGAAGACCCGTTCCATCCGGCAGAGCTGGCTTTCGGTGCCCGCGGACGTTTCTTCGCACGTTGTATTGCAGTAGATGGTGCCGCTTCCGTAGAAGTGTTGAAAGCAGCAGCCAACCATAAAGGTGCTTCTGTTGTAGAAGTTCTGCAAAACTGCGTGATCTTCAACGACGGAACTCACGCCAGTGTTGCTACCAAAGAAGGACGCGCTAAGAACGCTATCTACCTGGAACATGGCAAACCGATGTTATTTGGTGAAAATAAGGAATTCGGATTGATGCAGGAAGGCTTCGGGCTGAAAGTAGTGAAACTTGGTGAGAACGGTGTCACAGAAAAAGATATCCTTATCCACGACGCACACTGCCAGGACAATACGCTTCAATTGAAACTGGCTTTGATGGAAGGTCCTGACTTCCCGATTGCACTCGGTGTAATCCGTGATGTAGATGCTCCAACTTACAATGATGCTGTCGCTGAACAAATCGAAGAAATCAAAGGCAAGAAAAAATATCATAATTTTCAGGAGCTGCTAATGACTAATGATACTTGGGAAGTGAAGTAATTCACTGCTCATCAATAATATAAGAGCTGGAGGAAGGATAAAACATCACTTTCTCCAGCTTTCATTATAAATACACCTCAAGTTTGTTTAAAAGTCATTTTCAATCATCCCACAGCATACTGGGCGTCACCCCACAAGCCGTGGTTTGTTTCATGCCATGAAACCATTTGTTTCTCACCGAGAAACGAAATGTTTCAAACAGGGAAACTATTAGTTTCAAAGGTTGAAACAAAGTGTTTCCCTATAAGAAAGCATACTTTTGTTAAAATCTAGTGTATAACCACCTTCTATACAAAGGTTACGACATTAAGGTTGGCTATTACGGAGATAAGGAAATTGATTTTATCGGAGAGAAGAATGGAGAAAAACTATATATACAGGTCGCTTTAAAAATAGATGGCGACACAGCAGAAAGAGAATTTGGAAACTTACTAAAGATACAGGACAACTATCCCAAAATAGTGTTAACAGAAGATACATTCAGCGGAAACAGCTACGAGGGTATACGCCATTGTCCTATACGCCAGTTCTTAATGGAGTAAACCATACAATATACGAAAAATAAATGCAGTACACCATCGGGTTGCCACGAGCAATCAAATCGCCTTTGGTGTGCTGCATTTACATTTGAATCAAGTCATCTATAATACCGTGGATTCTGCTGCAAGACGGGCGGCAATGTCCATTGTTAGTTAGTAATAGACAGATCGGTTACCTTATACGGATGCTTTACTGCTGCATGGGCAGCTTTCTGGGCAACAGCTTTTCGTGCCTCATCCAGCCCTTCCGGGGCATAAGGATTCCCGATTACATTGTGTTTGAAGATGCGTTCGAACCAGGTACAAGCAGCGGTATAACGTCCAATCTTCACATCCAGATGATAGCCGTCCCGATTCAGATGGTCGCCGATGAAAGAGGTACGCGCATTTTGTATGGCAGTGCCCGAAGGGATGACAATCTTTATCTTATTCACCTTAGCCGCTTTCTTCACAGCATCGGCAATTGCCTGATACATGATCAGTTGATTGCAGTTGTAGTTTTTAAATCCACTATGCTTGGAAGTAGATGCATACGCCCAGGTTTGGTGCAGCATCAGCTTTGTTTTCTTTGGAAGGCGTGCTTTTACATATTCTATGAGCTCGGGAAGAGAAGCTTCATACGTCTCATACATTCCCGAAAAAGGACTTGCCTGTTGCAGGCTGACGTAATCCCAGTCTTCATCTGCAAGCACCGTTTCCAAAGACATCTTACCCTTTTCCCGTTTTTTTCCATCTGTACCGATTTTCCGGTAGGCATAGGCAGGAGCATTGTCACGGGCATTTTTCACATGACGTTCCAGGGAACAGCCGCCAATAAACATATTGCCGATTATGGTTGAAATGCCTTCGGCTTCGGCAAGTTCATGCAGATATTGCTCCACGGCATCTTGGGAGAAGCTGTTGCCGATGGCAAGTATCCTGACCGTTTTTTGCTGCGCATACACTCCTCCGGCAAGAAGGAGCAGTATGCACATACAAATCACTACAATCTTATATTGCTTCATCACATTCAAATATAACTAAACTTATCGGTTATTTCTCTTTTTCATGTAATAATCTCTCATCAGATACCACGCTTTCTTACGCATACCTTGGTCGGATATGAGCCCTTTGCGGTTCCAGCCATCCTGATTGGTGGGGTGGAAACGGAATGGGGAACGGAAGTCGAACAGAATCCAGGGAGATACGCCACGCAGGTTCGGGATATTGTCGAACATACGGATATTATCCCTATACAGACGTGCCTGGTATTCCTCACTCCAAGAACTGACTACATTCTCATCACCGGACTGACCGTACAATGCTTCGCCGCCAAATTCCGAGATAATCAACGGTTTGTCCGTCACTACTTCCCATATAGCGTCTTTCGGTTCCACAGGCCACGGATGATACCAGCCCATATATTTATTGATAGCTACGACGTCCAGTTGGGAAGTAAAAGAATCTTCCATTACAAAACGCTGTTTTTCGCTATTGAAGTGCACAAGGTCGAAAGCGGCAACATACAGGCGGGTAGTGTCCAGTTGCTTTCCCGTTTCGAGCAGGGAAGTAAGGAATTCATTCCGTTCTTTGGAAGGCTGTGTTTCATTGGCGACACCCCAATAACCTACCGCGCAGCGGTTCTGATCACGCTTAATCATTTCAGAAAGCATCCTCTGCGCTTTCTTACGGGTATCATTGTCTGTAAAGTCAATGCCTTGCCAAATGGGAATCTCCTGCCAGAGAAGGAAGCCCATCTTTTCCGCCAGGCGTACCGTGTACTCATTCTGCGGATAATGAGCCAGGCGAATCATGTTCACGCCAAGCGCTTTCGCTTCATTCAGCAACATGGCCGCATCGGCTTCCGAGAAAGCACGTCCCATACGTTGCGGGATTTCTTCGTGAAAAGAGATACAGCACATAAATGTCGGCTTCCCGTTCAGGTAAATATCAGTTCCTTTCACGGTGATATTGCGGAAGCCGATTTGCTCTTCCACACGGTCGGCACTTGAAGATACAGTCACGCCATAGAGTTTCGGTTCTTCCGGCGACCAGCGTTGCAGCCTCTTCGCATTCAATACGGTTTCCGCCCTTCCTTCTGCGTCGGTGGTGAGCTCCGCGTTGATTTTGAGTTCGGGGATGGCAACTGTTACTTTCTCACCAGCCTTTTTATCAGAAAGATGCACGCGCGCGATGATGCGGTCTGGAGTGTTTTTATCCAATTGGATGAAATAATCTTTTATAAATGTCCGGGGAGTTTTCACCAGCAATACATCTCTTGTGATGCCGCCATAGTTCCACCAGTCGAATGCCATAGCGGGAATGGCGTCTTTGGTACGGCGGTTGTTCACTTCTACCGCCAGGAAGTTGTCACCGTTTTTCAACAGGTCTGTCACTTCCACTTGGAAAGGAGTAAAACCGCCTTCGTGCTCTGCTATCTCTTTTCCGTTCAGGTAGACTTTGCTACGATAGCTGACAGCACCGAAATAAAGGAACTGGCGTTTGTCTGCCAAGCGTTTGGCATCAAAGTGACGGGCATACCATACAGTGCCTTCGTAATACTTCAATTCGGGTGATTGAGAGTTCCAGTCTCCCGGAACATTAAGACGCAACCCGCCTTCAAACGCATATTCGTAGAAATCAATATTTCCTTCCGGTTGCCGGTTTTCATAGATTTTCATCCGTTGTCCCTGGTCGTACAGGTCGATGATGGCATTCCATTTACCATTCAGCGAATGGATGTTGCGACCATATACATTCGTTATCAGCTCCTGTGCCGCAACGCTTCCGGCAAAAGCGATTAGCAACAATAGACATAGACTTAATTTCTCACCTGTTTTCATTTAAGTATGTTGTTATAATTAGTGTATATAATAAGTTCAGGCACGGATTACACGGCTTTTAGAATAGAATAGGTAAAACAACAGTGTTAATCCGTGTAATCCGTGCCTATTTCGATTTATTTTTTAGGAAATTCATTACCCAGTTCCAGGCTGCGCTCCACTGTTCGGCATAGGCATAGTGAGCGGTCGTTTCAGCTACAAACAGTTCTTTTGGAGCATTAATCACGTTATAAGTGGAGTAAGTGGTGGTAGGCGGACAAACTCTGTCATTATATCCGAAGGTATAAAATCCCGGCACTTTAACCTGACGGGCAAAGTTGACTACATCAAAATACTGAATGGTTTTCATCTTTTCCGGTGTCCGGTTCTTCTCATCCTTAAACAGATGCGGCCAACCGCCTGCACGACCGTGGGCATAACCCGCCATATCACACAAAGCAGGATAGAAAGAAACCAATCCCTTGACACGAGCATCCAGTCCGGCAATTACAATGGAAAGCGCACCGCCCTGGCTTCCTCCAAAAGTCGCCAGATTACCGTTAAATTCGGGAAGTGTGTAAATGAAATCAATGGCTCTCACACAGCCTGTATAAACCCGTTTGTAATAGTACTTGTCCCGATTGTCCATATTGAACGAGTGGTAATTCTTCAAAGCACCGTTATAAAGCCGGTGATACACATCCCCCTCCATATTGACCGGAATGCCGTGAATACCGATTTCCAATATGATGAACCCCTTTCCGGCACGTTCAGCTTCTCCGTTATAGGCACGGATGCCTGCGCCCGGCACTTTCAGAATCGCCGGATATTCCCCGGAAGCCTTCGGAACACAAAGGATGCCGTACATACGGGACACATAGTCATTGTTCGCAAAGGAGACATGATATACGTTCACCTTATCCGTGCACCTTTCCGGCAGTAAAGTCATTATCGGTTCCAGTGCCCACTTTTCAGCGGCTTCTTTGGTACTTTTCCAAAATTCCAGAAAGTCGACGGGCAACGGAGTGGTCGGTTGCAATTTTTCAGGAGAAAAGCCGACGGTAGCCACGCCTTCATACTCACGCCCTTGGCAAGTGACAAAAGCACGGCAACGCAGGAACCCTTCTTTTTTCATAGTCCCTGCGTTAATTTCAAGCTTTTCATTCTTCAAAGGCTGTTTGCCTGTCTGATGAGGTTTCATCATGTCTTCCGAAATCTCATAACGTACTTCCAGATTATCCTGTGGGATATTGCATTTCAATACCACTACTTTGAATTTCACTTTTTCTCCCGGTTTATACAGCCAATTGGTGTGGTCTGGAGTGACCTGCACTTGAACCAGTCTTTCCTGCGGCTGTCCCCATGCAACTATCTGCATGGAGACAAATGCTATCAGGAGAAGAAGAAAACGTACACTTTTTACCATAGTTCCCTATTTTATTTCATTTGTCGTTGTTATATTAATATCCCATTTATCAGCTATTAATACTCATTGTCTCAAACTATTAATACCCATTGTCTCAACTATTAATACCTATCCGCTCAGCTATTAATACCTGACAACTCAACTATTAACATCCAACAGCAGAGGTATTAATGCTTCTCTCCACCTACCATACTACTCTGTAAATCAGAAGTTAACACATCACTCGTCATTAGCGTAGAATGCAGATAGCCGCCTTTTTATGGTTTTACTTCGTATTGATAGAGTGCGAAAGAGTTCTTATCATTTAGCTCGAAACTTACTCTACCCTGTGCGCCGACTTTTGCGGCAAACTTCTTGCCACTTCCCATCACAGGGATAAAATCCACTTTCTTGCCTTCAGGAAGCCAGGTGTCAATAGTCCCCCTGGCTTGCTCGTTGTCTTCACGGTAAACAACAAGATAACCTTGCGTGCCGGAGACGGTCGATTGGAATCCGGTCCACGAGCGTCCCGAGGGTTCTTCACCAATAGGCAGTATGACGCCTTGATGAAACCGGAGTTGCAAGGGTTGGTATTTCTTGAGCAGAGATGCCGTAATATAAGCCTCTTCGGGCAAGTTCGAAGCCTCCATCCAAGCCAACGGCTGTGCCGCCAAGGTGATAGCAAAGAGGTAATCGAAACTGTAACGGGCGGGGGCAAAAGGATCGGCAGCGTCATACTTGTCGGCATTACGCCATTTATTAAGAAACTCTATCTGCATCTTCTCCGCCGGTACATAGCGAGACAGCATCCAGAGGTTGCGCAAGGTGCGATAAGGGTAATAGTTGCCCCAATCGGTATAGCGGTTTTCCAGGAAGATGTTGCCGTACTCGTTCATATAGTGATACCCGCCGCGACGACCGGCAGTGGCATCGAGGTTGAAAATCACTTCATAGTTGGTTTGCTCCAACACGGTATCAAACAGTCGGCGCAGATTCTGTTCGGCTGTCTTGGTAGGTATCTGCAGGCCGTCTATCTTGAAACAGCAGATGCCGTACTTCTTATAAAGTCCGATAATGGCTTGCGCATCTTTTTGCCAATCGGCAAAATCATTCTGTATGCTGGGGTTGAACCATAATCCGATGCGAATACCCAATTTCTTGCCTTTCTCTACAATAGGTTTCAGACCATGAGGGAATTTCGTGGGGTTGGGCGTCCAGTAACCGGTATTCTTCCAAATATCCTTAAAACTACCTCCGGCAGTCTTCGAGTTAGGGCTTTTTCCGCTCTGCCAGCCATCGTCCAGTTGAAAGAGGGTGATGCCCATGCGTGCGGCACGGTCCAGTTCTGCCAGGCAGAAAGCCTCATCTATTTTGGCATCCTGGCTACGGTCGCCCCAGGTATTGAGCATAATCATCTCATCCTGTGCGGCGGTATGATGGCGCAGTTGTTTCTGATAGAGGCGCAAGGCAGTAAGCGCTTCTTGCTCGCCGCCGGTATAGATGCCGGTAACGCATCCATAAACGCGGGTCCAGCTATCCGGCTTTACATCATGAGACGCAATACCCAGCCCCACTATCATAAAATCGCTAAAGTCCGCCACGAAGTCAGAACCCGGATAATGTAATTGGGTACTGCTGCTAGGAGCCTCTTTCAAAAAAAAGAAGCCTTGACGCGTAACTACGTCATGAGCAAAAAGCAAATTACCACGATACGTATTGCGACGGTAAGGAAGCCAGGTACGCCCGGTCACCAGATTGTCGTTCCAATCGGTGTAGTCGAAAAACTCTATTGTGCGGGCACTCCAATGATTGCCGGATAGTTGCAGCCTGTCGAGCGTGGGAGTTTTCACCCCCGTAGCCATATCGGCCGTGTGCTCTATATTTTTGCGGTCAGCGTTAGAGCGGTTATCCTCCTTATTCTGATAAAGTTCCACTTGCCCTTTCAGATAGGTGTCGCAAGCAATGGCGGGACAGTCTGCATAAATGCGATAGCGACGCTCTATATTCAGCGAACCGATAGTGCAAGCCACGGTAGCCTGCAGATAACTGGCGTGGATGCCGTTCGTCGGTATCTCGTTCACGGTAAGCGTGGCATCCGTAGGGATACCTTTCACAATCGAGAAATCGGGTTGTTTGCCCTGTGCCGGAATGGTTTTTCCGTGTTGCTTGTCAGTAAGGCTGATGGTAACAGGCGCACCGTTATTCCACAGCATGACGCGTTCCATATAGTTATTGCCCATACGTAGCGTGTCACCTTTCAGAAAAGCGTAATACTGTTGTCCCCCCCAAAGCGGCAAGGTACATATTGCCGATAGAAATATCGTGATAATATTTTTTTTGCTCATAGTTTGTCTACGGTTTGATGTAAGCTCCCGGAACTTCCAACAATTTGTTGGGTTCGTTGAAGCGTTGGTTATCGGGCACATCGCGTTTGCCCAGACCCGCTTGCATAAGTTGCTTCAGTTCCGGCAGGTGATGATGATAGATGTCGCGCGGCTCTACACTATGCTTGTGGCAGAGTCCGGCTGCCATACCTACTACTTCACCCATCATGCCGGTAGTACGCATCACACGTACCGTACCCAAAGCTACATGGGTGCAGCTCATATTGCGACCTGCCATAAAAAGGTTGTCCACATTGCGAGAATAGAGGCAGCGATAGGGAACGGCATAAGGATAAATCCAACGATGCACCGTAGCCGACTTGAATTCATTGCCGGGAAAGCGGACACTGTTCACGCTGTCGGGGAAGTGAAGGTCGATGCTCCAAGTTGTGGTAACCGAAGCATCCTCGTGCGCCACATTCTTATCAATATCGTCCTGTGACAGTACGTAGTCGCCCAAGAGACGGCGTGATTCGCGTTTGCCTGAAACATACGCCACCCAGTCGAGGGAACGGTTGGCATACTTCTTATGGTCTTTATAGTGATTCTTCAGATAGCTCCAGTTGGAATATATCACCAAAAGTCCATAGTCGCGTACACGTTCAGCTTCGCTGACTTGATTGCGGTTCATACCCGTTTCCCATTTCCACTCGCCCATAGTTACAGGCTCACAGTTTTCAGCGTCAAAGCGCACGCCATATTCAAAATGAGGGAATGAGGTTTTCTTCTTCATATCCTTACTATACCATTGTATAGAAGCCCCCATCACCAATGAGTCGGGTTGCTCGGGAGCAAGGCTCTCGCCATATTCATCGCGACCTTCACGCCCCATAGCCCAATCGGCACCGGCTAAATAGCCTATGGTAGCATCACCTGTGCAGTCGCTAAAGAGAGGAGCGGTAAGTTCGGTTTGTTCGCCTGTCTCGATGTGCTGGATAGTGACTGACGCAATGCGGTCTCCTTGCATCTTCACGGCTACCGCACGTTGAGAAGCATAAAGGGTAATGTTCTTTTCGGCCTCTATAAAGTCTTCCTTCTTCTGGTCTTCATAGTAGTCGCCCGGTTGGGCATTGCCGGAGCGTTCATGACCGAACTCACGTATCATACGCCCCAATCCCTGGTTAGGTTCCATTTCGATGATACCGCCGAGGTGTACACGAATCTCCGACGAGTTATTGCCGCCCAATACAGGACGGTCGTTCACTAGTGCTACCTTACAACCTAACCGGGCAGCAGATGCGGCAGCACACATTCCGGCTACTCCCCCTCCTACTACCACAAAGTCGTATTGATGAGCGGGCACCGTCTGTTGTTGTCGCAAGCGGGTACGAAGTGCGGCTGTCTCTGCCGCATCCCAGGTAGCAGGCTGCGTGTTCGCATCGGTCGTAAGGTAAATGGCATCGCAACGACCATCGAAACCGGTGAGATCTTTCAGGGCAAGGGTGGTAGTCCCTGCTTTCAATACTGTCTTTCCGGCAAATTGCCATTGCCAGGAATTACCGGTATGTCCTAATGTAGCTTTCAGCAATTTGCCGCCTAAAGCCAGGCGGAACTTTCCGGGGCCCTCGGCATCGGTCCAAGGTGAAGTCCAGTTGTAAGTACGGGCATATACGTAGTAAGTACCCGCCTGGGGAATGTTGATTTCTGCCGTAGCATCCACCACAGGGATGCCCATGCCATGTGCCATGAGATAGGGCGAACCCATTTGATCCATGAACTGCTGGTCGAGCACCCAGCCGCCTCGCTGGCTGAAGCTTTCTGCTTCGATGAGCAGTTCTTCGGCTACAGCCACAAGGCTACAGGCTACGGCTATGCATGTCAATAAGAATTTTTTCATCACAGTACAGCGTTTTTATGATTATTGTCTACTATCTTCACAGAGGGAACAGATTATCTCGCCATTTTGTAAATTTCATTGCCTGCCATCAAAAAAGCACCAACTCCATAAACTTCCGTCATGTCACGAGTCACTTTCTTCGGGTCGGCACCGATTTGCTGCACATAACCCAGTTTCCCATTCGGTTCCACAGCCGAGACTAATGCATTCCAGCCTTTTATCATTACAGGAAGATAAATTTCCTTATCCAATAAACCTTCGTTTATTCCATAAGCAATGGAATAGACAATGAAAGTAGTGCAACTTGTTTCCGGTGATGGATAAGAGGCAGGATCCAAAAGACTGGCATGCCAGAAACCGTCCGGATGCTGTAATCCGGCAACACGGGTAGCCAGTTTTACAAATAATTCCTCATAGAATTTGCGGTTCTTATCTTTCTTGGGCAGTTCCTTTAATATTTCAACCAGACCACCAAGCACCCAACCGTTGCCACGTCCCCAAAAGACTTTCTTGCCATTGGCTTCACGCTTATCAAAATAACGCCAGTCACGGTAGAACAAGTTTTCTTCTTTATCGAACAGGTAATCATAAGTCGCTTTATACTCACGATTCATAAATTTGATATATTTTTTCTCCCCGGTCAGCATATACAGTTTGGCATATACAGGGGGAGCCATAAAGAGAGCGTCACACCAAGTCCAACGTTCCAAGGTCTTTAAGTCTCCCTCCACCAGCTTGAAACTGCCTTCGGACGGATGATTGACAATCCATTCCGTACGGGCGAGCGTAGGGATAATCATTGCTTCGTCTTTGTACTTGCGGTATAAATCCAAAAAGGACTGTGACACAGCGATGTCATCAGCATGGTAAAACCGTTTATCCGGCTGCCAGCAATTCCGTCGGCCTATACGGGTAAGCCACTTATAATATGTATCATCATTGTCTTCTTTTTCAGCCAATTCCGCCCAATCCACCATGCCGACATAAAGAGCACCTTGCGGCCAGTTCAAGTCGTCATGTTCAAGAGCGGGGTGTGGATTGGCAATCTGCCAATCCGCCACCTTTCGCATGATAGACTTTATTTCTGCTTTTTGAAAAGGAATCTCTGTTGCCATTATAAAAACGGAACATAACAGAGACGCTCCCAATAAAAGTGTTTTTTTCATTATATATTTATTTGTTTATCATTCGGTCATTACAGTTCAACCATAGCCTTTAAAGGCAATTGACTGGAAGCAGGACCGACTAAGATCTCAAAGTCTCCTTTTTCCACTACAAAGCGGTGTTGATTCATATCGTAAAAAGAGAATGCATCCTCATCCAGCACAACAGAAACCCGCTTCTTCTCCCCTTTCTTCAAGAATACCTTTTCATATCCTTTCAGTTCTTTCAACGGACGGGGAACAGAAGACTGTACATCATGCACATACACTTGTGCCACCTCCGAAGCATCCATCTTACCTGTATTCTCTATATCAAAGCTAACGGTAACCTGATGCTCACCCGTTTTCTCCGCAGCCATATTACTATAAGCGAAAGTAGTATAGGACAAACCGTAGCCAAACGGATAGAAAGGTTCTTTTCCCGAACGGTCGTATCCACGATAACCGACAAAGACACCTTCGGAATAGTCTACACGCTTAATCTCCGCCTTTAAGTTCTCGTAATAACTGCCGTGCACTGGATTATCTTCCCATTTCCGCTCGATAGAAATCGGTAGCTTTCCGCTTGGAGAAATCTTACCGGTCAGGATTTCAGCAATTGCCTGACCGCCTTCCTGCCCCGGATACCAGGCCATAAGAATCGCTTTTGCAGCATCATACCAGTTGGTGAAATCCACACCGCCACCGGCGTTCAGTACAACCACAACATTGGGATGCATAGACGCAATCTTCTTGATAAACAATTCCTGATAGCGAAGCAAGGCAAACGGACGGTCAAAGCCTTCGCCTTCGGTATTACTATTGAAACCTGTGCAGAACACAACATTATCCACCTTTGCCAATCCTTGACGAAGTTTCGCCTCATTAAGGCTATAAGCATTAAAACGAATGATGGCCGAAGAAATATTATCAAAGAATTCAATCCGGAAACGGTACTCCTTACCCCCCTCAACCGGCAGTTCAACTTCACGGCTAGAGTAGGAATGATTTCCCCAATCTCCTGTAATATGCTTGTCATTCACAAACAGACGATAACCGTCATCACCACCGATATGAAGTTTCAACTGCCCGTCAGTTTGTGGCATGTAGCAGGCTGTCCAACGGACAGAGAATCCATCTGTCGGAAAGCCGTCCAAAGGTGCTCCATATCCCCAGTCATAATCAACAGAGGATTCCGTGCGTATTACTTCAGGCTGGCCCGAAAGGGTCTTGTTTTTAAAGTATTCAGCTTTGAAGCCTTTCATCTGACGATTAGCATCAGTATAAAACTCATGGACAATATCTTCATAAATCACATCATCCGTCAATAGTAACAGATTCTTTTTCTTCAATTCTTTCAAGCCTTGAGCCACTGAGACGGTAGAAAAAGGAGTGACAAAACCACTGCCGCCACCGGTAGGAATCAAATTTGCATTAGGCCCCATCACGGCTGTCTTTCCTTTCAGCGGGAGCAAGTTTCCTTCATTCTTCAACAGGACTACACCCTCGCGCGCCAGTTCTAAAGCTGTCTGGCGGGAGAAAGGATTATCCTCTGCGATGTTGCTGTCTTTCTGTTCCTTATCCAGCATACCATAAGCAATCAAAGTTTGCAGGATGTGTTGTACTTTCAGGTTGATGGTTTCTTCTGTCACTGTGCCGGCTTTGATAGCAGGCAACAGATTCTCCAAATTCATAAAACGTCCTTTCGGCATTTCGAGGTCAAGTCCGGCGTTAGCAGCGCCTACGGCGGAATATACAGAAGTCCAGTCCGACATCAGAATACCTTTGAAGCCCCAAAGATTGCGCAAGACATCAATATTCAACCATTTATGTTCGGTGGCATGAACACCGTTCAAGAGATTGTAGCTGTTCATTACGGCGCCGACATTAGCTTCCTGTACTGCTTTCCGGAAAGCCGGGAAATAGATTTCCTGCAAAGTACGCTCGTCTATGTCAGAGCTGGCATGGTGGCGGCTCCATTCCTGGTTGTTGGCAGCAAAGTGTTTGATTGTAGCAATGACTCCTTCCGATTGTACTCCCAGGATATATTGTTTCGCCGTTTCACCTGTCAAGTAAGGGTCTTCACCGAAGTATTCAAAGTTACGGCCGCACAATGGAGCACGATAGATATTCACGCCCGGACCAAGCAGAATATTAACTCCTCTTGCCTTGGCATCCTGTCCCAAGCCTTGCCCTAACTTATAAAGTAATTCCCGGTTCCAAGTAGAAGCGGAAAGTATTCCGGAAGGATATAAAGTGCTCTTGGGAGCATGATTACGAATTCCCTGCGGCCCGTCAGCCAACTTGATTTCAGGTATTCCCAAACGGGGGATGGCACGCAGAGAAAAACTGGTATATCCGGAGATATACTCTATTTTCTCTTGCAAAGTCATTTTTGTTACAATGTCCTTCGCACGTTGTTCGGCTTGGGGAGTGATTGTCTGTGCATGGGCTGTGATACCTACCATAAATAAAAACACACCTACGCTTCGTATTAATTTTCTCATTATCGAATTTTACTCTGTTAAGTCTATCTTTACTTTCTGGTCTTTTACCTGGATGTAATACTCTCCGATTTCCAAGAATCGTTTGCCGTTCCCGTCAACAAAACCAAAATCGCGTTCCAAGTCAACATCAAAACGGAATACTTTCGTTTCACCAGCCTTGATTAATTGCTTCTCAAAGTGTTTCAACTCTTTCACCGGACGGGTAATAGAACAATAAGGGTCGGAGATAAACCAATGTACCGTTTCCAAGCCATCACGTTTTCCTGTATTCGAAACAGATACTTCTACTGAAAGTTTTCCACCACGTTTGACTGTTGTTACAGAAGGAGTAACAGTGCCATATTTGAATTCTGTATAGCTCAGTCCGTGCCCGAACGAGTATAAGGGCTCACTCGTGATGTCCTTATAGAAGCCCTGATGTCCACGTCCACTCTTGCGACGATTATAATAAATAGGAATCTGCCCGGTTGAATAAGGGAAAGTCATAGCCAGTTTACCGGAAGGGTTGATACGTCCAGACAATATTCCAGCCATTGGAAGCGCACCATTCACACCCGGCTGCCAAATTTCCAATATAGCATCCGAAATCGGTTCCAACCGGTTCAATTCCAACGGGCGTCCGTTCACCAATACCAGTACGATAGGTTTGCCGGCTTTCTTCAGTTCTTTTGCCAGTTCCTCCTGAATTTGAGGCAATGCAATAGAGGAACGAGAAGCATTCTCACCACTCCAAGTCATCATTTCGCCCAAACAAAGAACAACGACATCAGACCAACGGGCTGCTTCCAATGCTTCTTCAAAACCTTTTCGATTATCCCCTTGTGTGCTACAACCTAACGCATAACGCAGTTCAGCTTTTCCCACAAACTCGGTTGCCAATCCGTTATAGAGCATTGCTACATCCGTATCTTTCCCATGCCCACACCAGGAACCTAACAAGTCCCAACCATTTTTTGCCATGGGGCCTACTACGGCAATCTTCTTCTTATCTGTCAGAGGCAGTATCCCGTTCTCGTTTTTCAACAATACCATCGACTCTGCTGCAAGCTGGGCTGCGATATCCATACTCTGCGGACGGAAGAAACGTTCTTCCTCATTTGTAACCGGGGTATAAGGGCGTTCAAACAAGCCCAAACGAAATTTCACCCGCAAAACACGACGAACTGATTCATCAACCTGCGCCATCGTTATCTTTCCCTCTTCGACAAGCTCTTTCATATAACGGTCGTAAGCATGAGACATCATATCCATCTCAAGCCCTGCATTAAAAGCATACACTGCAGCTTCTTTTTTGTTAGCTGCCAATCCCTGATTTTTCAATTGTTCGATTGCCCCCCAATCGGAAACTATAAATCCATCATGCCCCCAACGTTCTTTCAATATTTCCGTCATCGTATAGTGATTGGCCGATCCGGGAACTCCGCTGATATCATTAAAAGAGCTCATCAGGGTGGCCGCCCCCGCTTTCACACCCATTTCATAAGGCAGTAGATAGGTATCCCAAAGAGTTTGAGCAGAGATTTCAGTATAAACATAATCACGTCCGGCTTCGGAAGCGCCATAACCGATATAATGTTTCAGACAAGCCGCTATTCGGTCTTCGGCCGACATATCATCTCCTTGATAACCACGCACCGAAGCGGCGGCAAACACTCCATTAGCATATGGATCTTCACCATATCCTTCGGCTACACGTCCCCAACGAGGGTCACGCGCCACATCAATCATCGGCGAGAACGTCCAGTCCACTCCCGACATACGGGCTTCCTGTGCAGTAACGGCACATACTTTTTCCACCAGTTCAGGATTCCATGAACAAGCCTGTCCCAAGGAAATAGGATATACAGTACGAAATCCGTGAATGGCATCGTAACCAAAAATAATAGGAATACCCAAGCGGGATTCTTCCATAGCCTTCTTTTGCACATTATTACGCAAAGCCGGATTCGTATCGTAATAAATCAACGAACCAATTTCCGCCGGCACTTTCTTAACCTCTTCTCCTATATTATTCACATTGTTATTCCGCCCCATGGTATATTGGTTTAGTTGCAGAATTTTCTCTTCCAAAGTCATGCGTGACAACAAATCATCAACCCGTTTTTCAATCGGTGCTTTGGCATCCTTATACAAAGGAATACTTTTTTTATCTTTTGCCGAAAGGGCACATGTTACTTCCAACAGGCATAAACCGAAAATTAATACTTTTCTTTTCATTGTGTTTTCGTCGGTTAGTTATTATTTAATCAATCAAATATAGCTTTTTCAGACAGACGTACTGTCTATCATTGTTTTTCATGCAAAGCTCTGCTAATTATCTTTTTTCAGATGTTTATCAGCAAACTGTACATACTGCGTCCAGTCATACAAATTAATGTCATGTTGCCCCGAACGGATATGATAACCAATGGTCCCGGACAACTCAGGCTCGTTGACAGCCGGCATCTCCTTCACCGGTAATCCCGGCAGACCGAACAATTCATAAACAGGAGAGGCATAAAGTCCGGAAAGGAACTCTCCTCTAGGATCGGCCCAACAGTCTTCTTCCGCGCTAGCGATATAAACAGGACGAGGAGCTATCAGAGCTATAAGTTCATGCTGATCAACAGGCAGGTTTTCTTCCTTATCGTTATATTGCCAGAAATTCCGACAGAACCAATGTGTAAATTGCCGATTTACAGCCCGCACGGTTTCTCCGACTTTTCTTCTCGATAACGCTGCACCACCACAACCTGAATCATTTGAGATGACCAATGCAAAACGCGGGTCTATCGCTCCGGCCCATAAAGTAGTTTTTCCAAGGCGCGAATGTCCGAAAATTGCTACACGTTTTGCGTCAATGTCTTTGTCTGTCTCAAAATAGTCCATTACACAGCTCATTCCCCATGCCCAAGCAGCCAAAGTTCCCCATTCATCGTCAGCCGGTCGTTTTTGCCCTTTCTTATAAAATAACGGATGAACCCCATTAC
This sequence comes from Bacteroides sp. MSSM.1001136sp1_RTP21357st2_D2_RTP21359_211015, assembly GCF_040913205.1. Lineage (NCBI taxonomy): Bacteria > Pseudomonadati > Bacteroidota > Bacteroidia > Bacteroidales > Bacteroidaceae > Bacteroides > Bacteroides sp. MSSM.1001136sp1_RTP21357st2_D2_RTP21359_211015. Next base: position 26,274 of record NZ_JBDFVF010000027.1, on the reverse strand, counting down.
GGAATGCATCATCAAAGTCCGGATCAATATCTCCACGATAAAAGGTAGCCAGCCCATAACCATGTTTCATCAGCATTTCTACCGGCCATCTGGAAGCAGCATTACCACGTGGAAACATGTATTTTCTGCCATAAGTCAGTAATTTTTCTTCCGACGGCAAAGTAATGCCTTCATCCGGGTGAATGGCATGATTACCCTTAAAGTTTATTCCGAAGAACATGGGTACCGCTCCTTGCCGTTGGTTAGGCAGATAGATAAGTACTGTCATATAATGCTTTTCATCTTTTGTGAGATAAACAGCCACTTCCCGCCGGGTAGCCAAGCCATTCAATGCGTTTTTGTCTTCGGTCAGCACCCGGAAATGTAAATCCTTCGGATGTGCCGGAGCTTTGCCATACATCTGCGTTTCGAAAAGATGAATCAATTCGGGACGACGTTTCTTCACCCATTCTTTTATGGTAACCACTTTTTGCCCGTTGTTTAGGGTCAATACGTCAGGAAGTGTATAAGCCGGAACTTTGCTTTCATCATAATTGACTTTCGCGGCAGGTTCTTTTAATTCAGTTAATTCCGTAATCCGGTCCGGATGCAACACTGCTCCATGGGCGGCTTTTTGAGCCACTTCCCGCTGATCATAATTCATACCTTCCGGATAATACGGGTTTCCTACGACATTGCGCTCGAATATTTTCTCAAACCATGTACAAGCGGCCGTATAACGTCCGATTTTCAAATCGAGATGATAACCGTCACGATTCATGTGGTCACCGACAAATGAAGTACGGGCATTCTGAATAGCTGTACCCGTAGGGATTATCATTTTTATTTTTGTTAGTTTCGATGCCTTATCTACTGCTTTTACAATAGAATGATACATCGTTAGCTGATCCCGCCCATAATTCTTAAATCCGGTATTTGTTGCATTTGCAGCATATGCCCATGTCTGATGCAACATCAATTCCGTTTTCTTAGGAAGACGTACTTTCACATATTCCACCAATTCCGGCAACGATGTCTCATAAGTCTCATACATGCCTGAGAAAGGACTAGCTTGCTGAAGGCTGACATAATCCCACTCTTCATCCGCTAGTACTGTTCCCAACGCCATTTTTTTCTTTTCTATCTTCTTACCGTCCAGACTGATCTTCCGATAGGCATAAGCGGAATCATTACTACGAGCATTCTTTACATGACGTTCCAAAGAACAACCTGCTATATACATATTGCCAATAATCACAGGAATACCTTCCGCATTTGCCAGCTCATACAAATACTGTTCCACCGCATCTTGTGAGAAGCTATTCCCAATAGCCAATATTTTAATAGCCTTTTGCTGCGCACATGCTCCACTCGCAAGAAATGATAGCAACAAAAGCAGAATTACAATCAGAACTTTATTTTGTTTCATTTTTATCTGAATATAGAAGAGAATGAGACCCAATTACTGCACCTGCTTTATAGACAACGCATTTAAATGTCCCTCTGTCGCAGCTCCGCTCAAACCGACAACCTCAATAACAACTTTACCGTCAGCAGTTGGCTCTACATTTTCAAACTTAGTGATATATTCTCCATAAGGAACTTCTTCAAAAGTTGCATACTCTCCCTCATTAGTACCTAACTTCAAACCTGTCCTAATCTCTTTCGGACCGATAGTATTTTTTCCTTTCAGCGTATATTCAGATGTACGGGCCGCCTTGCTACCACCAAAGCGAACAGCCAATATCGTGAAATTATATTTACTTGCAGAACTCAAGCCTGTTACTTCAACTGTTGCCGGTTCAGTATTTCCGGCGTTAGCAACGCCACTTACAATAAGCCCGTCTTTCCATGCCGACATCGGAAATTCCACTTCATCCACAACCATTACTTTATCCGGTTCTCCAGATACTCCATTATAGACAGAAGTAAATCCGCCAGCTACTCTCACACTTACATTCGTAGCATTAGCCTTTGCATCGGACAATAACAATGGAGCAGCACTTACGCAAGAAGTATAATTATTCCATGGAGTAGCGGACGTTATAGTCGAACTACCAAAATCAACATAAATAGGAACAGCCAATAGGTCCGAATCGACACGTTTCTTCAAATCAACTAACTCCGTCACGGTATTCGGGCTCTGTACAGCCATATGAGCTGCTGTTTGAGCAACCTTTATAGTTTTCTCATCCAACCCTTTCGGGGCATATGTATTACCTACCACATTCTTTCCCGTAATCTTCTCAAACCAGACACAAGCAGCAGTATAGCGCCCGTAAGTTGTTTCCAAATGATAGTATCGCGTGGCGTCACCATTGTCAAGACGAGTGAAATTGTCGCCGATAAAGGAAGTACGTCCATTCTGAATAGCAGTTCCAGCAGGAATAATTATACTGATATTCTGGTCGGACGCTGCTTCATTTACTGCATTGACAATAGCACTGTACATTGTCATCTGATCATTATCATAGTTTTTAAAATCAGTATGATTTGAATAAGACGCATAAGCCCACGTCTGATGTAACATCAGTTTCATATATTTGTTAGTGGCACACCCTTTTACATAATTAACCAAATTACTCAAATAAGGCTTGTATGTATCATATTGTCCGGATTTGCCACTCACTTGCTGAAGACTGATATAATCCCATTTGTCATCTTTCAAGGCTGTTTCCAGTGTAGTATTCGCCTTAGTAGTCTTGCTCCCGTTCTCAATTTTGCGATAACTATATTTTGCCTGATTACCGTTAGCATTGGCCCAATGAGTTTCCAAAGAGCATCCTCCGATGTACATATTACCGATAATAGCTTCAATGCCTTCCGCTTTCAACAATTCATACAGATATTGCTCGACTGCATCCTGCGAAAAACTGTTGCCAATTGCCAAAATACGAAGCGGAGATTGTTTGACCGTTACAGATATTACTTTAGAAAGCCGTTTAGTCTCTCCTGGAGATTCCACTTTGATGAAAGCCTTTCCTGCTTTCACACCTTCAACCTTTACATTGGTACCATTGTCCTCTATGATTTTCAGTATTTCCGGATCGGAAGATGTCCATATATATTCCAGGTTTTCAGCTTCCGTACTGCTAAAAATTGGATTAATAGCCATTTCATCACCAGTCTCCAAGCTAACAACATCTTCCACAATCATCCAATGATCACCCTTGATAGGATTGTCCACGTCATCGTCAGAACAAGATATAAACGCATTACCTATAAACAGAAATATCAGGAACATGCAAGATTTCCATGCTATGTCACTTTTTAAAAATACATTTTTCATAATACAGAAGTTTTAGTAGTCATACATTTTCTTATAATGAATAAAAAGGATATATAGAATTACCCCGCTCCTCCAATAAGGAGCGGAACAACATACTTCATGTAGATATTTATAACAGGAAAACTGTTATTTAACCGTTATATCCATTAGCTTCACCCAACCGGAGTCTAACAGGTTATTTTTAACTGCCATCCGCAGCCCTATTGTATTATCTTTAGTGGTATCCACAAGACCTACCGCCCACTTATAAGCACCCACGGAAACTCCTTTCAGTGTCAAATCAAAATTATAAGTAGTCGGTTTATTCTTCAACCACGTAGATAAATCTGTCTGGGTATCAACAAACACCTTTTTTACTTCGTTCTTATCGTCCAACAAAGCAAATGCTACTTTATAGCGTTGATTCCATTGCGGAATATTAGTGGGACAATATCCCCATCCCATATTATTCCAACGATGAACGATCGTTATTTTCTCGCCACTCTTAACATCTTTAGGCAATGAAACCATATCAGGATATAAACGATAACCACCTTCGGTAACAAAACGCTGTACAAGTCCGAAACATTTGAACCAAGACATGGTTTCGCTTCCTGCACGAAAATCCATCATATTGACCCGTGCCTCAGCTGATGCGTCGAATTCTCCCTGACGTACATCTTCCGGATGCCCTTCACGATACCCCATAGGATCAAGCCAATAACGATGCTGATTAACAATCCATCCTCCTTCCATTATGATAGGACGTTTATAGTTCCAACGAGCAGCAAACTGTTTTTCCCAATCCTGATAATAACCGTTCATACCAAAAGCATCATGACGCAAACTATATCCCTTGTTTATAGCACTCTCAAGCAAGCCTTCCGTTTCAGGGTCTAAAGCCCCCCAGCCGGATGTGTTTTCAGCACCAATCAAACGATGATAGTTAATAACTAACGGCACTTTGGTAAAGCATCGGGAATACAAATCTGTAATCCATTCGAAAACCTGCTTCTTTTTTGAATGATCTTCATAAATCATTGTATGTGCTTCACCCCATTTCCCCAATCCGTAAGCATCTATAAAGTCTACTTTATCCGGATCGTTAAATTCCTGTGCCAGTGCTTCGATGAACTTAGTATATTTTTCCTGAAAGATCTTATCATCCGGAAAAGGTGATTTACGTGCTAATGCAGTCGCCTCGTTAGTAGGTCCCGGGTCTTTATACCAATGTGCACCGGCGTCAAAAACATATTGGGGAGTATTTAATCCTTGGTCACGTCCATCCACTACAATTCGGAATGACAAACGCATCCCACGATCCAAAACACTTTTCAGCAATCTGGTCAAACGGGCAGTCGGATCTTGCCATATATATTTCCCTTCTTCCGGCTCCAATGAACTCCAACTTGTCCGTATATAGCAGGTACTGGCATAATCTGAAACTTTTACTGGTTCTGCCAGTTCCGGTACAGAAACATTATCGTAACCTTCTGTAGTCCAGAAATTTTCATCCCAACCACGTCCCATATAGATCACCCATCCGTTTAATGGATTACGCAATACTGTTTTCTTATCCGGAGTGATTTTCACTGTGACATTACCGGCAGGCAGTTCACCACTTCCATTTCCTTCATCACCATTATTATCACCACCCGAACATGCGGATAAATTTGCTGAACAGAAAAGCAAAAGAACTACACTCCAACTTTTCATAACAGATATTGTTTTTTCTATTTTCATATATTTCGATGTTGATATTAACTATTGCCGTATCTTGTGCAATACGGCAATAGTATAAATTCAATTTATTTATATGCTACAATCTTTTTATTTCGCAAGTCTAAAACAACAAGAGTACTTGACGGAACATTAAAGTATGAGTTGCGTTGTTCACCATCAGCTCCTCCTGTAATCGCCTGCGACACACCATAGGTAAGCGTCTTTTGCTGACGCAATCCATTCAATAATGCAGGAGAGAAGCAATAAGTATTATTTGCCTTACCACTTATATTTGCTATAAGGAACTTTATTTGGCTTCCCGATATTGGAGTTCCTTTATGTACAAGTACTTGCGGGTCGGCCAAACTTGGCGTAAAGCTTCCATCTACAGGTGTACCCCAGCCATTTATATTACCATGCAACCACAAATTCGTTACAGTAGTAGTTATTATATCTTCAGCAACATCTGCATTATATTTCCATTCGAGTGTCAATGGTTCTAGTTGTTTACTTGGCGGATAAACTGACACTGTTTTCGCTTGCATATCAACAACAACGCGATGCTCACCTGTTTCCGTAATCTTCCATCCGACAGCCGCTCCTTTTTGTCTCATAACTACAGATAATGTATCTATTTTATCGGCTGACAATGCAACATCATCCCCACTTTCGGGACTGATATAATTAATCTCACCTTCAAACTCAACAGGTATCTTCAACACTCCCGGTTTCAAATCCAACAAAGCTGCATACAGATATTCATTTTCCTGTGTCAATGTCATTTGTATCTTATCCGCACCTACCGCATCACCTTCCAGGAATACTTTATCGGCATCAAACACAATAGGTTTATAAGGACGCACATCTACATTGATTGTTCTCACTTCAGGCATCGCATATTTAGAACCACCATCCCATTTGGCAAGTACACGGAACTGCAAAGTAGCGGGTTTAGTATAAGTCCTTCCCCACTTTTCTACCAATAGCTTCTGCAATTGCTCGGTCGTATAGCTTCTGGAGAAAACACCTTCATCCTCTTCTGTGCGTACACTGGAAGCAAAATCATTGCCTTCAATATCTAACTTTGTGACATAAGTAACCGAATATTCTTCCGGCATCTGGCGCGCTTCTGTCCAATCAAAAGTCAAAACCACCTTATTAGGTTCGTTACCGTCGAGTTCGATATTTGTACTTGACGCATGTACTTCCAATGTTTCCGCAGCAGCAAAAAAATCACTGTTGTCCACATTATCATCATCATTGCATGCACTTAAACAAATCCAAACAAATAACGGCAGTATATTATAGAATGATATAATTTTTCTCATATTTATCATTGTTTACTTAAATAAAACATTATCTCCACCATCCAGGCAATTGTCTCAGATTAGTATTCTTATCAATATCATCCTGAGGAATCGGCCACCAATAACTAATAAATCTTCTGGTTTGATAAAGGGTACGTTTATAATATTCATCTCTTTCGGTACTTTTAGCCAAGGCATTCATTCCATAGAATTTTCCATTCAAAGCTGTTTCAGCTTCTTTCCAACGACGTAAATCATCAAAACGTATACCAGCTTCACAATTCAACTCTACACGTCTTTCACGACGAATCAAATCACGCAATTGAGCTTCTGTGACAGGTATCTGATCCGCTCCCTTTCCATACTGAGGAATACCAGCTCTATAACGGACTCTATTAATATAATCCAGAATTTCTGTCTCATTATCCGTATATGTGCCCATTGCCACACTATACTCATATAATGATTCTGCATAGCTCAGATAAGCTTCTGCCAAGCGATAAAGTACTCCTTGACGTTTTTTGTAAGTACCGCTACTAGAGGCAGGAATCGCAGAGGGGTCAACACGTTTACGTATCAAATACCCTGCACTAGGAGAGTCATGAGAAGGACCACCATCTTCACCACCTGAAAAGAAATTGGCAAACTTATTTTTTGCATTCGACTTATCTTTTCCCCAGTGATACTCTTCATTATAAAGTACTGAAATATAAAAACGAGGTTCACGACCGCAATACATCTTATATGTATTTTTAGGAACAATCACATGCTCTGTTTCCTGTTCAGTACCGCCTTTTGTAGCATACATCCATGTAGTCTTATATGACTCGTCAACTGTAGAATATCCCGTCTCACTGTATCCTGATTCAGAATTGATAACTGGAGTAGCTCCATCATTTGTATAACCTGTGATAGGCACTAAACCATTGTTCATAAAGAATGCATCCACCAATGATTGGGTAACACCAATAGCACCTGCACCACCCATACTACGAGGATTAGCCTGACGGTCAAAATAACCTGCATCATCATATGTTCGTGGGAAAAGGATTTCCATATTTCCTTGATTATAACGTAACATCAATGCATTCTGATAAGATTGAAATGCATCTACATCATCTCCAATCGTCTCAATATATAACTTATGCCCCGCCTTTTCAGCCTCATCTATCAGCAACTTATTAGCATCAACAGCGGTCTTCCAACGTTCTGGTTTGAAGGTTGAATCAAAAATAGAAACACCATCACAGTTTTTCATATTCACCATGTCCGGGTCCTGGTTACCATTCACCAAAGGACTAGCAGCAAATGTCAATAAACGGGCACGCATAGCGAGACAAATAATAGAAGTGATACGCCCATATTTATTATCTTCATCGTAATAAGCCGGTAGCAATTTAGAAGTCTCCAATAATTCATTTGCAGCCCAATCCACTACTGTATTAAACGGCTCCTGCTTCAACAACAGGGTTTCACCTGTAATCTCTTCTGTTGCATCACGAATAATAGGAACTGCTCCGTAAGTCATAGCCATCACAGCATGAAAGTAAGCAATGAAAAAGCGACATTCGGCTTTCATATAATTCACTTCCTTCTCTGTTACATCAGGAAGTGCATGCGCATATTTAATAAAGATATATGCTTGGCGAATACGCATAGGAAAAGTCTCCCAGTAGTTAATCACGCCACCGCTTGCAGACGTCCAGTTTCCATTCTGATAAAGAATAGCCTTAAATCCCTGTGATTCCCAACCAACAGAAGGTGCCAACTCGTCTGCTACTGCATCTGCACCATCATAATTATAGAACTTGGGAGTAGCATTATATATATAAGCTAACCAACGTTCCATATTTGTTTTATTCTCAAATACAGTTTCTAATGTCAACTGATCATCCGGCTCCTTATCCAAATAGTCAGAACAAGAAGATAGAGAAAACATGGCAATCATGCCTAATGCTATATATTTCCTTATTTTATTTTTCATACAATCAATTCTTAGAATTTAATTTCAAAACCTGCAGATATAGATTTCATAGCTGGATAAACTGCACCAGTCCTCGAAGCACCACTATCCGATGTAACTTCCGGATCCCACAAATCAAACTTAGAGAATGTCAGTAGATTTGAGCCTCTAACAAAAATACGCGCTCCGGAGATCAACATATTTTGCATCCATCTCTTCGGAAAAGAATATCCTAATTCTATATTTTTCATGCGTAAGAAACTCATATTACGTAACCACCATGTAGAACTCTGGCTATTATTAGCATTTGTACCATAATCTAAACGTGGATAAAAGACATCCTGACTGGGATTATCCACTGTCCAGCGATCTTGATAATTAGTAAAGATATTATAGGTTGTACCCTTATTTGACGCAGGAATAATATTGCCAGAAAGAACATTCCATGTTCGACCGATACCTTGGAATAACACACCAAAATCTAAATCTTTCCACTTCATATTTAACCCAAACCCATAAACGATTTCTGGGTTTATCGGCCCCCCAATTGGAGATACATCAAATGCATCAATCTTCCCATCTTGATTTACATCTACATATTTAATATCACCCGGGCGCAATTTAGCAGTAAAGGTTTGCGCAGGAATACCCTCTTTTAAAGTACCAGCTGCAACATCAGCAAAGTCATCATTTGTAAACAATCGTTCTGCAATATATCCTCTATTTTGTCCTGTTGGATATCCTGTTTCTGCCCGATTTGTACCAACAACAGCTGCCGGTTCGTCCTTTTCTGTAATCTCATTATGAGCATATGTAAGTGTCCCCATCAAGCTCACAAACAAGTTCTTATTAAACTGTTTATTGATATTCAATGTAACCTCTGCCCCTTGATTCTTCATTTTACCATAATTATCCCAAGGTTGTTTTATAAATCCGGCAGTTATTGGAATCGATTCACGAGGCATAAAAATATTGTGACGGCGTTCGTCAAACAAATCAAATTGTAAGTCTACCATACCATTAAATAGTCCCAATTCCAATCCCACATTCGCTTTATTTACTACTTCCCAAGTCAAATTAGGAACTGCAAACTCACCTTCAGCCATACCATTACGATTATACCCGCTCTCGGTACCCCAGTTATATTGTTTCAAATCATCCCATGAATCATTGATAGTAGAAAGATATGCAAAACGTCGTCCATTCAAAGTTGCATTACCTGTTTGCCCATAAGATGCACGTAATTTCAATTTAGAAATAGTTCTACGAAAAGGTTGCATAAATGATTCTTCTGACACAATCCAACCAATAGCCCCTGAAGGAAAAAAACCATAACGTTTTCCCTTAGCAAAATTTTCAGAGCCATTATATCCAAAATTGAACTCCCCTATATATTTCCCTGAATATGTATAAGAAGCACGTCCTGCCATTCCCTGAGTTCGATAAGGTAGTTTCTCTCCTTTATCAAAATGACGACGATTAAATAACAACATGCCAGATACTGCATGTTTTTCCGCAAATGTATGATCATAAGACAAGGTTGCCTCCATATAGAGACTTTTAGTTCCATAAGTCCCTGTAGATTCATGTCCTAATGTATTGCTTCCATTCTCCTTTTTTGTCAACATCAATTCCCCCTCTTCCGTTCTTCCAGAAGCTGCATTATATATATCAGGCTTTGTTGACCGTTTTACTGTCCCCGTAGAATAACGGTCAAAAGAAAATACTCCTTTTACCTTTAACCCCGGAGTTATAAATTTCAAGTCTTGTTCAAGTGAAAATAATGTTTCAATCTTACTAGCACTAGTACGCTGGTACCCCATCTGAGTTGCCATTGCCCACACATTAGACTCCTCAGTTCCTGCAATTTGTCCTGTAGAATATTGTGCTGGAAACTGAAATGGAACAGAACGGAAAGCTCTATTAAAAATCTCACTTACACTTTGTGTTGTAGAATTACGATCTTGCAAATATCCTCCAATATTAAAACGCAGCTGTGTAGTTGGAGATAGCTTTAAATCAACATTTGAACGGACATTATATCTCTGCAGCTTAATAGAAGGATCCCACTCTCGCTTTTTGTCACGTTCCAAAATACCGCGTTCATTATAAACAGCGGCCACAAATGAATAACGTAGGATTTCTGTACCACCAGAGATATCTACCGTCACACGCTGATTGGAAGCATGATCCTTAGATACTGCGTCAACCCAATCCACGTCCGGATATAAATCAGGATCATAATTGGCACGAGTTTTCGCAATTTTATCAGTATATATAGGTCTCTGTCCTGTATCGATTAAAACATCATCCAATAATTGCATGTAATCAGCAGCCCCAATATATTCCGGAAGTTTTATAGGTTGTGTAGCTGCAAACTCTGCTTTTACAGTTACACGTGGTTTCCCCACCTGTCCCCGTTTTGTATTAATCAAGATAACACCATTAGCACCGCGTACTCCATAAACAGCACTAGCGGCAGCATCTTTCAATACAGAAAAAGACTCAATTTCTTCCGGATCAATATTATTTAATTCACGTTCAATACCGTCAACTAAAACTAATGGATCGCCACCAACTTTTTGAAAGGTACTAATACCACGAATCCAAAAAGTTGAATTATCATATCCCGGTTCCCCCGAACGTTGAACTGCCAATACACCTGCAACCGTACCTGCTAAATTATTACTCAACGAGCGACTGGTAGATACTTTTAATTTCGCAGGTTCAATTGTTGTAATAGAACCCACTACAGATTCTTTTTTTTGTGCGCCATAAGCCACAACGACAACTTCATCCAACTGACCGACATCTTCTACCATCTGTACATTGACTACTTTTCGATTATCAACGACCTCTTCTTTAGGCACAAAACCTATATAACGGAAAGAGAGCACTGACCTCTTTGCAGGAACAGTAATACTATAATTACCATTCATGTCTGTCAATGAATGTACTGTAGAATCATTTTTTAGAATAATTGTCACACCGATCAAAGGTTCTCCCTTCTCATCTGAAACGTTACCTGTTACCTTTATACCTTTTTGTTGTGTAGCTTGCTGTACTTTAGGAGCTTCTGGTATCGAAATTGTAATTTGTCTTCCCGACATCTTATAATTCAGTCCTGTCTCTGAAAACAGCTCTTTTAACACAGCATCTATTTTCTTATTGGAAACTGAAATGGAGACTTTGTTATTCAGATTTTTCTGAACATTAGCAGAGTATATAAAAATATATTTACTATGTTTTTCGATATAATCTAAAATATCTTTAACTGTAGCATTCTCATACTGTACTGAGAATAGATCTTCTTCGGAATTCCAACTAATAGAATTAGCACCGAATGAAGAAAATGGAATCATAAAAAAGACGTTTATAATGCAAAAAAGCTTAAGTCTTTTCTTTAAGTGTAAAAAAATACTTTTCTTTACCATAAAAATTTCTTTTTAGGTTAACAATTTTGGATTTATTGATTTAACTCAAGGAATTACTATCGGGTAAATACGGCAATATTTATCCGATTTTTTTGTGTATCATGAATAGTATTATCTGTTTCTCATAGGCTATATTGATTTTATAAGATTAATTAAATTGTCATTATTTACTCAAGTATATACTAGTATCACTTTTTTCTACTTCAATAGGGATTGTCTGCCGGATACATTCAATCACCTCATCAATATCATCTTTCAAATCTAGTTTTCCATAAACCTTTTCTTTACCTACCATCGGATCGCATTGAATAGGAATGCCATAATAAATACTCAACTTCTGAATAATATGAGATAAATCATTACCATTTAACAACATGACACCATCCACCCAGCTAATATATTCGGCTACGTCCACTTGCTTCTGATAGGCAATTGCGCCATTGGCTATATTCAGCAAATCACTAGGCACCAGCTGCGCTTTTCTCTCATTCCTATCGGTCACCTCAACAGAACCTTCCACCAATACAATATTAGTTGCCCCCCCCTTGTAGTTTGAAATATTAAACTTCGTACCTAATACCCGTAATTTGAAATCTTCAGATTCTACAATGAAAGGGTGTTGCTTATCATGAGCAACTTCCAGAAACACCTCTCCCTGGGCATATATTTTACGAATATCCCCATTAAAACGACAAGGATAAATCACTTTTGATTGAGAGTTGACAACCAATCGGGTTCCGTCAGACAGTTCAACCCGCACTCTTTTCCCTGCGGGAACAAGTAACTGGTTATATTCCGGTTCGCCCTTTACTTTCTTCTCCTCTTTTTCTCTTATTACTTTAGAATTAACAGCAACCTTTCCTTCTTTTGAATAGGTAACAAAAGCATCCTCATCCAAATTGAGCTGTTCTTTAGCAGTGATAAGAGTCACTTCTTCAACAGACTGGCTGTCCATCTGTTCGGCAATAGCCTGAAAATCTAAATTAGTGTTTTCACAATGAGTTAAGAAGTGGATGGTTGAAATACAAATTAAAATAGAAGCTGCGACAGAAGCAGAAGCTACTAAGAAATAATTTCTTCGACGCCTCATTACATCTCTCCGGATTTTTTGTTTGGTTCGCTCTATTATAGAAGAAGCATCAATCTTTTCATGCCCGCATTTTTCCCAAAAGAATTTCAGTTTCCCGCCTTCAGGTATAGCAGTAAAATCATCCTCAAGCTTTTCTTGAGAATTCAGTTTACCAAATAAATCAGCAAGGCAATGGTATCCTTTTAAGTCCATAATCTTCTTTAATGTTGTTTTATAAATAAAGACGCAACATTCAAAAAAATCTCCTAGTTAAAAATGAACTTTTTTTATTTTTCTCGAAAAGTAAAAATAGCAAGAAGCTCTTTTAAACAATTAAGCCCTTAAAATACAAGCAATTAACAGTATACCTTCAATCACTTCTTACGCAAAACCAGATTCAGATTCTTAGCAATTTCTTCTAAAGCAAAAGCAATATGATTATTGATAGTCTTCACAGATATATTTAATATGTCTGCAATCTCTTTATAAGGCAACCCATCCATTTTAGCCAGAAAGAAAACATGTTTACACTTGGGAGGAAGTTGTTGAATAGCCTCATTTATTCTGGCTATCTCTTCTTTACTAATCATCTTTTCGTCCGGAGATTGAACCGGATCAAATATGAATTCTCCTATCTCATCAAACAACAAATCACTTTTTCCTGTTTCTTTCCTCAAAAAGGAGATAGCCTTTCGATAAGTGATTGTTTGAATCCAAGCATCCATATTATTAATCTGCGCCAAGTCTTTTCTATTTTTCCAGACTTCAAAAAAGACATCACTGACTATCTCTTCCGCTGGCTCTTTTTGTCCTAATAATGCAAATGCATAGTGATATAAACGCGAAGAATAATGTTCCATAAAACGGTTGAAAGCGAATTCATCACCATTTACAATTTTACGTATGTCATCATTTTCAAGTCTCACAGAAGTATTTACAGATTATTTCTAATTAACAAAATTGTGCCAAATATAGTAGTATATTAGCAATTATAAAAATAAAAAACCACAAAAACGGATTAAAAGTTATCAATTACGAAAGATTAAAAAGTAACTTGGTAGGACGTGCCATCAGAGATAGATTCTTTTACGCCTCACGCAATAAGTTTTCAAACATGGGGTTCACCTTTCACCTTTTCTTCGAAACCCTTTATTCATCGAGGGTAGCGGGTGAAGGCTCTTCTTTTCACCGAATTTTTCCCTCTGAACGCTGTACCGTCCTTACTTTAGTGGTTCTTTTTCAATTTAGTTGACTGGTCATTATAGCCCACTACTTCATCTCCAATCTATTAATAGATAAGTTCTGTTTCATTAGGAGTAAAATTACTTTCGTCTAATAGTAAAGTTATTTCCGATAGTACGGAAACTATAAACGCAAATTCTGATCATATAAATGCAAGCTTTGTTTTTATAAACGCAAGCTTCATTTATAAAAACAAAACTTGTATTTATAGTTTGCATCCATTGAAAAACAACTTTACTCCTAGACCAAAAGAAGTTTGCATAGGAGCAAAAGCAACTTATCCAGTAATAGACTACATGTAAGCTATTACTAAATTACATAAAAGAATGACTCAATCATCATTCATGCATTTGCATCCGGTACAATTCAATTTTTTAATTAAATACGAGGTGAAGGAGTGCCCCTTCACCCGCTATCGCTGATGAATAAAGGGTTTCGAAGAAAAGGTGAAGAGTGAAGGGTATGTTCTCAACATTTCCTGTATGGTCACTTAAAGTGATGCTTTTAGCAATCAGAAAGCATCGGGACTTTTGAAAGACCCAAATATTGATTTATAAAAGCCTCTTACTTAAATAACGTACAGGATACCACACAGAAAGGAATCCGACTGCCAAAACGGTGATAAAAATAAGTACCACATCCCAAGCGTGAACGCTGACAGGATAGGCGTCTACAACAAAAGTACCACCACCGCCTCCCAATGAAATTATACCGAATTTCTGTTGGATAAAACATAGGATTAAGCCCAGGACAATACCGGAAATAGCGCCAAAAAGAGAAATGAGACGTCCTTCAAAGAGGAATATTCGGGAGATGAGTTTATCACTAGCTCCAAGACTCCGCAAAGTTACTACATCATCCTTCTTATCCAAGATCAACATAGAAAGGGAGCCTATCACATTAAAACAGGCTATCATTAAAATAAAAGTGAGGAACAAATAAGAGATTAGTTTCTCTATCTCCATAATACGGAAAACATCTGCCTGTTGCTGATAACGATTCTGAACAACAAAATCATCACCTAGTATGTTTTCTATTTTAGATTGTACCGATGAAGTATTTACATTAGATTTCAATTTCAATTCCATCGCAGAGACTTCTGTTGTATAATCCAGAAGCTGACGAAGAAAATCAAGAGAAGTCAGAATATATTTTCCATCATATTCTTGCTGATTCACCACAAATACGACACCCGGAGAATATAGATAATCACGATTAAAAGAAGCGCCGGGATTTGCCATGTTCACTTTGGCATTTCGCTTGGGAAGATATACCTGAAGAGGATCGACAAACTCCAAACCAGTTCCCAAGGTCGCAACCAATTCCACTCCCATGACGCCATAATTCACGATCGAATCATGAAGAACGAATTCTCCCGCGCCATAAAGTATGCTGTCTATGGCCGTCAGTTCTTCAAAATTATCCTCCACCCCTTTTAGTACAACCATAGCCTGACGGTCCTTGTATTGCACCATTGCATTCTCTTCGAGCGTCTCTGTAAACACCTCTACTTCAGGAAGTGCACAAACAGCGCGAATCCGTTTATCCTGCGCATCAAAGACTTTTCCTTCACGAACTGTTATTTTCAATTGCGGGTCAAAAGCCGTAAAAAAGCTAGCGACCATATCCTGAAAACCATTAAAAACGGAAAGAGTGCAAACCAAAGCAAGCGTAGCAAGGGCTACCCCACATACGGAAATACCGGATATGATATTAATAGCGTTATGCTTTTTTTTTGAGAAAAGATAACGCCTGGCTATATAAAAAGGGAAGTTCACCTCTGCAATGAGTTATTTCACTTCAGCAATGAATCTATTTTCTCAATATAATCCAATGAATCATCCACAAAGAATTTCAGCTCGGGAATGATGCGCAACTGGTGACGCACACGAGTTCCAAGTTCATAGCGAATGGATTTCATATTGTTATTGATATTCTTCACCATCTCTTCCGCTTTCTCCGAAGGAAAAACACTGAGGTAAACACGGGCAATACTCATATCAGGACTGATACGAACTGCACTAACAGAGACCAATGTGCCCGGCATGGACTTTGTTTGAAGCAGGAATATCTCACTTAGCTCTTTCTGCAACAGGCGAGATATCTTATTCTGTCTGGTTGTTTCCATAAATCTACTCTTTTATCTTACTTTTTTCTTATAATCGTTAATCCGTCACGTAAAGGCAATATCACTTTTTCCACTCGCACATCTTCCGCCACCAAATCATTGAAGGCTTTAATACCAATCGTCTGTGCATCCGTGTTGCGAGGCTGTTCGAGAACATGACCGTCCCACAAAGTATTATCAGCAATGATATAACCGCCTGCAGATAAATGCGCCAACGTCATCTCGTAATATTCAATATACTTACGCTTATCACCATCAATAAAAGCCATATCAAAGGTAACACCTAAACACGGAACAAGTTCTAAAGCATCACCTATATAAAAACGAATTTTATCGGCAAATGGTGATTTTTCCAACCATGGACGGGTAAAATCCTCTTGTTCATCATTGATCTCAAACGTATGCAACATTCCACCTTCGGCCAGACCTTCTGCCAGACAAAGGGCAGAATAGCCACTATACGTTCCTATTTCCAATATCTGACGGGGCCGAATCATTTCTACAAACATTTTCAGCATCCGTCCCTGCAAATGACCGGAAACCATACGAGGACGGAGCAGTTTTACATGTGTGTCCCGGTAGAGCGATTTTAAATAATCGCTCTCGGGATCAATATGCTGCAAAATATATTCGTCTATCGATTCGGTTTCCTGCATAAAACTTACCTCTTTAAAAATTAAAGATAACGGTTGTTGTTAGGTAATACAGTCTCCTCTGCATGCTTCAAAGCATCTTCCACTACATTGATTTCGAGGAATGAGGTCTTTGTTCCTGCCTTACCACTACTCAAATAACCAACCATATCAGAAGGCTGTAAACGACCTTCTTTCAACAAACGGCGCAATGCTGCAAAGTAATACTCCTGTCCGTTAGCCAATTCCGGCATATAGATAGCTTCCACACCATAAGACAAAGCCAAATGACGCATCGTCTTTTCTTTATAACAGATAGCCAACACCGGATACTTTCCACGGAAAGCTGCCAGATTGCGGGCAGTACGTCCGCTATAGCTATCAGTAATAATGGCACGTATTTTTAGTTTAGAAGTAGCCTTCACAGCCTGTTTAGCAAGGAATGCCGTAACATCATTACTATTCTCATCCAATGGAATACGGATATCATTTTCCTCCAATTTATCTTTTTCAGCCTGGGCAGCAATCTTAGTCATTGTTCTCACTGCCTCTACCGGATACTTACCATAAGCAGTTTCCCCACTCAACATCAATGCATCTGTACGATAGTAGATTGCATTAGCAATATCAGTCACTTCCGCACGAGTCGGACGAGGATTATTTATCATTGTATGGAGCATTTGAGTAGCAACGATTACCGGCTTCTTTGCCAAAATACACTTGCGAATCAATACACGCTGGATTCCCGGAATACGTTCTTGAGGCACTTCAATACCCAAGTCCCCACGGGCCACCATTACACCATCTGCCACTTCCAGAATTTCATCAATATTATCTACCCCTTCCTGATTCTCAATCTTAGCAATAATCTTAATATCACTATTATGAGCATCCAGAATTTCACGTATATCAAGCACATCCTGACGATTGCGTACAAAAGAATGAGCGATAAAATCAATATCCTTTTCAATAGCATAAAGAATATTGTTACGGTCTTTTTCCGTTAATGACGGAAGATTAATGCGAACACCCGGAACATTTACGCTCTTACGGCTTCCCAAAGTAGCATCGTTCTTGACTTCACACAACAAATAATCGTTAGTCTTATCAATAACTTCCAGTTCCAGATCACCATCGTCAATCAGGATCATACCACCGATATTCAGATCGGACACAAAGTTCGGGTATGAAACAGCAATACATTCACGTGTTGTCTCCAAATCCGGATTGCCTACAATCTTTACTTTATCACCTGTCTTATATGGAATTGGTTCTGCATTAGCCGTCGTACGAACTTCCGGACCTTTTGTATCCATCAAGATCGCAATACGGTTGGACACAGCACGTACATTTGCAATCAAAGCTTCAAAACCTTCACGGCTAGCGTGCGCTGTATTCATACGCACCACATTCATCCCAGCTTCAAACAACTGTTTTATAAAATCCACATCGCAACGTCTATCCGAGATGGAAGCCACAATTTTAGTCTGTTTCAATAACATAGTCTTTCTACCTATTATATATTATATTACCTTATTTATTATCTATCTAACAAAGCTTCCAAGGCCAAACGGTACGAATTCAACCCAAAGCCACAAATCACTCCCTTGCAGGCACAAGCAATCATCGATACGTGTCGGAAAGACTCCCGATTATGCACATTGGAAATATGTACCTCAATCACCGGAGACGTCACAGAGCGAATAGCATCCTGCAAGGCTATGGAAGTATGTGTATACGCACCTGCATTCAGAATGATGCCATCCACATCAAATCCTACCCGCTGTATGCAGTCTATCATTTCACCCTCAATATTCGATTGAAAATAGTCGATCTCCACGTCAACGTATCTTTTGCGAAGATCAGCCAAGTAATCTTCAAATGTAACGCTTCCGTAAATGGAAGGTTCACGCTTACCCAACAGATTAATATTCGGGCCATTAATAATTTGTATCTTCATCGCGCAATCCTGTTTTTTATATACCTTTGTATCCAAAGAACAATATTTCAAGGTGCAAAGGTAGAAAAAAGAAATGGAAATCAACGAAAAAAAGAAGAAGAAGGAACAACAAGAGGTGATAATCAGGAAGTATCAGCAGTATCTCAAACTGGAAAAGTCTTTATCTCCTAATACGCTGGATGCCTATCTTACGGATCTGGACAAACTGATAAACTTTTTGGAGCAGGAAAAGGTAGGGATACTAGACGTATGTTTATCTGATCTTCAACATTTTGCAGCCGGATTACACGATATTGGCATTCACCCCCGTTCACAGGCCCGCATCTTATCAGGAATCAAATCATTCTTCCGTTTTCTCATCATTGAAGACTACCTGGAAGCAGACCCCAGTGAGTTATTAGAAGGACCTAAAATAGGCTTTAAACTTCCTGAAGTACTGACCGTGGAGGAAATTGACCGGATCATCTCTGCCGTTGACCGCAGCAAAACCGAAGGACAGCGAAACAGAGCTATTTTAGAGACATTATACAGTTGCGGACTTCGCGTATCGGAGCTTGTCACCCTCAAGCTGTCCGACCTTTATTTTGATGAAGGTTTTATCAAAGTAGAAGGAAAAGGAAGCAAACAGCGCCTCGTCCCCATCTCTCCACGAGCCATTAATGAAATAAAACTTTACATACCAGACCGTAACCAAATTGAAGTAAAAAAAGGGCATGAGGATTTCGTTTTCGTCAGCCAACGGAGAGGCAAAGGCCTTTCCCGGATTATGATCTTTCACATGATAAAAGAATTAGCGGAAAAAGCAGGCATTACCAAAAACATCAGTCCGCACACTTTCCGGCATTCCTTCGCCACTCATTTACTGGAAGGTGGAGCCAATTTGCGAGCCATTCAATGCATGCTCGGACATGAATCTATTGCGACAACGGAAATCTATACACACATTGACCGCAACATGCTTCGTAGTGAGATTATTGAGCATCACCCGCGAAATATCAAGTACCGGAAAGAAAAAGAGGAGTTATTTCATTAAATTATGATAAAATCAGCCCCTTATCTATATATTTATATTAAGAATTAATATCTTTGCGTTACTTTTTCTGTGCGAGCAGAAGGAGGTTGACAAATAGACGATATTTCAATTACAAACATTTAATTTATACCTAAAATGACTAAGAAGTTGTACTTGCCTTTACTCATGGCAATGGTTGTTGCATTATTCTCTTCTTGCAGCAAAAAAATGGGTGAATTATCAGCTGATTACTTCACTGTTACTCCGCAAGTGCTGGAGGCAGTAGGTGGTAAAGTTCCTGCGACCATCAATGGTAAATTTCCTGAAAAGTATTTCAACAAGAAAGCGGTTGTAGAAGTAACTCCGGTTTTGAAATGGAATGGCGGCGAAGCTAAAGGCCAACCAGCTACTTTCCAAGGTGAAAAAGTGGAAGGTAACGACCAGACTATCTCTTACAAGATGGGCGGTAGCTACACTATGAAAACTTCTTTCGACTATGTTCCGGAAATGGCTAAGTCTGAATTGTACCTGGAATTCAAAGCTACTATCGGTAAGAAAGTAGTTACTATTCCTGCTGTGAAAATTGCTGATGGTGTAATCTCTACTTCTGAATTAGTAAACAATACATTAGGTAACGCTAACCCTGCATTGGGCGAAGACGCTTTCCAACGTATCATCAAAGAAAAACACGATGCTAACATCATGTTCTTGATCCAACAAGCTAACATTCGTTCCAGCGAATTGAAGACTGCTAAAGAATTCAACAAAGAAGTAGCTAACGTAAACGAAGCTGCTAACAAGAAGATCAGCAACATCGAAGTTTCTGCATACGCTTCTCCTGATGGTGGTGTAAGCTTGAATACTACTCTTGCTGAAAACCGCGAAGACAACACTACTAAGATGTTGAGCAAAGACCTGAAGAAAGCAAAAATCGACGCTCCGATCGATGCTAAATATACTGCACAGGACTGGGAAGGTTTCCAAGAACTGGTTTCTAAATCTAACATCCAAGACAAAGAGTTGATCCTCCGCGTTATTGCAATGTACCAAGATCCTGCTCAAAGAGAAAGCGAAATCAAAAACATCTCCGCTGTATACAAAGAATTGGCTAACACTATTCTTCCTCAGTTGCGTCGTTCTCGTTTGACTTTGAACTATGAAATCATCGGTAAGTCTGACGAAGAAATCACTAAACTGGCTTCTTCTAATCCTTCTGAACTGAATGTAGAAGAATTGCTGTATGCTGCTACACTGACTAGCGATCCTGCTAAACAAGAAGCTATCTATACTCAAGCTACCAAACAATTCCCGAACGATTACCGTGGTTACAACAACTTGGGTAAATTAGCTTACCAGGCTGGTAACATTGACAAAGCTGAATCTTACTTCAAGAAAGCTGCCAGCGTTAATGCTACTCCTGAAGTTAACATGAACTTAGGTTTGGTTTCTTTGATGAAGGGTGACAAAACTGCTGCAGAAGCATACTTCGGTAAAGCTGCCGGAACAAAAGAACTTGGCGAATCTATGGGTAACCTGTACATCGCTCAAGGTCAATATGAAAGAGCAGTTAACTCATTCGGTGACTCTAAGACTAACAGTGCTGCTTTGGCTCAAATCCTTGCTAAGGACTACAACAAAGCTAAAAATACGTTGGCTAACGTAGAAAGACCTGATGCTTACACTGACTACCTGATGGCGGTTTTAGGTGCTAGAACTAACAATTCTTCTATGGTAACAAGCAGCTTGAAGAGCGCAGTTGCTAAAGATTCTTCATTAGCTAAGAAAGCAGCTACTGACCTGGAATTTGCAAAATACTTCACAAATGCAGATTTCATGAGCATCGTTAAATAAGAGAATTACCACTCTATTTTAAATATTAAGAATTGCCTGTCATTATAAATGACGGGCAATTCTTTTTTTTTATCCGTAAAAACCGTACTTTCGCAGAAAAGAATTCAAAGCAATGAAAAAGAGCAGCATTTTAATCCTTATAATCATCTGTCTGTGTGGTTGTGGCAAATCTTCTAAGAAAACAAGCATAACCGGGGAAATCAAGGGACTGGGTACAGATACGCTCTACCTGTACGGAATGGACGAATCCTTTGATCGGATAGATACTATTTTCGCGAACGGAGACAAATTCTCTTACACCACCTCCATAGACACCATAACTTCGGCCTATCTGCTGATTGATAACCAGATAGAATATCCAATCTTCCTCGATAAAGGAAACCAAATCAAGATAAAAGGAAATATAGACCACCTCGAATTTCTGGACATCAACGGGAATAAATATAATGAAGAGTTCACAGCCTTTCAGAAAGAACTGGGTAGTTTAAACAACCCTTCCGAAAAAGATTTAGAGCAAAAGGCAGAAGAATTCATCACGGCACATCATTCTTCTTTTGTCAGTCTTTACCTGTTGGATAAATACTTTGTGCAGAAAGACTCTCCTGATTTCAACAAGATAAAGAAATTAATTGAAGTCATGACAGGAATACTGCAAGACAAGCTATACATCGAGCAACTGAATGAAGCCATTTCCTTGTCCGAAAAGACAGAGATAGGCAAATATGCTCCGTTTTTCAGCCTTCCTAATATAAAAGGAGAGAAAATTACCCGTTCATCCGAAGATCTCAAAAAGAAGAATCTGTTAATCAACTTTTGGGCCTCATGGACAGATAGTATTTCCAATCATCAAAGCAATAGCGAATTAAAAGAACTTTATCAAAAGTACAAAAAGAACAAACACATCGCTATGCTCGGGGTCTCCTTTGACATGGACAAGAAAGAATGGCAGGATGCTATTAAACGTGATACGCTCAATTGGGAACAAGTCTGTGATTTTGGCGGGCTAAATTCCGAAGTTGCCAAACAATATGCCATCAAAGAAGTTCCCAGCAACATTCTTCTGTCGGCAGACGGTAAGATTCTAGCGAAAAACCTCAAAGGAGAACAGTTGAAAAAGAAGATTGAAGAAGCAGTTACAGCTGCTGAAGAAAAGGAAAAACAAGACAATAAGAAGAAAAAATAACCAGTAATCAAACGTGTTAATTAAAGTATTCGGAGCGGCTGTTCAAGGGATTGATGCAACACTCATCACAATCGAAGTCAACAGCTCGCGCGGCTGTATGTTCTATCTCGTCGGCCTTCCGGATTCTGCGGTCAAAGAAAGCCATCAACGCATCATCTCCGCATTACTGGTGAATGGTTATAAAATGCCCACCAGCAATATAGTAGTCAACATGGCACCTGCTGACATTCGAAAAGAGGGTTCAGCTTATGACTTGCCTCTTGCCATCGGATTATTAGGAGCTAACGAAACCATCTCTTCCGAGAAGTTTTCCCGCTATTTGCTAATGGGCGAACTAAGTCTGGACGGAAGTATCCAACCTATCAAAGGTGCGCTTCCCATTGCTATCAAAGCTCGCGAGGATGGTTTCGAAGGACTAATCATTCCCCAACAAAACGCACGGGAAGCTGCTGTTGTCAATCAATTAAAAGTATATGGAGTCAGTAATATCAAGGAGGTCGTCGAGTTCTTCAATAATGAACGCGAATTAGAGCCGACTGTTGTCAATACACGGGAAGAATTCTATCAACAGCAGACCAACTGTGACCTGGATTTTGCAGACGTAAAAGGACAAGAGAATGTAAAAAGGGCACTAGAAGTTGCGGCAGCCGGAGGACATAATTTAATAATGGTAGGCGCTCCGGGCAGCGGTAAATCAATGATGGCCAAACGCCTTCCTTCCATTCTTCCTCCTCTTTCACTGGGTGAAAGTTTAGAAACCACCAAGATACATTCAGTTGCCGGACAACTGAAACGCGGGTCCTCATTGATTTCCCAGCGTCCATTCCGCGACCCACACCACACAATTTCCCAAGTGGCGATGGTTGGTGGAGGTAGTTTTCCACAACCGGGAGAAATCAGTCTGGCACATAATGGAGTACTTTTTTTAGATGAGTTACCGGAATTCAACCGAGGAGTGCTAGAAGTATTGCGCCAACCATTGGAGGACCGTCAAATCACCATTTCCCGCATCAAAAGCACTATCAGTTATCCGGCCAATCTGATGCTGATCGCATCCATGAATCCATGTCCCTGCGGATATTATAACCATCCGACAAAAGCGTGTGTATGCAGTCCCGGGCAAGTCCAAAAGTACTTGAATAAGATATCCGGTCCATTATTAGACCGGATTGATATTCAAATAGAGATCGTTCCTGTACCTTTTGATAAGATTTCCGATCAAAGGCAGGGAGAACCGAGCAATATCATCCGGCAACGAGTGATAAAAGCCCGTCAACTGCAGGAAAGACGATACACCGAATATGCCGGAATTTATTGCAATGCACAAATGAACAGCAAATTGCTTGCAATGTATGCTCAACCGAATGAGAAAGGACTCGCATTGCTAAAAAACGCAATGGAACGATTCAATTTGTCTGCCCGAGCCTATGACCGGATTTTAAAAGTTGCCCGTACAATCGCTGATTTGGAAGGAGTAGAACAAATACTTCCTAGTCATTTGGCAGAAGCCATCAGCTATCGGAATCTCGACAGAGAGAACTGGGCAGGATAATAATAATGAATAGAAACAGAATAGAATTATTTCATCGATAACACTATCTTTTTTCATATATTTGTTTTACATTTGTGACAAACAAATATGCAATAAATATGAAAACGTCGATAACAAGTCTTTTAATGATATTTTGTTTGAGCATAATGGCTTATGCGCAAACTCCCCAAGACAGAGCCACAGAACTAAAAAAACAAGCACAAAGCAGTCTTAATCAAAAAGATTACATCAAAGCACGTTACTTATTCAAAAAAGCATACGAAGCATTTGCAAGCCGCGAAAACTATCCACAAGCAATAGAATGTGGCGTTCAGGCTAATGCTTTATACGTCAGAGAGAACTTTTACAAAGAGGGATTCGAGCTTTGCCGTGACATGGAGCAGCTTCTATGGACCGGAGAACAGAATAAAAAGAAAGTCTTTTATGACCTGCGTTTCCTTATAAACAAGGAACGATTGCAGATGTACACCGCACTGAAAAATCCCGCACAAGCAAAGACTCAGTTGGACAAACTGGAAGAAATGGCTAATCTTGCAAAGAATGACTCCCTAACGGAGGTACTGTTGTATACAAAAGCCAATTATTACTATACTTTCAACCAAAGTACACAAGGCGATGCCTGTTTCCGCAAACTTATCAACCAATATAAGGAAAAGAAGGACTACGCCAAAGTGAGCGATTGCTACAAGAATCTTATCAATATTGCACGAAAAGGCAATAATGCTCCACTGATGGAACGCACTTACGAAAGTTTCATTGTCTGGACAGACTCGGTAAAAGCATTAACCGCACAAGACGAACTAAATGTACTGAAGAGAAAATATGACGAAAGCCAACTGACCATACAGGAAAAGGACGACTCACTATCTGCCAAGCAATATATAATCATAGGTCTCTGTGTGCTGGCAGTCATATTGGTAGCCAGCCTGGCGATACTGGCTGTGATATTGCTACGATTCATCGCCAACAATCATAAATTAAAGAAAAGTGTAAAAATTGCCAATGAACACAATGAACTAAAAACCAAATTCATACAGAATATATCTTCGCAAATGGAGCCTACCCTGAATACGCTGGCTACTTCAGCCGAAGAACTGTCACAAAAGGCTCCTCAAGAAGCGGCCCAAATGCAGGGACAAGTCGCAGCTTTGAAGAAATTCAGTGATGACATTCAAGAACTGTCATCTTTGGAAAACTCATTAACCGAGTTTTATGAACTAAGTGAAATCAACGTGGGAACTTTCTGTGAGAATGTGATGGATAAAGTTAAAGAATACATAAAACAGGATGTCACATCTTCAGTCAATGCACCAAAACTTCAGGTAAAGACAAACAAGGAACAATTGGAACGCATTCTTCTCTATTTACTGAAAAATGCCGCTTTCTACACCGATCAGGGTCGTATCAGTCTCGAATTCAAGAAACGGGGAGCGCACACGCACCAATTCATCGTTACGGATACAGGAACTGGAATTCCGGCAGAGCAACAGGAAAATCTCTTCAAACCTTTCACAGAAGTGAAAGACCTGACTACAGGAGATGGACTAGGATTACCGATCTGTTCACTAATTGCTGCCAAGATGAACGGAAGCCTGACACTGGATACGAATTATACGAAAGGAACACGGTTCGTTCTGGAACTTCATGTATAAATTTAGCCAACAGGAAAGCTATTGTTTCGTTTGATTACTTTTCGAATTGTAAAGTATAGTTATCTTCAACAAAGAATGTTCTAAACGCCAATTTAAGATTTTATAAAAAAACAAACAAATTTCCACATAAACAAATAGTACGTTTTTAATAAACTTTTGAGTAGTTTATTAAGAACGGTATCTGAGTTTATTAAAAACTCTGCCATTGGATTTCCGGGTTTATAAATCCATCTTTTACAACAAAAAGAGGTTGTGTCAAAACGCTGACACAGCCTTTTTTTATGCGCAAAGCCCAGACTTTCTCAAGCCCGGGCTTTGTT
>NZ_JBDFVF010000026.1:0-106784 GCF_040913205.1 Bacteroides sp. MSSM.1001136sp1_RTP21357st2_D2_RTP21359_211015 | reverse complement strand
GCAGCATAGCCAAAAGAAAATATAGCAGAACTGTAAAATATAAAAGAGGTTGTGCCAACGTTTTGACACAACCTCTTACTTTTTACAATTAACAAAAATCTAAAACCTATTGATCTAATAACATCTAATTAGTTCTACTTATTTCTTCGTGAATTTATATACCGCGAACGTAGTGGGTTCCAGTTCGGTAGTAAACACGTTGCCTTCAATAGATACCGGAGTTTCCTGCGGAACGATGGCAAAAGGTTGTTCAAGTGTATTATCCTTATCCAAATCAAGCGAACGAAGTTTGATACAACGGCCATTAAACAATACATCTTGTTTCTTCAATCCTTCAAAATTCAAGGTAATTGGCTGTATTGTGGCGGAAGTATTGGCAACCTTTACAATCAGTTCATTCTTATCCTTATCGTAAACAGCACTGGCAAAGAGTCCGTTCTGCCCTTCGGCTCCCGTTACATTTTTCTTATTCATGGTAAGGGGAAGCACATTTGTTCCTTTATTCTGCGCATACAGTTGTTGTACATAATAGCTAGTGGTACGCACAGAGTTCAGGTTATCGAACCAAATCATATCAGGACGCCATTGCCATCCTTCCACATGAGCGAAAAGCGGAGCATAGGTAGCCATGTGGACGATGTCAGCATTACGTTCCAATCCGGTCATGAAAGCAGCTTCGAGCAAAGCAGCATGGTAATGGTTCCATTTCTTTCCTTTTCCATGGCAGGCATATTCGCCGGCAAAGACTTTCGGACCTTTACGATCGTAGTTGTCATAGCGGGCACCTTGTGCCAGGAACCAACTTTCGGGACGATAGAAATGCTCGTCCACCAAATCGGCTTTCAGACGTTTCATTTCAGGCCACAGATAATCAAACTCTTTTCCTTCGGAATTCGGACCGGAGCTACCTACTATTTTAATTTCCGGGTGAGCTTTACGAATGGCTTTGATAAACGGTTCGAGACGTTCGGGATATTCTTTTCCCCATTGTTCGTTACCGATACCGATAAACTTCAGGTTAAACGGAGCAGGATGTCCCATATCGGCACGTACCTTTCCCCATTTGGTATTCACGTCTCCATTAGCAAACTCAATCAGGTCGAGTGCATCCTGAATATAGTTATCCAAATCACAAACGGCTACGTGAGCTTTCGGATCATTATTCTGATATTGGCAGGAAAGTCCGCAATTCAGAATCGGCAGAGGTGCCGCACCCATTTCTTCAGACAGCAGGAAATATTCGTAGAATCCCAATCCATAGCTTTGATAATAATCAGGGAAGAATCGGTGAGTAAAAGTATACTGCCAACGATTTTCATTTAAGGGACGGTTCTCTACCGGGCCAACTGATTTTTTCCAGTCGTAACGAGTCTCCAGGTCGGTACCTTCTACAATGCAACCACCGGGAAAGCGGAAGACTCCAGGATGAATATCCGCCAATGCTTGTGCCAAATCTTTACGAAGACCATTTTCGTGTCCCTTCCAAGTATCAACCGGGAAAAGAGAGACGTGCTCCAAATCTACTGTTCCTTTGGAAGTAAGAAAAATACGAAGTACGGATTTCGGATGAGTACTGCCGGGCTTCAATATTATCTGGTATTTTTTCCAGTCCTTAGAATCAATCGTAAGATTCCCTGCGACAAGCGCCTGACGTTCGCCCATTGATTGGGTATCTACAAGTTCGATTCTCAATGTTTCTTTCGTGCTTCCTTGCGGCAAACGCGCCCAAACGGAAAAGCGATATTCCTCCCCTTTCTTGACACCGATACCGAAGAAACCTTCGTTATCCAATCCGGTATGCTTATGTGCATGTCCGGGGTTAGAAAGGCGCACGTAATGCGGATTGCGTTCAAAAGGGCCATCATTCATTAAGGATACTTTTCCGTACGTTTTCCATCCCATCAGGTGTTGTGGAAATTCAAAGGAACGATTCTTCACCAGTTCGGCATAAAGTCCGCCGTCGGCAGCATAGTTGATGTCCTCAAAAAAGAGTCCGTACATAGTAGGTTGGATTTCTGCACCCAGCTTCTTCGTCTGTATCACCAACTCATTAGTTTGCGCATGAAGCGCAAGGTTAGTAGACAAGGCTAATACTGCCAATAAATTTGCGTATCTTCTCATGGTTCTCAATAAAAATTATATATAGTTAAAATGCAAAGATAATCAGATTCTCTATTTTCCCCGTACCCGATTTTATCATTAACAGGTGTATATCGGTCAAAAAGGATCAAATTCCATTCATTTGCACAATTTTCCATTCGTATCTGATATTTATAATACGAAACCAGATCAAAAAACACCTATTCACCCGCTCTATTATATGAAAAATAAACGGATGGAAAGCGTACATTTATATATATAATAAGGTGTATGGGAAATCATAAAATATACCGTTTATGCTGCATAACATACAAGAGTGTATTTGATACACCAAACAAAAGTGTTACTTTTACACCCAAAATAAGATAAATATCTCATTTACATTAAAAATAAAACCATGAAAAAACATTTTCTACTTGCAGGATTTGCCGCGCTGATGCTGGTTGCGTGCAATAACAAGCCGGCTTCCGAGCTGACCTTGTCCGGCCTTGATCCGGTAAAATTTCAAACAGAAGTGAACAATGCCAAAACAGCTCTTTACACCTTAAAGAACAAGGCAGGCATGGAAGTATGCATCACTAACTTCGGAGGACGTATCGTGTCTGTCATGGTACCCGACAAGAACGGTAAGATGCAAGATGTAGTTTTAGGTTTTGACAGCATTGCTGACTATATTAATGTACCCAGCGACTTCGGCGCTTCTATCGGACGCTATGCAAACCGTATCAACCAAGGACGTTTCGCATTGGACGGTGACACGATCCAACTGCCGCAAAACAATTTCGGCCACTGCCTGCACGGAGGTCCGAAAGGTTGGCAATACAAAGTTTATGAAGCTAATCTGATTGATCCGACAACGCTGGAACTGACACTTGTCTCACCGGACGGAGACGAAAACTTCCCGGGTAATGTAACAGCTAAAGTGACTTACAAACTGACTGAAGACAACGCTATCGACATCAAATATAGCGCAACTACCGATAAAAAGACGATCATCAATATGACCAACCACTCTTACTTCAACCTGGCCGGCGATCCGTCAAAAGCTTCAACCGACAATATATTGTATGTGAACGCAGACTACTATACCCCGGTAGACAGCACCTTTATGACTACAGGCGAAATCGCTCCGGTGAAAGACACTCCAATGGACTTCACCACTCCGAAAGCTGTAGGCAAAGAGATCGACAACTACGATTTCGTTCAACTGAAGAACGGAAAAGGATATGACCACAACTGGATACTCAACACAAAGGGAGATCTTTCGCAAGTTGCCGCAAAACTCACCTCACCTGAAAGCGGTATTACTCTGGAAGTATATACCAACGAACCGGGTGTACAGGTTTACACAGGAAACTTCCTCGACGGAACCGTAACCGGAAAGAAAGGTATCGTTTACAACCAACGTGCTTCTGTGTGTCTGGAGACACAACATTATCCTGACAGTCCTAACAAGGCAGACTGGCCTTCTGTTGTATTGGAACCGGGACAAACTTATAATAGTGAATGTATTTTCAAATTCTCTGTAGAGAAATAATATTAACTCATAAATCATATTTATTGTGGAAGCATTAGATTGGCTAGTAATCGGAGTCTTTTTTCTGGCTCTGATCGGTATTATTGTTTGGGTAGTCAGACAAAAACAAAATGACTCGGCAGATTATTTCTTGGGCGGACGCGACGCAACATGGCTTGCGATCGGTGCCTCTATTTTCGCATCCAACATCGGTTCGGAACACTTGATCGGACTGGCAGGAGCCGGTGCATCCAGTGGTATGGCTATGGCACACTGGGAAATTCAGGGATGGATGATCTTGATTCTGGGATGGGTGTTTGTACCCTTCTACACACGAAGCATGGTATATACAATGCCGGAATTTCTGGAACGCCGCTATAATCCTCAATCACGTACCATCCTGTCGGTCATCTCTTTGGTGAGTTATGTGTTAACCAAAGTAGCTGTGACTGTATATGCCGGTGGTCTTGTATTCCAACAAGTATTCGGTATCAAAGAGCTTTGGGGAATTGATTTCTTCTGGATTGCAGCTATCGGTCTGGTAGTGTTAACTGCACTTTATACGATCTTCGGTGGTATGAAATCAGTTCTTTACACTTCTGTTCTTCAAACCCCTATCCTACTGCTAGGATCATTAATAATTCTGGTACTCGGCTTCAAAGAATTAGGTGGATGGGATGAAATGATGAGAGTCTGCGGGGCTGTTACCGTCAATGATTATGGTGATACGATGACTAACCTGATTCGTAGCAATGATGATGCAAACTTCCCTTGGTTGGGCGCTTTGATCGGTTCGGCTATTATCGGTTTCTGGTACTGGTGTACCGACCAGTTCATCGTTCAACGTGTACTTTCAGGTAAAAATGAAATGGAAGCTCGTCGTGGTACCATTTTCGGTGCTTATCTGAAATTGTTACCTGTATTCCTTTTCTTGATTCCTGGTATGATCGCATTTGCATTACATCAAAAATATATCGGTGCCGGTAGCGAAGGTTTCTTGCCGATGCTGGCTAACGGAACAGCAAATGCTGATGCCGCTTTCCCGACATTAGTAGCCAAATTATTGCCTGCCGGTGTGAAAGGTTTGGTAGTATGTGGTATTCTTGCTGCTTTGATGAGTTCTCTTGCATCTCTGTTTAACTCATCAGCCATGTTGTTTACTATCGACTTCTACAAACGTTTCAGACCTGAAACTCCGGAGAAGAAACTGGTAGGTATCGGTCAGGTTGCAACGGTTGTAATCGTTATTTTAGGTATTCTCTGGATTCCTATCATGCGTAGTGTAGGCGATGTACTTTATACTTATTTGCAGGACGTTCAATCCGTACTAGCTCCTGGTATCGCTGCGGCTTTCTTACTGGGTATCTGTTGGAAACGTACTTCCGCCCAGGGTGGTATGTGGGGATTGATTGCTGGTATGGTAATCGGTTTAACTCGCCTCGGTGCAAAAGTATATTATAGCAATGCAGGTGAAGTAGCAGATTCTACATTCAAATATTTGTTCTATGATATGAACTGGTTATTCTTCTGTGGATGGATGTTCTTGTTCTGCATTATTGTAGTAATCGTAGTCAGCCTGGCAACCAAAGCTCCGACTGCAGAAAAGATTCAGGGATTAGTATTCGGTACAGCTACCAAAGAACAAAAAGCAGCTACACGTGCAAGCTGGAATCACTGGGATATTATTCATACTGTAATTATTCTGGCTATTACAGGTGCTTTCTACTGGTATTTCTGGTAAAAAATAAGCCCTTCCTTCAACCTTCTCTTTGGGAAAGGTTGAAGGAATCTAAAAATAGTCTTGCCAACGGAAAGACTGGTTTATTATAACTAAAATCACAATCTAAATGGATAAAGATAATTCACAAGAGTCAATGATAAGCTCAAACTCCCTCTCTTTTGGAAAGAACCGGGGGGAGGCTTATTATAGCTCGAATCCCACCTTTTATGTCGGCATCGACTGTATCATCTTTGGTTTCAACGAAGGGGAAATCAGCTTGCTATTGTTAAAGAGAAACTTCGAGCCGGCAATGGGTGAATGGTCACTGATGGGAGGATTTGTGCAAAACAATGAAAGTGTGGATGATGCCGCCAAACGTGTATTGCATGAGCTTACCGGATTGGAAAACGTCTACATGGAACAGGTAGGAACTTTCGGAGCAATCGACCGCGATCCGGGTGAACGGGTTATCTCCGTGGCTTACTATGCATTGATTAACATCAATGAGTATGACCGGAAACTGGTTCAGAAGCACAATGCTTACTGGGTGAATATGAACGAACTTCCCCCGCTTATCTTCGACCATCCTGAAATGGTAGAAAAAGCACGGGAACTGATGAAACAGAAAGCATCCGTAGAACCTATCGGATTCAATCTGCTTCCGAAACTCTTTACATTATCCCAATTACAAAGTTTATATGAGGCCATTTACGGTGAAACAATGGATAAACGAAACTTCCGTAAAAGAGTGGCTGAAATGGATTATATAGAAAAGACTGATAAAATTGATAAACTGGGTTCCAAACGGGGCGCTGCCTTGTATAAGTTCAACGGCAAGGCTTACCGCAAAGACCCGAAATTTAAAATATAATCATTATGCTGGAAGAACTAAAAGAAAAAGTATTTCATGCCAATCTTGAATTGGTAAAGCATGGATTAGTCATCTTTACCTGGGGCAATGTCTCTGCTATCGACCGTGAAAGCGGATTGGTAGTAATCAAACCCAGTGGTGTAAGTTATGATGATATGAAGGCCGAAGATATGGTAGTAGTGGATTTGGATGGCAAGGTCGTTGAAGGACGACTGAAGCCATCCTCGGATACTCCTACTCACGTAGTACTTTACAAAGCATTTCCGGAGATTGGCGGAGTAGTACACACTCACTCTACTTATGCGACTGCCTGGGCACAGGCGGGATGCGACATTCCGAACATCGGAACGACTCACGCGGATTATTTCCATGACGCTATTCCCTGCACGGCAGATATGACGGAAGCGGAAGTGAAAGGCGCTTACGAGCTGGAAACCGGTAATGTGATAGTGAAACGTTTTGAAGGATTGAATCCTGTACATACACCGGGAGTGTTAGTAAAAAATCACGGTCCTTTCTCTTGGGGAAAAGATGCGCATGATGCTGTACACAACGCCGTGGTAATGGAACAGGTAGCCAAAATGGCAAGTATCGCTTATGCGGTAAACCCGAATTTAACAATGAACCCGCTGCTGGTAGAAAAACATTTCAGCCGCAAGCATGGTCCGAATGCTTATTATGGACAGTAACAATTAAAAAAACAGATATTAAAAATTAAAGCAATAACATTATGAATAACGTATTTGATCAATATGAAGTATGGTTCGTAACAGGAGCACAGCTTCTGTACGGAGGTGACGCAGTAATCGCAGTAGACGCACACTCTAATGAAATGGTAAACGGACTGAATGAATCCGGTAAACTTCCTGTTAAGGTGGTATACAAAGGTACTGCCAACTCTTCTAAAGAAGTGGAAACTGTATTCAAAGCTGCCAATAACGATGAAAAATGTGTCGGCGTTATCACTTGGATGCATACTTTCTCTCCTGCTAAGATGTGGATTCATGGTCTGCAACAGTTGAAGAAACCATTGTTGCACCTGCACACACAGTTCAACAAGGAAATTCCTTGGGATACAATGGACATGGACTTCATGAACCTGAACCAGTCAGCTCACGGTGACCGCGAATTCGGACATATCTGTACCCGTATGCGCATCCGTCGTAAAGTAGTGGTAGGTTACTGGAAAGAGGAAGACACTTTGCACAAGATCGCTGTCTGGATGCGTGTTTGTGCCGGTTGGGCAGACTCACAGGATATGCTGATTATCCGTTTCGGCGACCAGATGAACAATGTAGCTGTAACCGACGGTGATAAAGTGGAAGCTGAACAACGTATGGGTTACCATGTAGATTATTGTCCGGTAAGCGAATTGATGGAATACCATAAAGAAATCAAGAATGAAGATGTAGATGCATTGGTAGCTACCTACTTCAAAGAATACGACCACGATGCTTCTTTGGAAGACAAATCGACTGAAGCTTATCAGAAAGTTTGGAATGCCGCTAAAGCAGAACTTGCCATGCGTGCTATCCTGAAAGCTAAAGGTGCTAAAGGATTTACGACCAACTTTGACGATTTGGGCGACATTGAATACAATGGTTTCGATCAGATCCCGGGTCTTGCTTCACAACGTCTGATGGCGGAAGGTTACGGATTCGGTGCTGAAGGTGACTGGAAATCGGCTGCTCTTTACCGTACGGTATGGGTGATGAATCAGGGACTTCCCAGAGGTTGTTCATTCCTGGAAGACTATACACTGAACTTCGACGGTGCCAACAGCTCTATCCTACAGTCACACATGTTGGAAATTTGCCCGCTTATCGCAGCCAACAAACCTCGCCTGGAAGTACACTTCCTCGGTATAGGTATCCGCAAAAGCCAGACAGCAAGATTGGTATTTACTTCAAAGACTGGTGCAGGATGCACGGCTACAATAGTAGATATGGGTAACCGTTTCCGTCTGATTGTGAACGATGTGGAATGTATCGAACCGAAACCGCTGCCCAAGTTGCCGGTTGCTTCTGCTCTCTGGATTCCGATGCCTAACCTCGAAGTAGGTGCAGGTGCATGGATCTTGGCTGGTGGAACTCACCACTCTTGCTTCTCTTACGACCTGACAGCAGAATATTGGGAAGATTATGCTGAAATCGCAGGTATCGAAATGGTACATATCAACAAGGATACTACGATCAGCTGCTTCAAGAAAGAACTGCGCATGAACGAAGTTTATTACATGTTGAATAAAGCGCTTTGCTAAACCTTAAAATATTGATTTCAACATGAAATTAGATGCAAAATCAACCATCGAAGCAGGCAAAGCCATTCTTGGTATTGAACTGGGGTCAACACGAATTAAAGCAGTTTTGATTGACCAGGAAAACAAGCCTATTGCTCAAGGCAGCCACACTTGGGAAAACCAGCTAGTTGACGGACTTTGGACTTATAATATTGAAGCTATCTGGTCGGGACTGCAAGATTGCTATGCTGATCTTCGCGCTAACGTAAAGAACTTATATGGCATAGAGATTGAGACGCTGGCTGCTATCGGCGTCAGCGCCATGATGCATGGTTATATGCCGTTCAACAAAAAAGAAGAAATCCTCGTGCCTTTCCGCACCTGGAGAAATACGAATACAGGTCGGGCAGCAGCAGCCTTATCAGAACTGTTTGTCTACAACATTCCGCTGCGATGGAGCATTTCTCATTTGTACCAGGCTATCCTGGACAATGAAGCGCATGTGAATGACATTGATTTCCTGACTACTCTGGCAGGTTATGTGCATTGGCAGATAACTGGCGAAAAGGTATTGGGTATCGGTGACGCATCGGGTATGCTCCCTATCGATCCGACAACCCACAACTATTCGGCTGAAATGGTGACTAAGTTCGATAAACTGATTGCTCCGAAAGAATATAGCTGGAAACTGGAAGATATTCTGCCTAAAGTATTATCGGCAGGTGAAAATGCAGGTGTCCTCACTCCGGAAGGAAGTAAAAAGCTCGATGCATCGGGTCATTTGAAAGCAGGAATACCGGTTTGTCCGCCGGAAGGAGACGCAGGTACCGGAATGGTGGCAACCAATGCTGTTAAACAACGCACAGGAAATGTATCGGCAGGTACTTCTTCATTCTCTATGATTGTATTGGAGAAAGATTTGTCGAAGCCATACGAAATGATTGACATGGTGACCACTCCTGACGGAAGTCTGGTAGCTATGGTGCATTGCAACAACTGTACTTCTGATCTCAACGCATGGGTCAACCTGTTCAAGGAATATCAGGAACTTCTGGGCATACCTGTAGATATGGATGAAATCTATAGCAAACTTTACAATATTGCGCTCACCGGTGATACCGATTGCGGAGGTTTGCTTTCATACAATTATATTTCAGGCGAGCCCGTAACAGGATTTGCTGATGGAAGACCGTTGTTTGTACGCTCGGCAAATGACAAGTTCAACCTGGCAAACTTTATGCGTACCCACTTGTATGCTTCAGTAGGAGTGCTCAAGATTGGTAACGATATCCTGTTCAACGAAGAAAAAATCAAAGTGGACAGAATTACTGGTCACGGAGGATTATTCAGAACCAAAGGAGTAGGTCAAAGAATACTTGCTGCAGCTATCAACTCGCCTATTTCTGTGATGGAAACAGCCGGCGAAGGTGGTGCCTGGGGTATTGCCCTGTTAGGTTCTTACCTCGTGAACAATGAAAAGAAACAATCTCTTGCCGATTTTCTGGATGAAAGCGTATTTGTCGGTGACGCGGGTATCGAGGTATCACCTACACCCGAAGATGTAGCCGGCTTCAATACATACATCGAAAACTATAAGGCAGGATTGCCTATCGAAGAGGCAGCAGTCAAATTTAAATAATTGACAGTCGGCAATCCATTGTTATTCATCAAAGATTGCCGATAAATCGCTGTTTATCAAGAGTCAATTCTAACTAAGTATTAACATTAATTATCTCCACCCCTCTCCTCTTTTGGAGAGAGAGATGGGGAGACTATTATCATGAAAACCACCTCGTTCATACTTGCACTTGTCCTGTCCACTTCACTGGGCAAAGCTCAAAACGCCCCACAAGTGTCTTACTTCCCTTTACAGAATGTGAAACTATTAGATAGTCCGTTTCTGCAAGCTCAACAGACTGATTTACATTACATACTTGCATTAGACCCTGATCGTCTGCTCGCTCCTTTTCTCCGCGAAGCAGGGTTACAGCCTAAAGCCCCCAGCTACACCAATTGGGAAAATACCGGATTGGACGGACATATCGGCGGACATTATTTATCCGCACTTTCCATGATGTATGCCGCCACCGGAGATACCGCAGTCTATAATCGCCTCAACTACATGCTGAATGAGTTGAACCGGGCACAACAAACTGTCGGCACAGGATTCATCGGAGGAACTCCGGGAAGCCTTCAACTTTGGAAAGATATAAAAGCAGGGAAGATCCGTGCTGGAGGTTTCGACCTTAACGGCAAATGGGTACCTCTATACAATATACATAAGACTTACGCCGGATTGCGGGATGCATATATCTATGCAGGAAGCGACCTTGCACGCCAAATGCTTATCGCTTTTACAGACTGGATGATCGATATCACTTCCGGCTTGAGTGACGAACAAATGCAGGATATGCTTCGCAGCGAACATGGCGGATTAAACGAAACGTTCGCTGACGTAGCCGAAATCACAGGCGACAAGAAGTATCTGGAACTGGCACGCCGTTTCTCTCACAACCTTATCCTCGACCCGCTTATCAAAGAGGAAGACAAATTGACGGGGATGCACGCCAACACACAGATTCCGAAAGTGATCGGCTACAAGCGAATAGCCGAACTTTCACAAGACGACAAGACTTGGAATCATGCTGCAGAATGGGATCATGCCGCCCGTTTTTTCTGGAACACGGTAGTCAATCACCGTTCTGTCTGCATCGGAGGAAATAGCGTCCGCGAACATTTCCATCCATCGGATAACTTCACGTCCATGCTGAACGACGTTCAAGGACCGGAGACCTGTAATACTTACAACATGCTCCGTCTTACCAAAATGCTTTATCAGAATTCTCACAATCCGAATCAAACAAACGAACCTGATCCCAACTACGTAAACTATTACGAACGTGCGCTTTACAATCATATCTTAGCGTCACAAGAGCCGGATAAAGGTGGATTTGTCTACTTCACTCCTATGCGTCCGGGACACTATCGTGTGTACTCACAACCGGAAACATCCATGTGGTGCTGTGTAGGTTCAGGCTTGGAGAATCATACCAAATACGGCGAATTTATCTATGCGTATCGGAAAGACACTCTTTATGTCAATCTCTTCATTCCTTCACAACTGACCTGGAAAGAGCAAGGCATTATTTTGACACAGGAAACCCGTTTCCCCGATGACGGCAAGGTAACTTTGCGAATAGATGAAGCGCCTAAGAAAAAACGTACTTTAATGATACGTATTCCGGAATGGGCGAACCAATCCAAAGGATATAGCGTCAGCATCAATGGAAAAAGAAAAATGTTCGTTATGGCAAAAGGTAACCAGTATCTTCCTCTCTCCCGCAAATGGGAAAAAGGGGATGTCATTACTTTCCACTTGCCTATGAAAGTCAGCGTGGAACAAATTCCCGACAAGAAAGATTATTATGCTTTCTTATATGGTCCGATCGTTCTTGCAGCTTCCACAGGCACTGAACATCTTGATGGTTTATATGCCGATGACAGCCGTGGCGGACATATCGCTCATGGCAAACAAATTCCTTTGCAAGAAATCCCGATATTGATAGGAAATCCTGATTCAATCTGCAAATCTCTTCAGAAAGAACAGAATAGCCGGATTACTTTCAGCTATAACGGAGAGGTGTATCCTGCACAAGGCAAAGCATTGAAACTCGTCCCGTTCTTCCGCCTGCACAATTCCCGTTATGCCGTTTATTTCCGGCAGGCAAGCGAAGAGCAGTTTAAAGCGATTCAGGAAGAGATGGCAACGGCTGAACGAAAAGCAACGGAATTAGCTAATCAAACCATTGACCTGATCTTCCCCGGCGAACAGCAGCCGGAGTCTGACCATGGCATCCAGTATGAGCAGGCAGAAACAGGGACGAATAAAGACCGGCATTTCCGACGTGCCAAAGGTTGGTTCGGCTATCAGTTGAAAGTGAAAGAAGAAGCAAGCCGCCTCCTGATTACGGTACGGAAAGATGACCGCAATAAAGTGGCTATTCTTCTGAATAACGAAAAGTTGGCTGTTCATCCGACTATCAGTGAAGCGGATAAAGACGGTTTCATAACCCTTTCATACGTTCTGCCTCAAAAATTGAATACGGGTAGTTGTCCGATACGTTTTATCCCTGACGGGACGGAATGGACCTCTGCCGTTTATGAAGTGCGTTTACTCAAATAATCATTAAACAAATACCATTTATGAAAGCAAAACTATTAGTCAGCACGGCTTTTCTAGCAGCATCCGTATCTCTTTCTGCACAAAAGAGTGCTACCATAACCGTACATGCCGACCAAGGCAAAGAAATCATACCGAAGGAAATTTACGGCCAGTTTGCCGAACACCTGGGTTCATGTATCTACGGCGGTCTTTGGGTAGGCGAAAACTCGGATATTCCCAATATCAAGGGATACCGCACAGATGTATTCAATGCACTGAAAGACTTGTCCGTTCCCGTCCTTCGCTGGCCGGGCGGATGCTTTGCCGATGAATACCACTGGATGGACGGCATTGGTCCGAAAGAGAACCGTCCGAAGATGGTGAACAACAACTGGGGCGGAACCATTGAAGATAATAGTTTCGGAACCCACGAGTTTTTGAATCTTTGCGAGATGCTGGGTTGCGAACCATACGTGAGTGGAAATGTAGGTAGCGGCACAGTGGAAGAGCTTGCTAAATGGGTGGAATATATGACTTCTGACGGAGACTCGCCTATGGCTAACCTTCGCCGTAAGAATGGTCGCGACAAAGCATGGAAATTGAAATATCTCGGCGTAGGAAATGAAAGCTGGGGGTGCGGTGGCAGCATGCGTCCGGAATA
Source organism: Bacteroides sp. MSSM.1001136sp1_RTP21357st2_D2_RTP21359_211015 (assembly GCF_040913205.1). Classification (NCBI taxonomy): domain Bacteria; kingdom Pseudomonadati; phylum Bacteroidota; class Bacteroidia; order Bacteroidales; family Bacteroidaceae; genus Bacteroides; species Bacteroides sp. MSSM.1001136sp1_RTP21357st2_D2_RTP21359_211015. The sequence goes on along the minus strand of NZ_JBDFVF010000026.1, from coordinate 93,515 downwards.
TTACGCAGACTTATACCGTCGTTATTCTACTTATTGCCGCAATTATGACGGCAACCGTCTGTTCAAGATTGCCAGTGGCGCAAGTGACTATGATTACAAATGGACAGATGTATTGATGAATCGTGTAGGACACCGGATGGACGGTCTTTCTCTGCACTATTATACCGTAACCGGATGGAGTGGCAGCAAAGGATCAGCCACTCAATTCAACAAGGATGATTATTACTGGACGATGGGCAAATGTCTGGAAGTGGAAGATGTACTCAAGAAACATTGTACCATCATGGACAAATATGACAAGGACAAGAAAATCGCTCTCTTACTGGACGAATGGGGAACCTGGTGGGATGAGGAACCCGGAACCATCAAAGGACATCTGTATCAGCAAAACACGTTGCGTGATGCTTTCGTGGCTTCTTTAAGTCTTGATGTATTCCACAAATATACAGACCGCCTGAAGATGGCAAATATCGCACAGATTGTCAATGTACTTCAATCGATGATTCTGACGAAAGACAAAGAAATGGTGTTGACGCCTACTTATTATGTCTTCAAGATGTATAAAGTACACCAAGATGCCACTTATCTTCCTATCGACCTGACTTGCGAAAAGATAAGTGTACGTGATAACCGCACTGTACCGATGGTGAGCGCCACAGCTTCCAAAAATAAAGATGGGGTGATCCATATTTCTCTTTCCAATGTAGATGCTGATGAAGCGCAGGAAATCACCATCAATCTGGGTGATACGAAAGCCAAGAAAGCTACCGGAGAGATTCTGACCGCTTCCAAACTGACCGATTACAATTCTTTTGAAAAACCTAATATTGTAAAACCGGCACCTTTCAAAGAGGTAAAAATCAATAAAGGTACAATGAAGGTAAAACTTCCTGCTAAGTCCATTGTTACTTTAGAGTTACAGTAATTTTAGAGCAATTACTTATTGTATCACAAACAAGAAGACCGTAAAATTGTCGATAAAAAAGATAGCTCTTTTGGATTGTTAAATCCACATAAAGAGTTATCTTTGCGAACAATCTGACAGAAATCAATTAAATTTTAATGATATGAACGATAACAAACTTATGAATCGTGCAGCGGATAACATCCGTATTCTTGCTGCTTCAATGGTTGAGAAAGCCAATTCCGGTCACCCGGGTGGCGCCATGGGTGGTGCTGATTTTGTAAATGTACTCTTCTCTGAGTTTCTAGTATACGATCCTGAAAATCCCCGTTGGGAAGGACGTGACCGCTTCTTCCTCGACCCGGGCCACATGTCTCCGATGCTTTATTCTACGTTGGCATTGACAGGAAAATTCACGCTGGACGAGCTGAAAGAATTCCGTCAATGGGGAAGCCCTACTCCGGGACACCCTGAAGTGGATATCATGCGTGGCATCGAAAATACTTCCGGTCCGCTGGGACAAGGACACACTTTTGCAGTAGGTGCTGCTATCGCTGCCAAATTCTTGAAAGCCCGTTTCAATGAGGTGATGAATCAGACCATTTACGCTTACATCTCTGACGGTGGTATTCAGGAAGAAATCTCTCAAGGTTCCGGACGTATTGCCGGTGCACTGGGATTGGACAACCTGATTATGTTCTATGACTCCAACGATATTCAGCTTTCTACAGAAACGAAAGACGTAACCGTTGAAGATACTGCCATGAAATATGAAGCATGGGGATGGAACGTACTTAGTATCAACGGTAATGATCCTGACGAAATCCGTGCGGCAATCAAAGAAGCACAGGCTGAAAAAGAACGCCCGACGCTGATTATCGGTAAAACCGTAATGGGTAAAGGTGCACGCAAGGCAGACGGCAGCAGCTATGAAGCTAACTGCGCTACACACGGTGCTCCTCTCGGCGGCGACGCATACGTAAATACAATCAAGAATCTGGGTGGTGATCCTACTAACCCGTTCGTTATATTCCCGGAAGTAGCCGAACTGTATGCAAAAAGAGCAGAAGAACTGAAGAAGATCGTTGCTGAAAAGTATGCAAAGAAAGCTGCATGGGCGAAAGCAAACCCGGAACTGGCAGCAAAACTGGAACTCTTCTTCTCGGGCAAAGCTCCGAAAGTGGACTGGGCTGCTATCGAACAGAAAGCAGGTAGCGCTACTCGTGCTGCATCTGCAACCGTATTGGGCGCACTTGCTACACAGGTAGAAAACATGATCGTTGCTTCGGCCGACCTTTCTAACTCTGACAAGACTGACGGTTTCCTGAAAAAGACTCATTCTTTCAAGAAAGGTGATTTCAGCGGAGCATTCTTCCAGGCAGGTGTATCTGAATTGTCAATGGCTTGTATCTGTATCGGTATGTCTCTCCACGGTGGTGTGATCGCTGCTTGCGGTACATTCTTCGTATTCTCCGACTACATGAAACCTGCCGTACGTATGGCTGCTTTGATGGAACAACCGGTGAAATTTATCTGGACACACGACGCATTCCGCGTAGGTGAAGACGGTCCTACTCACGAACCGGTAGAACAGGAAGCTCAAATCCGCCTGATGGAAAAACTGAAAAATCATAAGGGACACAACTCTATGTTGGTACTTCGTCCGGCTGATGCAGAAGAGACAACCATTGCTTGGAAACTTGCTATGGAAAATATGTCTACTCCTACAGGATTGATCTTCTCTCGTCAGAATATTGCCAATTTACCGGCAGGAACTGATTACGAACAAGCAGCCAAGGGTGCTTATATCGTAGCAGGTTCCGACGAAAATCCGGATGTTATCCTGGTGGCTTCAGGTTCTGAAGTGTCTACATTGGTAGCCGGCACAGAGTTGCTTCGCAAAGAGGACGTGAAGGTACGCATTGTATCTGCTCCTTCTGAAGGTCTGTTCCGCAACCAACCGAAAGAATATCAGGAAGCTATTCTTCCGGCAGATGCGAAGATTTTCGGTATGACTGCCGGTCTGCCTGTCACTCTTCAAGGTCTGGTAGGTTGCCACGGTAAAGTTTGGGGATTGGAATCTTTCGGTTTCTCTGCTCCTTACAAAGTATTGGATGAGAAACTTGGATTTACTGCCGAGAACGTATATAACCAAGTAAAAGCAATGCTCTAATGAAAACAATCGGATTAGCATGCGACCATGCCGGTTTTGAACTGAAAGAATATGTTCGCGGCTGGCTGGAAGCAAAAGGCTGGGCTTACAAGGATTTCGGAACTAACTCTACCGCAAGCGTAGACTATCCGGATTATGCTCATCCGCTGGCTCTTGCAGTGGAATCGGGAGAATGTTATCCCGGTATCGCTATCTGCGGCAGTGGAAACGGAATCAATATGACGCTGAACAAGCACCAAGGGGTTCGTGCCGCTCTCTGCTGGAATGCAGAAATCGCACACCTGGCTCGTCAGCACAATGACGCTAATGTACTGGTTATGCCAGGACGCTTCATCAGCACTGAAGAAGCGGACATGATTTTGACAGAGTTCTTCTCTACCAAATTTGACGGCGGACGCCATCAGAACCGTATTGATAAGATTCCGGTAAAATAAAGCTCGAAGATAAATCAAATAGGTGTAAAGCTGCCCTTCAGAAAGAAGAGCAGCTTTATTTTTATACCGGTATCAGATTTTATCATATACGAGATTACAAAAGAGGGGTAACTTCGTCTTTATTACAAGACGATATTAAAAACTAAAATTATGGGTAGACTGAATATGAAAGAATGGATCAGCCAAACGATCCAAGGTAAGGAAACGATTGCAATTCCGATCATGACACATCCGGGTATCGAATTTATCGGGAAAACGGTGCATGATGCGGTAACAAACGGACAGGTTCATTATGAGGCTATCAAGGCTCTTTGTGGCAAGTACCCGGCGGCGGCCGCAACCGTCATCATGGATCTGACGGTAGAAGCGGAAGCTTTCGGGGCAGAGATTATCTTTCCGGAAAATGAGGTACCCAGTGTATCCGGTCGTTTACTGGCAGACGAGGCAGCTATTGAGAAACTGGAGATTCCGGCATTAAACAAAGGAAGAATCCCGGAATATCTTAAAGCAAATATGCTGACAGCCAGAAATGTAACAGACCGTCCGGTTTTTGCCGGTTGCATCGGTCCTTATTCGCTGGCCGGACGTTTGTATGATATGTCGGAAATCATGATGCTGATTTACATTAACCCCGATGCAGCCAATACGTTATTAAGAAAATGCAGTGACTTCATCACCCGCTATTGCATGGCATTGAAAGCAACCGGTGTGAACGGTGTAGTCATGGCTGAACCTGCTGCGGGACTGTTATCCAACGAAGATTGCCTGCAATATTCTTCTTTATTTGTGAAAGAAATAATAGAGAAGGTACAGGATGATCATTTTGCCGTAGTACTTCATAATTGCGGAAACACAGGGAATTGCACACAAGCGATGGTTTATACCGGTGCAGCCGCTTACCACTTCGGGAATAAAATCAAGATGGAGGAAGCGTTGAAAGAGGTTCCGGCCGATGCACTGGCAATGGGAAATCTGGACCCGGTGAGCCTTTTCAAGATGGCAGGCCCGGAGACTATGAAGGAAGCGACTTTGCAACTATTGGAGACTACCCGTGCATATCCTAATTTCGTATTGTCAAGTGGTTGTGATATTCCGCCACATACGTCTTCTATTAATATAGACGCATTTTATACCGCATTGGAAGAGTTCAATAATGGTTGAACAGGAACTTACTTACCAGAAACTGCAAATCCCATCGTCAGATATTTACGAGGCGATGGGATATAAAGATTCTATGCCGGATGGAATGGTTATAGAAGAAATAAATACGTTACTTGACCGTATCACTCCCCTTCTTCGTCCCCGTTTTTTCTTTTTCCTCACTGACGGACTGCTTGACACTGAAAAAGCAACACTGACTGTAAAAGATACGGTTCTCACAATCGGTAAAACCATTGCCCGCCAACTACGGGGTTCGGAAGCCTTTGCCTTTTTTACCGCCACTGCGGGAGTTGAATTTGAGGAGTTTCAACATCTGCTTCAGCAAGAGGACGACATGGTGAAAGCATATATAGCAGACTCATTGGGGAGCATCATTGCAGAAAAGGCTGCTGATTGCATGGAAAAGGAGTTGGCTGCATTTATCGAAAAGAGAGGTTGGAAGCACACTAACAGATACAGCCCCGGCTATTGCGGATGGCACGTATCGGAACAACAAAAACTATTCTCCTTATTTCCGGTCGCTTCGCCCTGTGGTATTCAGTTGACAGATTCCAGCCTGATGATTCCCATCAAATCTGTAAGTGGTATTATCGGAGTGGGTTCTCATGTGCGTAAGCTGGAATATACTTGCGGGCTGTGTACGTACGAAAATTGTTTTCGTAGAAAATAGTTTCACCACAGAGGACGCAGAGGACACAGAGTCTTTTATTATTAGATAATAATCTCTGCGTCCTCTGTGGTGAATAAAAACTAGTGGCCATTGAAGAAGATGTAAAGCCCGATCATAGTCACAATAAGTAATCCCCATAGGATAAGAACAATTCGTGCAGGTTTGTCCTCTATCTTTTCCATATTCAAGATGCCCAATTGCGGAGACTTATCCCACAGGCTGACTACTATCATGCCTATTCCGATGATAACGAATAAGTAGAAGGAAAGCAGCATAAAATGAGGCCATGCATCATATTGTTCTGCCGGAAACACCCATAAATACAAGATTCCTACTCCGATACTGAACACTGTTCCCAATGTCAGAGCCATATTAGCTGCCAGAGTAGTGGTGCGTTTCCAGAATACGCCAAAGAGAAATACAGCTGCCATCGGAGGAGCTATAAATCCCAGTACAGACTGGAAAACATTAAACAGATTCAGTCCCTTGATGCTATCGATCGCTATGGTTATTATCACAGAGATCAGTGCACCGACTACCGTAACCACTTGTCCCACTCTGATAATCTCTTTCTGCTTGGCCTGCGGTCGGATTTTCTTCACATAGATATCCATCGTGAATACCGTACTTAATGCATTCAATGCAGAGCCGACAGTACTTACCAATGCTGCTGTCAATACAGCCAATACCAAGCCGACCATTCCTGTCGGGAACAAATGAGTCACCATTGTCATATAAGCCTCATCGGGATTCTCCAATTGTGGGAATAAAGCGAGGCAGATAATGCCGGGAAGAATGTAAAGAGGTACATCTAATATTTTCAACCATCCGGTAAAGTTGGTTCCCATCTGACCTTCTTTGAGATTCTTGGCAGCAAGAACCGGTTGCACCATCGACTGATCCGTACACCAAAACCAAACTCCCATAATAGGATAACCCAGGATAATAGGTAGCCAGGGAAAAGCCGGGTCATCATTTGGATGGAAAAGATTCCAGTAATCCGCCGGAACGGCGTCCACCAGTGCTCCTACACCACCCACTTTATAGATTCCCATGATAGCCAGTGTGGCTGATACTACAATCAACAGTATCATTTGATATACATTCGTGTAGGCCACAGCTTTCAGTCCGCCGAGCATCGTGAAGAAAGCGGAGATGACAAGTAACAGCAATGCCGATTGCCACATAGGAATATCGAAGACCTGACGGATCAGGACTCCACCGGCAAATAAAGTCAATGCAAGCCATGAAATAAGAATGGTAATAATGGTATACCAGGCAAGGATGTTACGAGTAGATTGCCCGAAACGTTTTCCCATAAATTCGGGCAATGTCGTAATGCGACTACCCAAATATTGGGGAGCAAAGACAAAAGCAAGCAGACATATAAAGACAAATGCATACCAGGCATAATTCCCCGAAACAATACCGGTAGTAAATCCGGCACTTGCGGAAGCAATCAACATGGAAGGTCCGACATTCGTCCCCCACATGGAGAAGCCGATATGATACCATCTCAACGAATTCTCCGCAAGGAAAAGACTACTCCCCTTTTTTCGTTTAGAACTTGCCCATATACCAATAGTTATCAAAATAAGGAAGTAGGCAATCAGAATACTCCAATCTAATGTCTCTAAGAATTTCACATGCATAATTCAAGTATTAAATAAGTAACGTAAGTTTAAATCTAATTTTCTTTTAGGCAAGGATTACATGGATTTCACGGTTTTAATAGGCAATGTAATTAAGAGCCGTGTTGATCCGTGCAATCCGTACCTTTTTATTCTATTTTTTATTTCCAATCAGTTCTTTGGCAACTGCTACGGCTGTATTCGCATTATCACTATATCCGTCCGCACCGATTTCGTCAGCAAACCCCTGACTGACGGGTGCTCCGCCAATCATCACTTTCACCTGATTACGAATACCGGCCTCTTCTAGTGCCTGGATAACCTCTTTCATATACGTCATGGTAGTAGTCAGCAATGCGCTCATGCACAAGATGTCAGCATGGTTTTCCTTCACAGCTTCCACAAACTTGTCACAAGTCACATCAATACCAATATTAATGACTTCAAAGCCGCAACCCTCCAGCATGGAAGCCACCAGGTTTTTACCAATATCATGGAGATCTCCTTTCACTGTACCGATGACAATCTTACCGATTGTAGTGGAAGCACTTCCTGCCAATAAAGGTTTCAGTAGTTCCAAAGCCCCTTTCATGGCACGTCCTGCCATCAACAGTTGGGGAACAAAAGCCTTTCCATCCTGGAAACGTTGTCCCACTTCGCCCATTGCTTTAATCATATAATTATTGATAATCATTTGGGGTGCTATTCCTTCCGCAATGGCTTGCCGGGTGATTTCAACCGCAGGTTCCAGTTTCCCGGCAACAATGGCTTCATACAGAGGTTTCAGTTTATCCTCTTGCTGGTGTTGTTCTTCCCGTATACAAATACGTTCCTGTCCGGTAGCTGCCAAGTCGGCATCCTGTTGATGTTTATTGGTATTTACAGCGGTAGAAGAACCGGTATATTCTTCAACAATCCGCATGGCCTGCTCCACTTCCTTTTCGTTATGGAAATCCATTTCCAAATGTACACCGTCCGCGCCGATATGATCCAATAGAGGTTTTAGTTCGTCTAATGTCACCCAGCAAGCCATCACGCTCTTTCCGCCTGCCAGAATCTTCTTATACAAATCGTACCATTTGGGAGATCCTCCTTGTGGTTCGCCCACTCCGGGAGTCCATTGAATCGCATTCAATTCTTCAATTTCAAGCAAGGCAGGCAGGTGATGCATGGCTCCCACTCCATCCAGATGATAAAGGGTATAATCAATCTTCTGACATTGTTCACGAATAAAAGGTTGCACAAACCGGCGATAATCATCCTGACTAATCATGGTCGAAATATCACTTTGCAGTTTACTCATCTTTCCGGGAGCCCAGGACGAGAAATAACAGAAAGCCATCTCGTCGCCTTCACGGATGATGTCGTATAGTTCATCAAATACTTTGAAGTAGATGTCGTTGATTTGCTGCATCTGTTGTTCCAGGATTTCGGGCTGCATCACTGTGTCCAATAATACCCTATCCGTTCCTTTCAGTGCGGCCAGGACATCCAGTCCTTCCATCAGATCGGGCATACCGACAAAGTAGTGTCCGTTGGCTTTCGCTTTGCAGGCTTTCAGGAGTTCTTTATGAAGAATCCAGTTCGGGTGTTCGGGGTTAAAGACTATTTCATCGGTGAAATCCGGGTTGGGATGAATCCAAATGGTGTCTTCCCCGCCTTCAAACACTCCTCCTAAAATGGCGGCTAGAGAACCGGGCCCCAGTTGGGTATTCGCAACCGGAAGAATATCCGCTTTCAGGCTGCTGTGCGCTACGTACCAGTCCAGATATTCCGCCCTCCATTGAGGGTCGAACCACTTTTGCGACAAATCTTTTGCCGGCGCGGGAGGTACTATCTCTGCATGTGGTTGCACTCCTTCCTGGAAGTGTTCCCACATATTGAGAACGATTCCTTTATGGTTCCACCAATTTATATAACGTTGTTTTGTTTCTTCTAAATTACTCTTCCATGTTTTCATACTATACTAAATTAATTAATTTTCTACCACAATCTATCATAGTCCAAAATCCTTTATAATCATTATCTATGCGTAAAGCCATGCTCTTGCTTAAATCCATTTCATCCGTACAGTCCACGTCTTCCGGATAGATGGGGATCACGGCATTTGCACGCACATATACGGGCATTTCTTCCAATGGAACGTATACGTCTTTCAGCCAGCATGCTCCTTCCAGACGTTCTCCCGTAAAGAAGTTCACCCATTTTCCTTCGGGAAGATAGATATCCCGACGGTTCTCGCTGTTCATCACCGGAGCTACCAGGAAATCATTGCCGAAATAGTATTCATCATCCACATGCCAACAAAATTTATCTTCCGGATGATGCAGAATGAGTGCCTGCAAGAGCGGATAGCCGCTTTCTATGGCTAGTTTACTTTGTTCTACGATGTATGGAATGAGCGAATAACGCAATTTCCACCACTTTTTCACCAACGGAGCTATGGCCGGATAGTGCCAGGGTTCACGCTTGTTGGTTCCGTGATAACGGATATGCGATGTGAATACGCCGAATTGAGTCCAACGCATGTACACATCATCTGCTACTACCGAGTTCATAAAATTGGGCAATGTATGGAAGCCGGGAACATCATGGCTCCAAAAAGCAAATCCCGACAGACCGAAATGCAGACCGCCTTTCAGAGAACCTGCCATTCCATCCCAAGAGCTACAGGAATCGCCTCCCCAATGCAAAGGATAACGCTGGCATCCCGCCCATGCGGAACGTGCCCAGACAATGCCGTCACCTGTCACTTCTTTCGTAATTTCGTAAGCGGCCTTTTGATAAAGCAGGGCATACAGGTTGTTCAACAATTCCGGCTTCATGCCTTTATAGAGGGCGTCCATGTGAATGTTTTCACCGAAATCGGTTTTGATACAGGTTACTCCCATATCCAGAAGTTGTTTCAATAATCCTTTGTACCATTCGGTTGCTTTCGGGTAAGTAAAGTCGATTGTTCCGGCATAATCCAAGGCGGAGAAGTTGGAACCATCGGTCGCTTGTTGTTTGGTCAATGGGGCTATATAATCATTGGCTCTGGCTTCATCAATCTGCTCTGCATTTTCTGCAACGTATGGAAGTTGCCATAAAGAGACACGATAGCCGTTCTTTTTCAACCGCCCGATGAATCTTTTCGGATCGGGGAACCGTTCTTCATTGAATTTCCATTCGCAGAGCCAATCGGTACAGAACCAGCCCGTATCCAGATGAATTACGTCACAGGGATAGTGTTCGGCACGCATGCGGTCGCATATTTCGTCTACTTCATCGGCACTGAAATAAGTCATACGGCTCATCCAAACGCCAAAACTCCAAAGAGGAGGCATAGACGGATAGCCGGTCAGGTCACGATAACCGCGAAGAATATCTTCCATCGTATCACCGCCTATCACAAATACATCCAGCAATGCCTGGTCGCTTAGAAACTGGACGGAACGGGTGGAATGTCCGGCCAGTGAGAGCTTGCTATGGGCACATGTGTGGTAGAATGTTCCGTACATTCGGCTGGATAGATAGAAGGGGATATTCTTATAAGTACGCCGGTTATTGACTCCTTGCCCATCTTGGTTTTTCAGGAAGAAAGTCTGTCCGCTTAAGTCCATTTTAAAGAAACGTTCTCCGGTTCCGGCAAAACATTCATCGGGCTTACATTCAAAAGAAAGCGTTGCACGTTCTTTCCGACCGTCGCGTTTGCAAAAGGCAACAGGTAACGCATCGTAGCGGGGAGGCGAAAAATGATCGTAGGCTGACAAGCGGATTTCACGTTTTCCGTCAGGGTATAAAGTGATGTCAAGCGTTTCTTGAGGGTCGGGAAGCAATTCGCTCCATCGGTCTAATAGAGGCTCTTCCACATTGATAACGGCACGCTTCGTTCCGTCTTCCGTCGAAAGAATCCATTTTCCTTTTTGTTCTTTTATAAACAGGGGCACTTTCTGAATCCGGTCACTGAATTGCAGCATTTCCGACTCATCTGTCAGTACATAATCACCGAAGCCAAGAAACAGGCGGGTGATGCCGATGTTATACTGACGGATGATTAACGTATATTCCTCCTGGGGAACATCGGTATCCGCCATCATATCGTTAGCCAGCTTTTGCTTCTGAAAGGGAACTGTTACGTAAATATCTCCTTCCTTTTCATAAACAGCCGTTGGCTTGTATGCTTTCCAAAGCGACTCATTCCTTGATAACTCGGTATCGAAATCAAGGAAATCAAATAAATGGTAGTTCGTTGGTTTCATCTATTTTATTGATTAAATATCGTTTATTGATTACTATAATTATCATATTAGTTTGAATGATTACCATACTAGTCTAGTTCTAATGATTATTACACTAGTTTATTGATTGCTATACTAGTACATTAATGACTATGTTAATCCATTGATTTGTTTCAATCTTGCTTTATTCTTCCGGCTTTGTACTTAATACTGTCCGCCACTTGAGGGCCGTTATTCTTCCACACATTCTTTTTCCCGGGACGGTTCGAATCAAAACGTTCAGCGGGGCACCAGTTGTTTTCCATTGTATATCCGTCCGTAGCTTCATCCAGATAGATATAAAAAGCACGGTCATTCGTAGCGTAGGGTGCCTCGATTAAATGTTCGATCCGATTATTTCGCATGACGGAACCCGGCTGGTTGGAAAGAGTATACAGACCGCCTGCATCGTATAGCCGACGGGCAAAGTGATGTACATAGTTTGCTTCTATCCGGTTGTTGCACATTCCGCTCTCCAGCGATGTCCATCCCCAGCCTACACAAATCCCTGAATAGTTCAGATGGCAGACTTCATTATGAGAAATATCCATGTTTCTGACATATCCGGCACCGATACCTACACATCCCCAGTCTTCATTAGTCACATTACTTATGAAATTGTTTCTGATAGTAATATGGGAACATAATTCCCGTGCGTCAGCAGGAATAAAAGGGATGTGCGTCTCAAATCCTCCGTCCGGAAATGCGCCAACCAGTAAAGCCGTTCCCCCAATATCCGTAAATTGACAATCTTCGACGCTCGATGCTGTGACTGCCCATTCATAATCCAGTCCAGTGGACGATAAATGACGGAAGGTGCAATGCTTGAAATCAATATATTCGGCACCTCTTACACGTATCGCTGTTTCGGGACGGGTGATCCAGGCTTGGTTCTCCAGTTCCGCTTTTTCCGGAAGCCCCGGTTCTTGTAATTTATAGGCATCCAATAAAGGAAATCCCCCTTGCAGAGTGACGTGTCCCTGATAAGAAGGACGCATCCAGGAGGTATGCTCAAAAGTAATTCCGTCAAATTGTATATGCTTTACCGGACGGGACAATGTACCGTCTATGGTCACTAAAGTTTCCAAAGCAGGGATAATCACTTCAGCAGTTTCCATATTTTCGCCCGCCTGCGGATAATAGTAAATCGTGCCGGAAGGATATTCCTGAAACCATTCACCGGGTTGGTCCAGCAATTCCAGTGCATTGGTCAGGCAGAAGGAAGAATTTCCTTTCTCTCCTCCGATGATGGGTTGCGGCCAGGGATGCGCAAACTCCAAGCGACTTTCGGGATCATGAAAGCGAACTATAGCTTGTCCGTCTTTCACGTCCATACTTTTCACACGCAAAATAGCAATTGCCCAACGTTGATGGACAGTCATTTCGAGTTGACTGGCATTTTGTAGTCCAGTTATACTCTGTGATTCCCGGGAACTGTTCACATAAGAGGCAGGGATCGTTATCGTTTGTTCCTCCGGATTGAAGTCAATCATTCGTTCCATTCCTCCGTCAGGAAATTGCGCAGCTCTTTGAACTTTATTGCCATTCACCCACATTTGCCGGGTTTCGACTCTTCTATTTCCTATTAGGGGAACCTCTGCCGACCATATCTTCTGCCTCAACTCTTCAGGAATTGCCGGATTATCGCATCCACGCTTCCATCCTGTAACAGCAACTCCACCACTAATCACAGGGTGAGCACCATCTACCGCACAAATCACTGTTGGAGAATCGGGCGTCCCACTATCTTCCGGACGAAGAAATAAAGAATTGCGCTGGGCATAAACACCCTCTTCCAAACGAATATAAATTCCTCCAGCTACTTCCGACCGATTCAGTCTACGCCATTCACGAGCCTGTTTGATCGCCCGGTTTAGTGTATAAAACGGAGCTTCCCTTGTCCCGGGATTCTTATCATTCCCCTGCAGGGATACATAAATCTCCCCCGCAAAGAGGGAGGGAAACCACCCCAATAAAATGATAAAAGAAAGATAAGTAAAAGTCTTTTTCATGGTACTACCTCAATGTGCTACTTCAATAAAGACGAACACACATCGATTTAGTACTCTATGTAAAGGCAATAGATAGGTTATTCTTACGAATGTTTTACAACATCAAATAGGTTACCGAATAAGACCTATGATAAATTGATAACAAAAATAACCGCAGACAACGAACTTCAGTAAAGTTCCGAATATAAATCCGAGTAAAGAGCCCACACCTGATTTGAGTGCCTGCGAGAACTCTTTATTTCCTAATAGTTCACCAATCACCGCTCCAAGAAACGGACCGAGAATAATGCCCCAAGGCAAGAAAAGAAGACCGACAAGGGTTCCTATGATACATCCCCAATTACCCCATTTACTACCGCCACTATATTTACTTCCCAGCATCGGAGTGAAATAATCCAATACCTGCAAAACAGCTACAATCAATAACCATACGATGAATTGTGTCGTAGAATATTGTACCTTATCCGTGAAGTGCAGAATAACCAACCCGACATAAGCAATAGGCGCACCGGGAAGAAACGGCAGAATACAACCAGCTAACCCGGCTATCATACAAAGGGCACTAATTACAATCAAAATAATGTCCAACATAATCTATTTTTTAGTTCTGCACAAAAATACAGTATCTTTCAGTAAAAACAAGCTAACCCCGAGAATTATTTCCGCCCCTTCACAGCTGTTTCAGAATAGTTTTGCCAAGGCTGCAATTCTTAGTGTGAATGAGTTTTTCCAATACTTTTTTGAGGATGCCTCGTACCCAACAAGAACTTTTACTATCTTTGTGTCGTTAACGCTATTAATAAGCAAGTTATAATATAAGAAATCAGCAGGAGGACAGGAAATGGATCCAATGGAATATATAGTACCCAACAGAAAGCGTTTGCCTTACGGTATGATGAACTTCGCAGTCATCCGCCGCGAAGACTATTATTATGTAGACAAAACCCGTTTCATTCCTATGATAGAGCAGGCAGACCGGTTCTTTTTCTTCATCCGTCCCCGCCGCTTCGGCAAAAGCCTCACGCTGAACGTACTGCAACACTACTACGATGTGCGTACCCGCGATAAGTTCAACGACTTATTCGGCGACCTCTACATCGGAAAGCATCCCACAGCAAACCGCAACAGCTACCTGGTGCTTTACCTCAACTTTTCAGGTATCACCGGCGAACTGAACGATTATCGAAAGGGACTGGATGCACATTGCCAAATCCGCTTCGACTTCTTCTGTGAAGTCTATTCCGACCTCCTGCCACAAGGTATCAGAGAACGATTGGACGAAAAGGACGGGGCTGTCAACCAACTGGACTATTTGGTTTCGGAGTGCGAACGTGCCGGACAGAAAATGTATCTCTTCATCGACGAATACGACCACTTCACCAACGCCATCCTTTCCGATGCCGAAAGTTTGCACCGCTACACTGATGAAACGCATGGCGAAGGTTATCTGCGTGCTTTCTTCAATAAGGTGAAGGCAGGAACTTATTCCAGCATAGAGCGTTGTTTCATCACCGGTGTAAGCCCCGTAACGATGGATGACCTGACGAGTGGCTTCAACATCGGCACAAACTACTCACTTACCCCTCAATTTAACCAAATGATGGGGTTCACCGAAGAAGAAGTGCGCGAAATGCTGACTTACTATTCAACGAACAGTCCTTTCCGCCATACTGTTGACGAACTGATAGAAATAATGAAACCATGGTACGACAATTATTGCTTCGCGCAGGATTGTTACGGTGAAACTACCATGTACAACTCCAACATGGTGCTCTACTTCGTGAAGAATTACATAGATAACGGCAAAGCGCCACGAGAAATGATAGAAGATAATATACGTATCGACTATGAAAAGCTGCGTATGCTCATTCGAAAGGATAAAGAGTTTGCACACGATGCTTCCGTCATTCAAACTTTAGTGAGTCAAGGTTATATCACTGGTGAACTGAAGAAAGGTTTCCCTGCCGTCAACATCACCAATCCGGACAATTTTATAAGCCTGCTCTACTATTTCGGAATGTTAACCATTAGCGGAATAGATAAAGGCAAGACCAAACTGACCATTCCGAACCTGGTGGTTCAAGAGCAGCTCTACACTTATTTGCTGAATACCTACAACGACGCAGACTTAAATTTCAGCAGCTACGAAAAGAGCGAACTTTCAAGTCAGCTCGCCTATGATGGCAATTGGCAAGCCTATTTCAGTTACATTGCCGACTGCCTGAAACGTTATGCATCCCAGCGTGACAAGCAAAAGGGCGAATTCTTCGTTCACGGCTTCACCTTGGCCATGACTGCGCAAAACCGCTTCTACCGTCCTATCTCCGAGCAAGATACACAAGCGGGTTACGTCGATATTTTCCTCTGTCCCATGTTGGACATATATTCTGACATGAAGCACAGCTACATCGTTGAGTTGAAGTACGCCAAATATCGCGATTCTGAAAACCGTGTGGAGGAATTGCGTCAGGAAGCCATCGCCCAGGCCAACCGCTATGCCGACACGGACACGGTGAAACAAGCTATTGGCTCCACGCAACTACACAAGATTGTAGTGGTATATAAAGGTATGGAAATGCGGGTATGCGAAGAGTTATAATGAACAATCTCTTCACCCTTCACTTTTCCTTGTATTATCCTATCTATAAGCAGTTTATAGGTGAAGGGTGTTCCCTTCACCCATCCTTTCACGTTTTTTCTTTTTCAAATTGTACCTTTCCACAATAAAAGCACTACCTTTGTCAATCATGTATGTAATATACAATATAAAATGAACGACAATAAATTAAAAAACAAAACAGTCCCTTTCAACTACGCCCGCTGCTACAACGAGCAATGTCCGAAAGCTTGTAACTGCCTGCGTCGGGTGGCTGCACTTCTCACTACCGCTGACACGTCCTACATCAGCATCGTAAACCCAATGTGTATTCCGGCCACCGGCATTGACTGTCCTCACTTCCAAAACGCAGAAAAGATACATGTGGCATGGGGTATCAGCCACCTGCTGGACAACGTACCTTATAAGGACGGAACAAACATCAAGCAACAACTGATCGGGCATTTCGGAAAAACTCTTTACTATCGCTTTTATCGCGAAGAACGCTTCCTAAGCCCCGCAGATCAAAACTATATCCGCCAACTTTTTCACCGGAAAGGTATCACCGAAGAACCGGTCTTTGACAGTTACACGGATGAGTATAATTGGTAAAGCTGCGTTCTAACTAGTTTCCAGCCTGCTGAAACTTTTTGTTTCAAGCGCTAGAAACTAAAAGTTTCATACGGTGAAACGATTCGTTTCTCACCGAGAAACAAACTGTTTCACTATGGGAAACCATTCGTTTCAAAGTATGAAACAAAAAATGGAACTAGTTGAAAACAAAAGAAACCCTGATGAAAAGGCAGGTGAAGCTTAGGTCTTCACCTGCTATCACCGATGAACAAAGCGATGCAGAAGATGTTGAAGAGGTGAGAGGAATTTGAAGAGAAAAAGATAAGATATTTATTTCAACTACCTTACCTTCATTAGAGTTAGAACGCACCTTTATTAATTACAGTTTCTTCAGGTATAATTCCTATCTCATCAGGAAACAGCCATTATATTATTCGCTTGTTTCTATCTTTTGATGATTCGTGCCGGATTGCCGGCTACGATTGTCATCGCCGGAACATCTTTAGTTACCACGCTACCGGCTCCCACTACCGCTCCATAGCCAATCCTTACACCTGGAAGTATGGTCGAATTTATGCCAATCCAAACATTGTCCTCAATCACAAAAGGAATCATACGGTCGTAGAAGTCAAGTGATTATTTTTAGTGTTATAGTTAAAATTTATCTACTACACTTGCAAGTTCTCTCATTAATTTGTTTCTTTGTCTTTAAGGATTGAATAAAGCCTCATATAAGGCTAACAAATTTATTCATCACCTATAATGAAAGAATTATGAGTAACAGAGAACTATCTAACAGAATTGAATATTTTGTGGGATGTATAGGAGCTTTCGCTGAAAAATATTCCTTAAGTAACAGTCAGGCATACAAATACCTGAAGCGTTTTTCCGGCTTGGATTTCTTAGAAGAATTCTATGATATCGAACATACATTCTCCATAGAGGAAGCTGTGGATGATTTAACGAAAATCTGTCAACGAAATGGAGGAGCTTTAGCATGATTCTTTACCACGGTTCAAATATAGAAATATCCCAAATAGATATTGATAAAGGAAGAAAAGGCAAAGACTTCGGAAAAGGGTTTTATCTGAGTGAAGATATTAAACAAGCCGAAAAGATGGCAAGTTTAACGACATTCAGACAAGGAAAAGGGGTTCCTGTTATTTCTAAGTTTATGTTTGATGAATCTATTCTAAATGGTAAAAGTGATATTAAAATCAAACAGTTTGGCGGATATACCATAGAATGGGCTGAATTTATTCTATTAAATAGAAACAATAATACCAATATTCAAGCCCATGATTATGATATTGTAATAGGTCCCATTGCTGATGATACTGTAGGTCTCCAATTAAGACGATTTATTCAGGGATATATAAACATATCACAATTAGTGAATGAATTATCATAATATCCGCCCTACTATACAATATTTCTTTGGAACTCCCGCTGCAATTAATTTACTAAAAAGTTATGAATAAGGAAAAACAATTTTTAGTTGAATCTTTAGGAAAAGAACTGATAGAAATGCTTATGAGCGACTACGGATGGGATTTGCAAAAATCTATGGATGTACTGTATTCTTCTGAAACTTTCGCAAAATTAGAAGACGAACGTTCCGGCTTATATTATCAAGGAGCCATATATGTCTACAGTTTTTTAAAACAGGAAATAGAAAAGGGGACTATTGATTAAAATCAAATACTCCCCCATAATACAGACAGCCGATATGTGTGCATGAGAGCTAATCGAAAGCACTCAATATTTATCGGTCATCACAAATACTAACTCCCCTCCCTTCATAATTTCCGAATGATGTATCCGGAAATTCTCAACGGGTTCGCCATTCCACGTTACCGACTTCACATACTTATTCTCATTCGACAATCCTTTTGCTTGCATCGTGAACGTTTTATCATTCGGTAATGAAATAGTAACTTCTTCCACCTGTGGTGCTCCCAATATATATTCTCCCCCAATCGGATTTACCGGATAGAATCCCATTGCAGAGAATATATACCATGCTGACATTTGTCCGCAATCATCATTTCCGCATAATCCATCCGGTTTGGGGAGGTAAAAACGGTCAAAAATTTCACGAATGAGTTGTTGGGTTTTATAAGGTTGTCCGGCATAGTTATACAAATAAGCTACATGATGACTAGGTTCATTGCCATGTGCATATTGTCCGATAAGTCCGGTCACGTCTTGCGTAAACCCTGTATTTTCCGCGGATGATTCTAAAAAGAATAAAGAATCCAGTTTGTTAGCGAACTTCTCTTTGCCCCCGAGTAAATCGATTAATCCTTCCACGTCGTGTTGCACGTGCCAAGTATATTGCCAGGCATTTCCTTCTGTATAATCTCCGCCGGAAGTAGCGGCATGAGACAATAAGAATGTATTAAAAGGTGTACGCCATTTTCCTTTCGAATCCTTTCCCCGCATCATAGTCGTTGAGGGATCCAACAGATTCTTGTAGTAGGAAGCCCGGCGGGAGAAATAAGCATAATCTTTCTCTTTTCCTAAAGATTTCGCCATGCGGGCTACACAATAATCATCATAGGTGGACTCCAATGTACGGGAAACCGACTCTTTGGGGATGATGTCGAAAGGATAATATCCATAACGATCATAAACCTCCCAGTCCGAATGTTGATGGCTTACGGTAGAACTTCCACGAATAGCGGCATACGCCTCTTCTACGTCAAATCCTCGGAATCCTTTCAGATAGGCGTCCACGATGACAGGGATAGCATGATTGCCTATCATGCAATGTGCCTCTTTTCCCCACAATGCCCAGATAGGAAGATACCCCATCGTGCGATAGTGTTCGAGCATACTCTGTATCATTCCGTCCACCCGCTCCGGGGAGAGAATGGTGTACAAGGGATGAGTTGCACGATAGGTGTCCCAAAGAGAAAGCGTGGAATAATAAGAGCCCGTCTTCGAGGTATACACTTTATCGTCAGCACCCCGATAACGTCCGTCCGTGTCCGCCATGTCGTTGGGCTGGATAAACAGGTGATAGAGCGAAGTATAGAAATTCTTCTTCTGTTCGTCACTACCAGTCACCTTTACCCGATCAAACAAATTGTTCCATTGCCGGCAGGCCTCCATACGAATCTTGTCGAAGTCCCATCCCGGATTCTCTTTCGCTAACGCCGCTTTCGCGCCTTCCAGGCAAACGGAAGAGAGCGCTATTTTCACTTGCAACGTATCACCTTCAGCAAGGTCGAAATCAAGAATAAGTCGTTTCGCCTTCTCCCCTCCTGCCGATGAAAGCACTTCACGTACAACATACGGTTTGTCAAAAGAGATCACATAATAGTATTGTCGCTTTACCCAATTTTCTACCACTTGATGACCTGTGATGGTATGATTGTCGGGCATATCCACTTCAGCAGACAAGACATGTGTTTTCAGCCGTTCTTTATCCCAAACAATCCCGTTCTGAAGGTCTACCAATAGGCGGGCAGGAGTAGCGGAATGATAAACGTAACGATGAAAAGAGGTACGCTGCGTGGAGGTCAATTCCACATCCACAGCAGCATCCGTCAGTCGGACGGAATAGTATCCGGGAGACGCCTTTTCAGAATTTTTATCAAACTTGCTTCTATAGACTCCGTCTTTCACTTCCCCACTGAAAGGCAATAGAAGAACATCTCCCAGATCGGGACACCCCGTCCCACTCAAATGCGTCTGGGCGAAACCGATAAAGGAATCATCCGCAAAGTTATATCCGCTACAATACTTCCATTCGTCATTGCCCGTTTCGGGGCTTGCTTGAATGAAACCGAAAGGTACGCAGGCTCCGGGAAAAGTATGTCCGTTGTCGGAGGTACCAACGAATGGATCAGCATATCGAATATAATCATCATCCATATCCGTCCGGAAGAACAATGTTCCATAGCCGGGGCCATCACACCATTTGGAAGCGCCCTCTACTGACATCTTGGAGAGAACCCGGCGAGTATACGGCATGTCCAATCCCTTGCGGGTGACATAATGATTGTATACGATCTCATAGATAGGTCGAAACACTCCCCGTAATTTGTCCGAAATTGTTTGCCAGTTGCAATATCGGCCCGAAATATCAGTCCACGTAGTAAAGGGAACGGATTCTCCCAAGTTATATTTCGCTGTATATTCGTAACCGGTCAACAGACGGTTGTCAAAAGCGGCGTACATCTTCTCATCCCCCTGGTTGTAAGCGGTTTCGCAGGCTTCTGCCAAATTACCCAAGCCGAACATTACGTGGTCTTGGTCGCGACCGCTCTCTTGACACTGTCCGTTCTCGCCGATATAATTCTTAATCGTTCCGTTGTCGTGCCCGTTGTAATAGAAGTGAACTGCCTGATTGTAGAGAGCCTCATCTTCCAGAAAAATACCAAAGGCCATGTATGCTTTGGTAGCAGCAGCCCCCCAGTTTCCGTTTGTATATGGTTTCGCCTTGAAGAAGGTGTCCAATACAGGAATGAATACCGTTCGCAACATCTTCTCCCAGCCGGCAATCTCCGCCGGAGTGACTTTGGAATAGGTATGTTTAATTAGTTCTGCCGCGTTCGCCAACATACTGCCTTGTAGAGAGGCGCACAGTGGGTCGTCATTGTCGTTCGGACCTATTAATTTCAGCATGGCGCTGTAAGCATTCAATATCTCTATCGACTTGCGGGCATGGGCTTCATCTCCGGTGAGGGTCCACATCAAGGCGTTGAGATAAGCCGCCTTATGATCGTCTTCGCTAGGGCGTTTGGTATGTTTGTTCACTCCCAAACGAGCTATCACTTCAAAAGGGCCTTGCATCTGATAAGTGGACAAGGCACAAGAATCAGCTTCGAGCAATCGGTAAGAACTGTAAGCCGGCTCTATCCGATGATCTATGTAATATTTCATCCTCTCCAGGCTCTCTTTCGTATGGAGAATACCCGGATGCATGAACTTGTTCGCTTCGGACAAAGATTGTCCGGCACGTATCTTCTTCCATCTCATGAGCGCTTCAATGTAATAATAATCAGCATAGATAATAGAGGCATCTATCTCATCGTCGGCTGGATAGTGCCCGGTAGAGTGCAGCAGAAGAGCAGGATTCTTATCACGGCTTTGATACTTCTTCGTAGAAAGGTTGCGGAGCATCTTCTCTGCCAATTTATAATATTTATCTGCCCGCTCCTTATCGTCCTCCAGCGTCGACAGTTCCAACAAAGCTGAAGCGACAACCGCTGCTGCCGAAGCATCTCTGGGAGCGGTTGGGATATCGGGAGCATCGAAGTCCCAATAAGGAATCAAGTCGGCAGGCAGACGACGGATGTAGAGGTCTGCCACTTTTTCGGCAAAGCGAAGATATTCTTTGTCACGTGTTTCACGATAGACCATCGTATATCCGTAGACAGCCCACGCCTGTCCGCGCGCCCACATCGAGGCGTCGTTATATCCTTGATGAGTGATTCCTTTGATGAGTTTTCCTGTAATAGTATCGTAGACAGCTACATGATAGCAAGAACCGTCTGTACGGAAATGGTTAGCTTTCGTCACACGAGCATGCGACAAAGCGATATCATAAAGCCTCTTCCCTCCTCCATGCTTGGCAGCCCAGAAAAGAAGTTCCAGATTCATCATGTTGTCGATAATCGTGTTATGAGGCCAATTGCTTTCTTTCACTTTCCAAGGCCATGATAAGAGGGTGCCTACACGGGGGTTGTAAAGTTTTGCCAGTTCGTCCGCACTTTTCAGCAGGACATCTTTGTAATAGTTCTCTTTCGTTAGACGATAAGCATGACCGTAGCTACAAAACATTTGGAATCCCATATCGTGACTGGTTACTTTACTCGACAGAGACTCTAACAATTTTGTAAAATGAACAGCTTTTTCCTTTATCTCCGGTTCATGGCTGTATTCGTAATCATACCACAGGACTCCCGGAAAAAATCCGCTTGTCCAGTCGTGGGGACTCACCATATCCCACGATGACTTGCCGGCTTCAATAGCTCTCGGAAGTTTCGAAGAAGTTCCTATTGCTTTCAATGTTTTATGTATTTGCCGATTACAGTAAGCCAGTTCTTTTTCTTGGGCACCGGCTATACAGATAACGCATAAACTTATCCACAAAGAGAGTATTCTTTTCTTTATCATTTACCTATATTTTAATGATGTATATAATAACAAGAGGGTGTATCGAAAGTCTACAGTAACTCAAGACACACCCTCCCTTTATCCTCTTTTTACCTATTTTTTACCTTATAATTGGAAGGTGATTAGTTTTCTTCCAAATATTTAATCAGTTCCGCTTCGTTTCTAAAGGATTTCATCCATTTAACGGTATAAGGCGATACGCCGTCCGGATATTCAAGATCAGCAATCTTCAACTTGAGAGACATATTGAATGATTGATCCGTAGGTATCGGCTTACCTAACGTGTAACTTGCTCCCGTCACCAAATCCCAGTAATAAACAGTACCATACTCCTTCTCAACGGTAGAATAAGTGCCATGTCCGTGCTGGTTACCTTTATCATTTATTAAAGATCCATATTCGGGAGAGTCAAATGTTATCGCTTTCTTCGCTGGAAGACCTTCTATAACTACCGCTACAATAGGATAATTACCTACGTGGAAGGTTGACTTCCTCTCTATATCACCTCTATATTTTCCATTGCTTTGCAAAGAAGGTGTCACCACCAAATTATCTCCGTCTGCTGCAGTCGTTGCATTGGCCGTAGCGACCTTCCATTCGGTTCCTTTCGCATCAATAGCTCCTTCACTCGGCGGCATACCCGATTCTGTACGGAACAGTAGTGTCCCATATCCCGGATGATCACACCACATTGCATCCCCTTCCGGAGAGATTCTGGATATCACCTGTTGCGTATACGGCATTTCCAGACCTTTGCGAGTTACGTAATGATTGTAAGCAATCTCAAATACCGGTCGGAATTTTCCTCTATCCTCATCAGAGATATTATTCCATCTCACTCCCGTCACATCCGTGAAAGGTTCAAAAGGCACATCGTATCCGAGATTATACTTAGCTGTATACTCATACCCTTTCATAAGTCTGTTTTCCGATGCACTCCAAAGCGTCTCGTTGCCCTGATTATAAGCAATTTCGCAGGCTTCTGCCAGATGTCCTATCCCCAGCATCGTGTGGTTTTGGTCACGTCCGCTTTCCTGACACTGTCCGCTCTCCATAATATAGTTCGTCAAACTTCCGTTGTCGTGCCCCTCATAGAAAAACGTCACCGCTTCGTTATAGAAACTTTCGTCATCCAAAAAGATACCGAACGCCATAAAGGCCTTGATAGCAGCGGTTCCCCAGTTGCCGTTTGCATAAGGAGATTTGGCAAAGAAGTTTCTCAATACCGGAATAAATACGTTACGGAACATATTCTCCCAAGATTTGACATCCGTATCTGATACCGAAGGATAAGTATGTCTCATCAGTTCAGCGGCATTGGCAAGAAGAAATCCCTGCAAAGCAGCGCACAAGGGAGCGTCATTATCACTCATGTCTATCTCACGCAATGTGCCGGCATAAGCATTCAATATCTCAATCGACTTTTGAGCATGCGCTTCATTTTTGGTGATATTCCACATAAGAGCATTCAGATAGGCAGCTTTGTGATCCTCCTCGCTCTTAGTTTTGGTAGGATGAGGAGTCATATCTGGATTAAAACGAGCAATAGTTGTGAAAGGACCTTGAATTATATATGAAGCAGAGGCCAAAGAATTCTGCTGCAACAGTCTGTAACAGTCCACCGCTGGAGAAACATTCCCATTCACAAAGTTCTGCATTCGGGTAATGGAAGCTGTCGTGTGTAGAATACCGGGATGAACAAACTCCATAGAAGGTCCCACTTCCGTATAGTTGGGGTTCGGATTGGGCGGCGGAGGCGTATTATCTTCCTGACACGAAACAAACGTAAACAACAAGCATAATATCGGTAGTATATATTTCATTTTCATATGAATATCATTTTAAAGGTTCAACATTCAATTACCAACCCGGATTGTTACCCAATTCGTGACCATTGGACAAAGAGTTCAGCCACTGCAAAGGAATCGGACGCAATTTAAACTTATTCTCAAACGACTCTTGCGTCAAGGTAGTCTTGATTGTCCCACCATAGATGTTGGATACATCCCAGTTGTACTTCAATACACGTTCAGCCAGTTTGCCGGTGCGTTGCAAGTCGTTCCAGCGTGATCCTTCACCAAGGAGTTCCTTTGCTCTTTCGTCCAAAATATTATCTATCGTGACATTGGAATAACGAGAAAGCCCACCCTGCGGAGAATGTTTTTCTGCACGGGAAACAACGTAGTTAATATATTTTTCGGCATTAGCCTGATCGTTGTTATTCATCACTGCCGCTTCCGCCGCAATCAGACAAGTTTCCGCCAAACGGAAGAGATAGATATCACGCGTTCCCGAACCGAATTCGTCTTCCCTATACTCCGCGTTTCCATCTTTGAATTTCCAGATAGGAAGACAGGTACGAGAAGTTGAGTTCGTCGTCTGATAAGCGTGTTTGTAGTAATCATCATTCGCCCAATTTGTATCGTCTCCCATCGGATAGTTGAACACTTTGTATCTTACTCCATTCTTGTCCGTTTCAGCCCAATACTTATATTCAGGATCGGTAGGTACCGGGAAATAGATAATCTTATCGCCTTTGGCGAACACTCCATCTACAGGAGTAGTACACTGGAACCAGTTCTTGCCTGCATCCTTTCCGTCTGTGGAAGTACTCGCATTACCATTCAAAGGACTCATAAAGGTCACAGAAGGACGTCTGTCTTTCTGCCAGTCATACATCATATAAGCAAATTTAGTAGGAATCGCCTCCACATGCATACTCGCATTACCATAATAACTGTCTTTGCCCAATCCCAGCCATCCGCCAATAGCATAAGGCATCATATACCATTGATTCCAGATATTGGTGTTGTAGTTAGCTCCGTCAGCAAAACCGATAGGGAAAACAATTTCATCGTTTATCTCATTCGACTGACGATGAACCATCGCATAGTCGTCCAGCAACTTATGTCCGGAATTAAGATACACATCTTCCGCATCCTTGAATGCGTTTTCAAAATCCTTCGGATCGGCATACTCTTCATAACCACGTGTCAGATAAGCCAACGCACGGATATGTTTCGCAGCAGCTTTGGACATGCGTCCGTAGTTGGAACCCGTTTGACGCCAGGGAAGAACACTAATGGCTTCTTCCAAATCTGTAAAAATCTGCTGGTAGAAAGCGGCGCCATTCGAATACTCGACAGTATAGCTCGGCTCTTTAGACTCGTTGATTTTCAACGGTCCCTGTCCCCAGTTCCTCACAATCTCAAACAAATACCAGGCTCTCAACGCTTTGGCTTCAGCCACAAGCTGCGTCAACGCACTGGGTTCTATTCCATCAGGGTCGTCTGTCTTCAAAATGACACTCTTCGAACGATCGATAGCAGCATTTACATTGTTCAACGCATTGAAATAAGAACTCCACATCGCATAAATCGTACCGTTATTTGACTGATAAGTAGTGGTATACTGATTCATTGCCGCTACTTCCGTCGGATAATTCTGTGTGAAGACATCCGTACCTTGTTGTGTAAATATCTGATAAGTAGTCGTATTATAGATATTTTTCAAGTTTGAGTAGCAACCTACAATCAGACTCTCATATCCACCCTTTGTCTGATAGTATTTGTCCGCTGACTGACTGGAATGGTTCACTTCGTCCAGAAAATCAGAACAAGCAGTCATTCCAAAAGTGAATAACAGAAGCGTATACTTCAAATATCTTTTGTTTATCATAGATCTGTTTTTTTAAAATGAAATATTAACACCAAGTAAAGCATTCATAGTCATACCGTCCGTATCTCCTATGTTGGTAAGATCGGGCTGTTCGGGATCAAGACCTCTGAACTTCGTAAGAATGAAAGGATTCTGTACAGTCACATAGATGCGGGCGTTATCCAGTCCCCATTTTGACATCAGTCTCTTGTTCAAAGTATATCCCAGTGTGATATAGGAAACTTTCAGGAAGTCTGTTCTTTCATAAGCGATATTACCTCTGGAACCCATTTGTGAGGGACGTCCCATGGTATTCGAAGGATTCTCCGGCGTCCAATAATTAGTCCGCAGATTGTTGAAGTTCTGGCTGTTCCATTCTAATGCGAAGTTCTCAAAGAAACGGTCGTACTGTGTGGCTCCCGCCTGGAAATACATGTGGAATGAAAAGTCGAAATCATAGATTTTGAACATATTTGTCATACCTCCTGTCCAGTCCGGTGTTCTCTTGCCGTCAATGATATAGTCATCGTCCGTCAGCTTGCCATCATTGTTATAGTCTTTAATCTTGAAGTTACCCGGTACACAACCATATTTTGCAGCCTCTTCTTCTTCTCCCAACTGCCATACGCCAATTGTATTTTGAGTCCAGTTCGTATCTACCGGCTTACCGATGAAACGCTTGTCAGAATAGCGTCCTCTCATGCCTTGCAGATGAATGGAATAATTGCTAAGATCTTCTTCGTCAGCCAGACTTACGATTTCGTTTTTGTTGTAAGCCAGGTTGATGGTCGTATTCCAGGCAAAGTTCTTGGTCATGATATTCGCGGTATTCAACTGCAACTCAAATCCGCTGTTTCTTACGGAACCTACATTCGAAGTAACCGATGAATAACCCAAATGAACAGGAATATTGCGTTTCATCAACAGGTCATTGGTAGTACGATTGTAGTACTCAATGTTACCCGAAATCCGTTGGTTTAAGAAACCGAAATCAAGACCTACGTTATATTCTGAAGTACGCTCCCAAGTCAGCATCGGATTGGCAATGTTGGCAGGAAGATTTCCCACGGAAGTAGACGTTCCGAACGGATAATATACAGACCCCGAAATGGTACCTTCGGATGCATAAGGAGACACAGAGTTGGTATTACCCGCCTGACCATAACTGAAACGCAGTTTCAGGTTGGACAACCAATCCAGATTCTTGGCAAAGTCTTCTTCAGTGATTCTCCACGCAATAGCTGCGGAAGGGAAAAGCGCCCATTTATTTCCTTCGGACAAACGTGAAGAACCATCATAGCGCAAGCTGGCTGTAAGCAAATATCTATCCATCAGCCCATAGTTGATTCTACCTACATAAGACATCATCGTCCACTGGCTGAAATTGGAAGTCAAGCTCTCGATAGCTCCCCCATTCAGGTTATACCAAAGTGAATTGAAAGACAAGTCCTTGCTTGCACCATACAATCTGTCGTACTGATACTTTTGAGCGGAGAACACTCCGGTCGCAGTAATAGAATGAACGGACTTCTTCCAAGTATAGTTCACAATATTATCCCAAATCCAACTCAATGAATTATCTTTCGTCGCATTCGCCTTAGCACCTTTGGCAGTTCCCTGCTGTGCCTTTGTCCACACTCCGATATAATCCCCCATGGAAGTCTGTGTAAAATAGGGAGAAAATGAAGAAGTGAGCTCCAAATTCTCAATAGGTGTTATTTTAAGATAAATA
Source organism: Bacteroides sp. MSSM.1001136sp1_RTP21357st2_D2_RTP21359_211015 (assembly GCF_040913205.1). NCBI lineage: Bacteria > Pseudomonadati > Bacteroidota > Bacteroidia > Bacteroidales > Bacteroidaceae > Bacteroides > Bacteroides sp. MSSM.1001136sp1_RTP21357st2_D2_RTP21359_211015. Next base: position 65,584 of record NZ_JBDFVF010000026.1, on the reverse strand, counting down.
TTGCTTTGCAGGTTGAGGCTCTTCACTTGCGAGCGCTGGTTTTGAGAAGTAACCAACGGATTGAAAAGATTATTGCCGGAATATTTCCATATCTCCTCACCTGTCACCAAGCTATTGGGATGTTGAGTAGGACGCATACGGAACACATCACGCAACAAGTCCCAGTTACCTTTTTCACGAATACTGTGAACCGCATACATACTTCCTCCGAAAGAAACATGCTTATTAATAGTGATGTCTATTACCGAACGCAAGTTGTAGCGTGTATATTCTTGCGGCTGAATCATACCATCTTCGAAATAATAGCCGCCAGAGAAACCGTATTTCACAGCTTCCGTGCCACCAATTGCCGACAAGCTATGGTTTGTCATAAAGGCGGGACTGGACACAGCGTCCAACCAATCGAAATATTTACCTTCTTTCACCGCCTGCAATTCGGACGGGTCGGTAAAAATTTGCTCGTCTCTCTTATAAATATAGTTGGGAGCTCCGCCACGGGTAGCCTCTCTCGCCAGCTGCACATATTCGTCACCGGACATCATATCGGGCAAATTTGTATAAGATCTCACACCAATATAACCGTTATAGGAAATTTTCGGCTTACCAGTCTGTCCTCTTTTGGTCGTTACAATGATTACACCGTTTGCACCACTGGAACCATAAATAGCCGTTGCCGAAGCATCCTTCAAGACGTCAATCTTTTCAATATCGTCCGGATTGACAAAATCCAGATTACCACCGGGAACTCCGTCAATGACAATCAAAGGAGACGAAGAGGCAGTGATAGAGTTGATACCACGAATCTTTATATCGTAGCCTCCACCCGGTTTGTTATTCGAACGTGTGATGGTCACACCGGACAACTCTCCTTGCAACGCACCTGCGGAGTTCGTTTTTCCACCTCTAAGCAAAGTTGTATTGGAGACAGAAGCGACAGAACCAGTCAGGTCGGACTTCTTCACAGAGCCGTAACCTACCACCACTACTTCGTTCAATGACTTCGCATCTTCACGCAATACAACATTCAGAAAGTTTTGAGCGGATATTTTTATTTTTTGTGTCGTATAACCAAGATATGAGATTTCAACCTCATCTCCTGCTGCTACTTCCAAAGAGAAATTACCGTTCATATCCGTTATCACTCCCTTTTTTGTTCGGGGAACCATCACATTAGCCCCCACCACAGGAAGGTCTGCTTCATCTTTTACGATACCTGTTATCTTCTTTTCCGAACCGCTTGCGCGTCCGTCTTTGTTTGTAGAAGAGACGTTGGGCTTTTTAGCCAGAATGATATGACGTCCTTTAATGGTATATGACAGGTTGGTCTTACTTGCAACCGCATCCAGGACATCTTTCAAGGAACTGTTCGTTTGATTAATTGTGATTCGTTGTTGCTTGTTGATTTCGTCCGAATCATAGAAAAACAAATAGTTGGTCTGCTTTTCTACCATTCGTAACACAGTCTCAAGTTTTTCATTTTTTACTGATATCGATATTTTCTTTTCCTGCGCATACACGTTACCAACTATGCCCTGCAGAATAAATAACAACAAAACAGCAAAGGTTATTTTTGTATTTTTTATGCTTCTTTTTAGGGCAAACCCATAGAGAATAGGCTGTTTATTCATACATTTGTAAGTTTTAAGATTAAATACTATTCCGTTCGAAGGAAGTTTAATTTAGGAGATGCGTGCATCTCTCGGAGAGAAGAGGATTCGCCAAAATCTTCTTCTCTTTTTTTAAGGCTAACTACTGTTCATAATAATGTTTTATTAGATTATACGGCTCAATTAATTATCACTTGCCGATTATTAATACTATATCGAATCGGGATTGAAATATTAATTATATCCAAAATGTCTTTGATGTTTTGCCCCCGATAGAAAGTCCCGGTAAACCGGCGTTCTTTCAACTTATCAGACTGTATCCGGAAACTGACACCGTATATATTTCCCAATCGGGCTAATATACCCTCTAAATTCTCTTCATGGAAATAGTAATAACCGGAAATCCATGAGGTGTAAAGGGCAGCATCTACCTGAGCCACTTTATAAGAACCTTTGTTTTTGTGATATATATATTGTTGATTTGGAGTTAAAACGGTCGAAGTGTTTACCTTTTCACTAACCAAGCGAATGGAACCCTCCAATAATGTGGTGGTTACCACGGAATCAGACGGATAAGCGTCAACATTAAATTTCGTCCCTAAAGCTTCTATTTCTTGCCCATTCACAACCACGATAAAAGGCTTGTCTTTCTGCTTGGCTACATTAAAGAAGGCTTCTCCTTCCAGATAAACAACACGCTTTTCTTTTCCATATTGCGGATCATAGCGGAAGTTAGTCTGACTCCCCATACTAATTTCGGTGCCGTCTGGCAAAACAACTTTATCAGCTACGATTCCATCGCCACCAACATATCGGGCAACAGGTACGGAAGAAGCATCACCCAACCACCAAAAGAGAACGGAAGTAAAAGCAACAGCTATCACCGCCACCGCTGCATAAGCCTGAACTTTCCGGAAGAGAGTGTATATTTTCCTCGGAACCTGTTTCTGTTTCTTTTCCAGTAACCGCTGCCAGCTCTTATCCATATCAATATTACTTCCTTTAGACAAGCAAGCGTCATAGACCATCTTTGCCTCAAAAAAGATCTGTTTATTTTCAGGCGTTTCATTCACCCAATCATAAAACTGATTGATCTCTTTCTCATTCAACGAGCCTTTCAAAAATCCTATTATTAAATCTGAAGTCATGCTTTCCATATATAAATAGATACTATTTTCCTGTTTTTATATATGTAACGAGCAATCAGCAGGAATTACTCACCGACTTCTTTATTTTTTTTGAATTTTATTTTCCGAGACTGTAAGGAATAGAAATAAATCAGCACTAAACGAACATGAATAAATAAACGAAAGCAGTCTGAAGCTCTTTCCGTAAGAAAAGTAAGGTTCTGTATAATTGGTTTTCCACTGTCCGGGTGGATAAGTTTAATCTCTCGGCAATTTCCGCCGCTTTAAGCCCTTCCATATAAGATAACAGGAAGATTTCACGTCTCTTTTCGGGCAGTTCATTTATTTTTGCCATCACATGTGCCATTAAGTCTTTCCTCATAAACAATTCATCAGCACCGTCATAAAAACTCAACTCATCTAATTTGAGCTGGATAGCACGCTTGTCGGCAAACTCCTGTTCCAAACTAATACGACGCAAATGATCTATACAAGCATTTCGGACAGCAACAAACAATATATTTTTAACCTCTGATTCTGATAACAGAAACACTTGTTTGTCCCATATTTTAAGGAATACATCATGAACAATATCTTCCGCAAAGAAAGGAGAAATAAACTTTCCGGCAAAACGCAACAACATAGGTGCATATTGCATATACAGTTTCTGATAATTATTTATATCATTCACATGTTCATCTTTCATTTTAGTATTCTACAAGGCCAAAGTCTATTAATAATCCATTATCAGAGAAAATAGGATTCATCTTATTGTTGGCGACAAAAATAGATATATTCTTGTTATAAACAAAAAAAGATGAGAATCGTTTTTCTTTTCCCCTGACTATATATTCATAGAATATGCAATAAACTCAAAACGTTGCAAATTTCCGTCCTCATTTGCCCTGTTTACATAAATAAAAACTATCTTTGCGTTTCAGAATCCCGAAAGACGAAAAGAAATGGAGCAAATAGACAACCTAAAAGAGCTTATCAATCAGGGGGATGTGGACACAGCGATTAAGCAATTGGACCAGCTTCTCCAGGACAGTTCTGTCGAAAAAGAGAAAGATACTCTTTACTATTTACGGGGAAATGCCTACCGAAAGAAAGGAGATTGGAAGCAGGCACTGGACAACTACCAGTATGCCATCGAGATCAATCCGGACAGTCCTGCTGTTCAGGCCAGGAAGATGGCAATAGATATCCTCAACTTCTACCACAAGGATATGTTCAATCAATAAAAGAGATGTATAATCAATAACCGTACTCAAAGATAACGTAATAAAATAAAGATTATGGCAAAAATCAAAGGAGCAATCGTAGTCGACACGGAGCGTTGCAAAGGATGCAACCTGTGTGTAGTGGCGTGTCCGCTCGATGTAATCGCCCTCAATAAAGAGGTAAACATGAAAGGCTATAACTATGCCTGGCAAGTGAAGGAAGATACCTGTAACGGATGCAGCTCGTGTGCAACGGTTTGTCCGGACGGATGTATTTCAGTGTATAAAGTAAAAGTAGAATAAAAGAAAAGAATATGGCAGAAGAAGTTGTATTAATGAAAGGAAACGAAGCCATCGCCCACGCAGCTATCCGTTGCGGTGCCGACGGTTACTTCGGTTATCCTATTACTCCCCAATCGGAAGTGTTGGAAACGCTTGCCGAACTGAAACCGTGGGAAACAACCGGCATGGTAGTACTCCAGGCGGAAAGTGAAGTGGCAGCTATCAATATGGTATATGGAGGTGCAGGTAGCGGAAAGAAGGTAATGACCTCATCTTCAAGTCCGGGTGTGAGCTTGAAACAAGAGGGAATCTCTTATTTGGCCGGTGCCGAACTTCCTTGTCTGATTGTGAATGTAATGCGTGGCGGTCCCGGATTGGGAACTATCCAACCTAGCCAGGCTGACTACTTCCAGACAGTAAAAGGTGGTGGTCATGGAGACTACAAACTGATTGCCCTCGCTCCGGCATCCGTACAAGAAATGGCGGATTTCGTAGCATTAGGATTCGAACTGGCCTTCAAATACCGTAATCCGGCTATTATCCTTGCCGACGGTGTGATCGGTCAGATGATGGAAAAGGTTGTTCTTCCTGCACAAAAGCCACGCCGCACGGAAGCAGAAGTAATTGAACAATGTCCATGGGCTGCTACCGGAAAAGCAAAAGACCGCAAACCGAATATTATCACTTCCCTTGAATTGAAACCGGAAGCAATGGAAATCAACAACCTCCGTTTTCAAGCTAAATATCGTGAAATTGAAGAAAATGAAGTACGCTTCGAAGAGATCAACTGCGAAGATGCAGAGTATTTGATTATCGCTTTCGGTTCAATGGCACGTATTGGCCAGAAAGCAATGGAACTAGCTCGTGAAAAAGGAATTAAAGTAGGTATCCTTCGCCCGATTACACTGTGGCCGTTCCCAACCAAAGCAATTGCTGCATACGCTGATAAAGTAAAAGGTATGCTCGTTACGGAACTAAATGCCGGACAGATGATTGAAGATGTCCGTCTCGCTGTTAACGGTAAAGTAAAGGTAGAACATTTCGGACGTCTAGGTGGCATCGTTCCCGATCCGGATGAGATTGTAACTGCCTTGAAAGAAAAAATAATCAAATAACGAAACAATGAATCCCGATAAAATAAGAAACGTACTGAACATCCTATTTATGATATTGGCTGTTGCAGCCATCATCACCTACTTTGTAGCAAAAGATGATTTCAAAATGTTTATCTACGTATGCGGCGCGGCAATCTTTGTCAAGCTGATGGAGTTTTTTATACGGTTCACCAACAGATAAGGAGATGAAGTTATGACTAAAGAAGAAATAATCAAACCCGAGAATCTGGTTTACAAAAAACCGACTCTGATGAACGATAACGCCATGCACTACTGCCCGGGTTGCAGTCACGGTGTGGTACACAAACTCATTGCCGAAGTCATTGAGGAAATGGGTATGGAAGATAAAACTGTGGGAATCTCTCCGGTGGGATGTGCAGTGTTTGCTTACAACTATCTCGATATTGACTGGCAGGAAGCAGCACACGGACGTGCTCCTGCTGTGGCAACTGCTGTTAAACGCCTGTGGCCGGACCGTCTTGTTTTCACTTATCAGGGCGACGGTGACTTGGCTTGCATCGGTACAGCCGAAACAATCCACGCTTTGAACCGTGGTGAGAACATCACGATTATCTTTATCAATAATGCGATCTACGGTATGACAGGCGGCCAGATGGCTCCGACTACACTGGTAGGCATGAAGAGTTCGACTTGTCCTTACGGACGTGACGTTGAACTTCACGGCTATCCATTGAAGATTACTGAAATCGCAGCCCAACTGGAAGGAACTGCTTACGTAACCCGTCAGTCCGTACAATCCGTACCGGCTATCCGTAAGGCTAAGAAGGCAATCCGCAAGGCTTTTGAGAACTCCATGAACGGTAAAGGTTCCAACCTGGTAGAAATCGTTTCCACTTGTAGTTCAGGTTGGAAGATGACTCCGGAGAAGGCGAACAAATGGATGGAAGAACACATGTTCCCATTCTATCCGCTGGGTGATTTAAAAGATAAAGAATAACGCTAAAAGTCAACAGAACAATGAAAGAAGAAATAATTATAGCAGGATTCGGTGGACAAGGCGTATTGTCTATGGGTAAGATTCTGGCATATTCCGGTTTGATGGAAGGCAAAGAAGTGACTTGGATGCCGGCTTACGGTCCCGAACAACGAGGTGGAACAGCCAACGTTACAGTTATTGTAAGCGATGACAAAATATCCTCACCGATTCTTAGTAAATACGACGCTGCCATCATTCTGAATCAGCCTTCACTCGAAAAATTTGAAAGCAAAGTGAAACCCGGCGGTATCCTGATTTATGACGGTTACGGAATTATCAACCCTCCTACCCGTAAGGATATTAAGGTATATCGTATCGACGCAATGGATGCAGCCAACGAAATGAATAATGCCAAAGCATTCAACATGATCGTACTTGGCGGTTTATTGAAGCTTCGCCCCATCGTAACGTTGGAGAATGTTATCAAAGGACTTAAGAAAACCCTGCCGGAACGCCACCATCACTTGATTCCTATGAACGAGGAAGCTATCAAGAAAGGGATGGAGTTGATCCGTGAGGTTTAATAAATTAAAAATTGAGAATTGAGAATTAAGAAATAATTGCTCGCCAAGTAAAGGATGCAACATATTTTTCAATTCTCAATTCTCAATTCTCAATTAAAGTAAGTATCTTTGCCTCCAATTATGAGACGAATCTTACTATTATATATATTACTTTCCGTTATAGGTTTGACGACTGTTCACGCACAGTTCGATAATGGTCGCCAGAGAGTAGACGAAAACGGATACGACCAATACGGAAATCAGGTAGACCCTGCCATGATTCCGGACAGATTGGATAGTGCAAATGTCGAAGTACAGGGATTGCCTCCAAAGTTGTATATGTGGCGTATCAAGAACCAGTTGGGCGACCGGACTATCATCCCGGCAGATACAGCCTTTCATCATTTCCAGAATTCAAACCTGACTGAAGGACTTACCGGACATTATAATTATCTGGCCAATATGGGTTCTCCCCGTATGTCACGCATCTTCTTTGACCGCCGTGACCCGGAGCCGACTATTTTCATGGAGCCTTTCTCCAGTTTCTTCATTCGTCCTACGGAATTTAATTTCACTAACAGTAACGTACCTTATACGAATCTGACGTATCACAAAGCCGGTAATAAAGTGAATGGGGAAGAGCGTTTCAAATCTTACTTCTCTGTCAATGTAAACAAAAAACTGGCTTTCGGATTTAATGTAGACTACCTATACGGACGAGGATATTACAATAATCAGAATACGGCGTACTTTAATGCAGCAGTTTTCGGTAGCTATATCGGCGACAAATATCAGATGCAGGCTATATACAGCAATAATTACCTGAAAACAAATGAAAACGGAGGTATTGAGGACGACCGCTATATCACTGCACCGGAAGAAATGGCGCAAGGTCAAAGAGAATATGAATCAACCAATATTCCTACCGTACTAAGTGCAACGACCAACCGCAACCATGACTTTTATGTCTTCCTGACCCAACGATATAATCTCGGATTCAGTCGTGACATACCACAGGCTGAAAATGACACCACTCCCGTCAAACAGGAGTTTGTCCCCGTTACCAGTTTTATACACACCATCCAAGTGGAACGGGCACGGCATAGCTTTAATTCTAATGACGACATGCGTGAAAAAAATTATTATCAGAATACTTACTTTGATACGGATAATCCTAATGTCAGAGACAGTACCACCTACGTCGGAATCAAAAACACCATAGGTATTGCGTTACTTGAGGGATTCAATAAATATGCCAAAGCCGGATTGACTGCATTTGCTTCCTATAAAATCAGCAAGTATACACTGATGAATATGGAAGGAAATCCGTTGCCTGATAAATACAACGAAAATGAAATATTTGTTGGAGGCGAATTATCCAAACGTGAAGGGAATGTGCTTCATTACCACGCTATCGGTGAAGTGGGATTGGCAGGAAAAGCAATCGGACAATTCAATGTAAAAGGAGATATTGACCTGAACTTCCCGTTGTGGAAAGACACCGTCAGTCTTATAGCCCGTGGTGAAGTCAGCAATAAACTTGCTCCTTTCTATATGCGCCATTATCATTCCAAGCATTTCATGTGGGACGACGATATGGACAAGGAATTCCGTACCCGTATTGAAGGGGAATTGAGCATTGCACGTTGGAGAACACGTCTGAAAGCAGGAGTTGAAAATATCAAGAACTACACTTACTTCAACCAGGAAGCAAAACCGGAACAGAACAGCGGAAGTATACAGGTATTATCTGCTAGCCTTAATCAGGACTTCAAGCTAGGAATCTTCCATCTGGACAATGAGGTGACCTGGCAGAAATCCAGTGACCAGACTGTACTTCCTTTACCTGATCTCTCGCTATATCATAACTTCTATATGCAGTTCAAACTAGCGAAGAAAGTACTTAGTGTGCAATTGGGAGCCGACGTGCGTTATTTCAGCAAATACAATGCACCTGCCTATATGCCGGCCATTCAGAATTTCCACCTGCAACCGACAGACGATCAGGTACAGATAGGAGGTTATCCGATTGTGAATGTATATGCAAACTTACATTTAAAGCGTACACGTTTCTATGTAATGATGTATCACGTGAACCAGGGCATGAGCAGTCCGAATTACTTTCTGTCTCCTCACTACCCCATCAACCCACGTGTGCTGAAATTCGGTCTTTCATGGAATTTCTATGATTAACAAAAACTATACGACTTATGGTATCACGCCCCAAATTGAGACTGTTCAGATATTTAGTGCCAGTGATTATTGTATTGGCATTTATCTTCTCTTTCCGTCAATGCGGTAAGCAAGAAAAGCCTGCGGGACATCCGCGTGATTATGCTGCCATTGCCAAGGAGGGTATCATACGTGTAGCTACCGAATATAATTCCATCAGTTTTTATGTAGACAGTGACACCGTTTCCGGCTTTCATTACGAACTGATACAGGCATTCGCCCGGGACAAAGGACTCAAAGCCGAAATAACACCTATTATGAGTTTCGAAGAGCGGTTGGAAGGATTAAGCGAGGGACGTTATGATGTGATTGCTTATGGCATATTAGCCACCAGCAAGTTAAAAGACTCTCTGCTTCTCACCTCTCCCATTTTCCTCAACAAGCAAGTGCTGGTGCAACGCAAAGAGATTGGCGAGAATGATTCACTCTATATCCGTACCCAATTGGATTTAGCCCAACGAACACTTCATGTCGTAAAAGGCTCCCCCTCTATTTTGCGTATTCAGAATTTAGGCAATGAGATCGGAGATACTATCTACATCAAAGAGATTGATAAATATGGTTCCGAACAATTGATATCAATGGTAGCGCATGGAGACATCGACTATGCCGTTTGCGACGAAAGCATTGCACTGGCAGCAGCAGATTCATTGCCGCAAATAGATATTAATACAGCTATCAGCTTCACGCAGTTCTACTCATGGGCAGTCAGCAAACAATCCCCCGTCTTACTTGATAGTTTGAATACATGGCTGGATAAATTCCAAAAGGAAGAGGAATACCAAAAGATTTATAAGAAATACTATGATAAAGAATAACCTTATCACTTTACAGGTCAGAAGAAAACAATCAAAAACAGAGTGTAAGATGGATATATTCATGTCTATTTCCAGAAATAAATTCCCAAAGACTTGACTTTCGCTTTCAAATGTCGTATCTTTACAGAGTTAATGATAAAGTAGTTTCAATTAAACTACACGCAAAGGAGGGAATCGCGATTCTCTCCTTTCTTTTTATCCATCCGGAGAAAACCTCTCCCCGCCCAGGCTTTTCACTCCCCTTTCCCGGTGACTAACGGTTCTTCACCCGGAGGTTCAGCCATGTTCACCTTGCTTCTTACTAGAATTGAAGTGTATGCCAACATCAAACAGAGACTCTATTCTCCCGAAACAGACCGTCTGTTCAGGTAAAACAGAGCCTCTATTGAAATAAAACGTAATGTCTGTTTTACCACTGTCTCTGCTAAGTTAATAATCAATAAAGTTGCTCTTGACAAAAAATAGCTTTATCTTTGGGGTTTGTTTAAGCAGACACAATAGGTATATATTATGAGTGAAAAGATTATCAAATGGGGCTTCATTGGTTGTGGAGAAGTAACCAAGACCAAAAGCGGTCCCGCTTTCCAGAAAGTAGAACATTCGGAAGTCGTAGCCGTGATGAGTCGTGACGGTGCGAAAGCGAAAGCGTATGCCAAAGAGAGAGGAATCAAAAAATGGTATGACGATGCACAAGAACTGATCGATGATCCGGAAGTAAATGCCATCTACATTGCCACTCCTCCTTCCTCACATGCTACGTATGCCATTATGTCCATGAAAGCAGGCAAACCTGCCTATATTGAGAAACCAATGGCTGTGACGTACGAAGAATGCACGCGCATCAACCGCATATCCAATGAAACGGGAGTTCCCTGTTTCGTTGCTTACTATCGCCGTTATCTCCCCTATTTCCAGAAAGTAAAGGAACTGGTAGAGAACGGTACTATCGGTAATATTATCAATGTGCAAATTCGTTTTGCCCAGCCGCCACGCGATCTGGATTACAATCGTGACAACCTTCCCTGGCGTGTGCAGGCTGACATTGCCGGAGGTGGCTACTTCTACGACCTTGCTCCGCATCAAATTGATTTGTTGCAGGATATGTTCGGTTGTATCCTCGAAGCAAGCGGTTATAAGAGCAATCGGGGTGGACTTTATCCTGCTGAAGATACATTAAGCGCCTGTTTCCAATTTGATAGCGGATTGGTTGGTAGCGGTTCCTGGTGTTTCGTAGCCCATGACTCTGCCCGCGAAGACCGTATTGAAATTATCGGTGACAAGGGAATGATTTGTTTCTCTGTCTTTACTTATGAGCCTATCGGCTTACATACCGAAAAAGGACGGGAAGAAATCTGTATCGGTAACCCGGAACATGTGCAACAACCTCTTATTCAGGCAGTGGTCGATCACTTGTTAGGTAAGTCCGTTTGCTCCTGCGACGGAGAAAGTGCAACGCTCACTAACTGGGTAATGGACAAGATATTAGGTAAACTATAACCCGAAAAAAAGCAAAAAAAAGTATCATTTTCTTGCGAAGTTTACTGATACTGTTAAAAAATTAATAGGAATATTCCATTGTATATTGTTAGTTTTTTCTATATTTGATGTAGTCTGAAGGTATTTAATTGACTACAAATAGATTAAAAGAAACTCGCATGAGAATGGGCAACGGATAAGAAATTGGTAAAGTGCTTTGATACACTATATTTCTCATGCTGTCAAACAACTCTTATTTGTTTGCAAATATAATATTATTGCAGGTAATAATCAAAAATAACGAGGTTTATTTTCATTTTTACCTGCTGATATTTGTTCCGGATTATCAGATGCGATATATTTGTAATTAGGATTCGTACCGTGTTCCAAGCGGTTCATAAGTAACGACTTGCGGAGTTTTGGCAACAAGGGGATGCGGCTCCGTTTTATAGAAATGACTTATGCAAACCGACTTATCCATTTACAACAGTCTTCGCCCTTCCTTTATAGAAGGCGTTCACGCCGTGAAGTTCAATGCTTTGTCGGCGGTCATATCGCGTTACCGGGATTATGCCCGCAGTTCCGAACAAATAAAAGCGTACTCGGGAGATTCTCTGCTGATGCGGGACATCGCCTCCTTGCTTGACGAAGCACCCCGTCCCATAACGAGGGAATACCAGGATTTCACCCCGTTCCTGCTTCTTCTGATGCTTTCGGAGGAATTTCATGTCGTCCATTACGTCGAGCGTCTTGTAACGTGGTATTTCGGCTACTGTTGTGTCGATGAACTGCGGACGGTTTGCACCATTCTGTCCGAGTGTTCCTACCCGCATCACGACACGCTGCGGCTGCGGTTCAAGAATTACCTGCGTGAAGCCCGTAAGACATTGGGTATGCCCGTTGAATGTAACGCTGCTGTCATGCTGAAAATGCTCGACGCCTCTTATGAACATCTCACTCCCGCCGATGTCGGGGAGTTCGAGGAGCTGTTGCACCTGGGGGACGATTACGAGTTCATCTCCCGTGTCAAATCGAATTATCTTGCCTCGGATAACGTCACGGAACTCGCCGGGGTTTGCGGGTATTCCAGCACGATTACCTTCCGCCGGCGTTTCCAGCGGGTTTTCGGCTGCTCGGCCTCCTCGTGGTTACGTCAGCGCCGTATCGAACGTATCGGGGAGTTGTTGCGGACGACACACTACACGTTGCAGGAAATAGCCTACATGTGCGGTTTCTCCGCCCAATCCCACTTTACGGACTTTTGCAAGCGGAATATGGGGAGCAATCCCACTTCCATCCGCCAGGAAGGTCGGATCTGACATTAAAATCGGCTCCGTGATAAAAAAACGAAGAGAAAGATAAAAATCGTAATCCGCCGGTTTTTCGATTCGCTAACTTTATACGCGAAAGTAACAAGACGGATTATGATTGCATTTATAGAAAAATTAAACAGCGAAGTCCTGCGGAGTATCGAACGTATCGAATCGCGGGATACCGACGTGTTGAAAAAGTCGCTTGAAGCGTCACGTGTCCTGGGAGAAGCGTTCGACCGTTTGAAACAATATATCATCGGCTACCGTTTTCAAAACGATGACGAGGAAATAAAGTTCTTCAAAGAAATCAAACCCCGTCTTTTTTGCCGTCTGATCTATTACCGCAAGCTCTACAATATCGAGATGAACCGTCCGGTAGGAAGTATCGAGGCACAACGGGAGTACCTGGACGCCCATGTTCGGGCCATCAACGCGTACACGCAGAAACGCCTCGACTTTATCCGCTATTTCCGCAGCGGCGCTACACACCTGGACAGCCTCTATTTCCTGCGCGGGCAGACCGACACGGAGCAATACCTGGAAACCTTCTACTATGAACTCGACCCGCAGTTTTCGACAAACGCGGATTTCAAGGTGGCGAAAATCCTGGCCAACGATATGTTGTCGGTTTATCTTATGGGCGAATTGGAATCACTGGAGAGCACGAACCTCCGGAACATGGTTCTGCCATTGCCTGACGTGCGTCCGACATGGCAGGACTCGAAGACGGATCTGACGGAACTTATTTACCTGCTCGACAGTAAAGGCTGTTTCGGCAATGTGCCACTCACGCAACTTGCCAGCTACATTTCCAACGCTTTCAACGTACACCTCGACATGAACCTTTCGAGGACATTCTGCGATATGAAAATCCGAAACAACCCGACACCGTGGCTTGACAAGGCGAAAGAGGCCCTGCTTAAACGTATGCAGACGTGGAAGCGAAACAAGAAAAACGGCAATTCCGAGTAGAACATGAACCGGTAAAGCACTCTATTTCTTATAGAAGCACTGATAATCAGCGTTGTATATAACAAAAGAACCGAGGTCGGTTTTCCCCCGTAACTCTCGAAAGGAACTTTCCCGAACGCCCGTATTTGCACCCGTATAAGGAGCCGATACGGGTGTTCCGTTGTAGCCCCGTCCGGATTAGAACACCGTTAAGCGTTGAATCACAGTATGCTATCGCATTTCTGCCAATAAAAATACCGAGTACGGGCCGCGGATTTCGGTAAAAAACACTGCCTTCTTCACCGCATGAACCGTTGAGAATCAGTTCACTGCAAATTATCAAAAAAAAGTCGTACCGACCTCGTTTTAAGCTGTCCATATAAGCCCGACCTTTGTAACAGACTAAAAAACAAAGGAGTATGAAAATCATAGTGATCGGTTCGCGAGCCTATAACGAGCTTGTCGGGCGTATAGAGAAAATAGAGGCTGCAATCGCCTCTCTCCCTGAAAAGGGGCGTGCATGGAATAAGGAGTATATAAACGACGAATGGATGGACGGCGAGCAGGTCTGCCGTTACCTGGGCATCAGCGGGCGTACCCTTCAACGCCTCCGCTCGGATCACGTGATCACCTATTCGGCCATCAACCGGAAGCTGTATTATTCCCTCACGGAAATCCGCCGTGTGCTGAAGGAGCGTTCCGTGCGGCGCAAAAACCGACCAAAGGAGTAGGCCATGTTTCTGGATAAGGAATATTTCGACGGATGGATGCAGCGGCTCTCGGAACGGCTGGAACGTATTGAGAAGCTGTGCGCGGGGGATGTGGAGCAACCGCTTTCCATCCTGCCTGACGGGGAGCGTCTTCTGGACAATTACGACCTGTGCCGTATGCTCAATATCAGCAAGCGCACACTCCAGCGTTACCGCACCTCGGGAGAGCTGCCTTACGAGATGATCTATCACAAGACCTTCTACCGGGAATCGGACGTCCTGCGGTTCATCGAGCGTAACTTCAGTAATTTCCGCAAGCTGAAAAAGGATCGTCCTGCCGGTTCCGGTTAGGCCCTGTCCCGAGAGTCCGGCGTCATGGAAAAACGCGGAGATACATGGAATAAGGCACGACAAGGCGGTACAACCGTTCGATATTTGCCGTAAAATCAGTATGTTTGCACTTGGAAGCCTATATAATAATGAACAATGAAAGAAACAGATAAAATATATCCTGCCGACAAAGGGGAGGAAGAGCTACTGCATAACGTGCGCCATATCTTGCAGGAAGCGCGCGCGAAGGTGATACATCATGTCAATTCGACCCTCGTGAGGGCTTACTGGCAGGTAGGGAAATATATAGTGGAGTACGAGCAGCAGGGAACCGGCCGTGCCGGATATGGCAAGGCTGTCATCAACACCCTTTCCAGGCGGCTCGTGGCGGAGTTCGGAAACGGGTTCACGGCCACCAACCTGCGGTACATGAGGCAGTTTTACCAGTGCTACCCGAAATATCACACGCTGTGTGATAAATTGAGCTGGTCGCATTGCCGCACGCTTCTCAAGGTGTCGGGCGATGCCGCCCGTGATTTTTACCTGCACGAGTGCGTCAAGGAAAACTGGAGTGTCCGGCAGCTCGACCGCCAAATCAACACGCTTTTCTATGACCGCTTGCTGGCCAGCCGAGACAAGAAAGCCGTGAAAGAGGAGATTTCCCGTACCGAACCCGGGCGTGTCGAACCCAAAGAGATCATCCGCGACCCGTATATCCTGGAGTTTCTCGGTATCCCGCAGGGAGAGCATTTTCTGGAAACCGATCTGGAGCAACTGCTCATCAGCCGCTTGCAGCGCTTGATGCTCGAACTCGGGAAAGGCTTCGCCTTCGTCGCGCGACAGAAGCGTATCTCCTTCGACGACAAGCATTTCTACATCGACCTGGTCTTTTACAATTACCTGGCCCGCTGTTTCGTTTTAATAGACCTTAAATCCGGGGAGCTGACCCATCAGGATTTGGGGCAGATGCAGATGTATGTCAATTACTACACCCGTGAGTTGATGAATCCCGGGGATAACCCTCCGGTGGGTATCGTCCTCTGCGCGGAGAAAAACGACGCGGTCGTCCGTTATACGCTGCCCGAAGATGAAAAGCAGGTCTTCGCCGCCCAGTACATGACCTATCTTCCCACGCAGGAGGAGCTGCAAACACTCTTGCAGGAAGTGTGACAACAACGCTCATGGGCATATGAAAAAAGCCGACGGAAATCTGTACTTCCGTCGGCTTTTCGCTTACATCTTAATCCCTTTCTTCGCGGGGCCGTTCTCCGGCGGGCTGCCCACGCCCGCGATGACGATGCGCCCCCCGGAGGCGTCGGCAATCTGCCGCAGCCGGGAAGGAATACGGGCCGCCGTGTTGTCTTCCTTCGGGAGCTCTTCCGCCGTGTCATGCCGTTCCCGGCACACGTCGTTATCCTCCTCCGCCTCCTTTCCCTCGCTCTCTTCTATCGGTTTGAGGCTTTGCTGTATCCTGCGGTCTATTTCCGTCAGGTCAGTTTTCAGGGCCGTC
This sequence comes from Bacteroides sp. MSSM.1001136sp1_RTP21357st2_D2_RTP21359_211015, assembly GCF_040913205.1. Lineage (NCBI taxonomy): Bacteria > Pseudomonadati > Bacteroidota > Bacteroidia > Bacteroidales > Bacteroidaceae > Bacteroides > Bacteroides sp. MSSM.1001136sp1_RTP21357st2_D2_RTP21359_211015. The sequence goes on along the minus strand of NZ_JBDFVF010000026.1, from coordinate 49,390 downwards.
AGTTCGGGCTCCTTGCGCCAGGAACTTTCCACCACTTCCCGCAGGACGGGAATATCTTTCTCCAGTTCCTCGTTCTTTTTCCGGAATTTTTCCAGTGTCGGCTCGATGGTCGCGAGCGCGTGGATGAAGTTCATCGCCGCCAGTCGCGGGTCGGAGGCGATATTCCCGTAGTTATACTGGTATAGATAATCCCCTTCACCCCGGACATAAAAACGGTTCTGCACCAGGTCGAGCCCGTCTTTCCCGGTCGTTTCGCTCTGGACGAGCAGTTCGAACCCGTAGAGGCTCCCGATGGGTTCGAGCCTGTCGAGCGTGCGTGCCGTTTCGGCGATACGGTTGAGCTGTTTCCCGATGAGCTTGGGGTCGGAGGTTTCCAGCCCGTTCAGTTTCACGGGATTGCGGTACGAGCCGTCCTCGTTGAACTCGACGCGGGCCTTGAAGTGTTCCAGATCCTTGCCGATACGCCGTATCAGGTCGTTGTTCTTCTCTATCTTCTCCGTGATCTGCTCCAGCTTGTAGCGGCTCGATGATTTGCCGCGCACGAATGCCTGGCGTTCGCTTTCGAGCGTGGCGATCTTCTTCTCCAGGCGGGCCTTGTCCAGCAGGTCTGTATTTCCCGAGAGGACGGCTACATACTCGGAAAAATTCATGCCGCTTTTCTCGTCGATGGCCCCCTCGTCGATGGTACGGCTTCCCATGTTGTTGGTCTTGAGCTGGCGGATGAACAGTTGCTTGTTGTGCAACAGCCCGAACTTGTAGGCGTCGAGCGACTTCTCGACGGCGTATAATATCACGTCCACCTTGTTGTCGGCATGGAGTTTGGCGATCTCGTTCCCGGTGCGTATTCCCCGCCCGTCGCGCTGCTCCAGGTCGCTGGGACGCCAGGGGCAGTCCAGGTGGTGTATCGCCACGCAGCGTTTCTGCGCGTTCACTCCCGTCCCGAGCATCTCGGTCGATCCGAAGAGTACGCGGATTTTTCCGGCGTTCATACCGGCGATCATCTCCTTGCGCGCTTTTTCCGAGGTCGCCTCCTGGATGAACCGCACCTCGCTTTGGGGTATGCCGTAATCCTCCGCGAGTTTACGCCGTATCTCGGAATAGACGTTCCACCCCGCTCCGGGTTTGTAGGTTCCCAGGTCGGAGAATACGAACTGCGTACCTTTGTACGCCTCGAAACGGCGGTAGTAACCGGCAATCATACGGGCGCAGTGGCTCGCCTTGTTGTCCACGTGGTCGCTGTATAGTTCGGGGTCTATCATACGCATATCGAGCGACATCTTGCGGGCGTAGTCTGTGGCAATGAGCATTTTCGCCTTTTCCTCCCGCTCCGAGAGCGGCAGGCGGCCCAGGAGCGTGGCATCGCCCGATTTGGCGAACTGCACCAGTCGTTCTATGAACTCCGTCTGCTGGGGTGTCGGCGGGATATTGTGCAATATCTCGTTCTTTTGCGGTCGGTCGATCCCTATATCCTCCGCCGAGCGGTAATCTGTAATCTCGGAGTAGAACATGGCCAGTTCGGGAACCTTGATGAAATATCGGAACCGTTCTTTCTGCACGACCTCGTTGGTCACGGAAAACTCGTAGTCGATGGTTTTCTTGGCAAATATGGCCGCCCAGGCATCGAAGGTGCGGATATTCTGACGCTCCAGCTCCTTCGGGCGCAGGTACTTGAAAAGCAGGTACAGTTCCGTGAGCGAGTTGGAGATGGTCGTTCCCGAGAGGAACGTCGCCCCCAGGTCGCGGCCCGTGCGCTGCTGTATGGTACGCAGCGCGAAAAGCATGTTGAGCGCCCGCTGCGACCCCTCGGGATTTCCGAGGCCCGCCACCCGGTCATGCCGGGTCGTGAAAGTCAGGTTCTTGAATTTATGGCTCTCGTCCACGTAGAGGTGGTCGATACCCATGAGGCGGAAGTCCACGGCGTCGTCCTTGCGTGTTTCCAGCGCGTGCGCCACCTTCTGCAACTTGGCTTCCAGGTTGGCCTTGCGTTTCTGACACCCTTTCATCATGGCGCGGGAAACGTCCCTGCCTTGTGCTTTGAGCACTTCGAGGTTCTCCTCCACACAGTCCAGCTCGGCCTGCAATATCTCCTGCTGTATCTCCGGAGACTGGGGTATCATGCCGAACTGTTCGTGCGAGAGGATCACGGCGTCCCAGTCGTTGTTGCGTATCTCCCGGAAGATGCGCTCACGCTTCCGGGGCGTGAAATCCTCCTTGCCCGGGTAGAGGACTTTGGCCATCGGGTAAGCGGTACAGAACGTCCGGGCTATTTCATGGATGTTGGCTTTCAGCCCGATAATCATGGGTTTATTGGCCAGCCCGAGGCGTTTCTTCTCGTAGGCTCCGCAGCACATGATAAGGGTCTTTCCGCCGCCCACCTCGTGGTCGATTATCCCGCCGCCGAGCAGTTTGTCCATCCATATCGCGTCCTTCTGGCTGTCATACAGATTGTCTATTCCCAGCCCCTTGAGGTCGAGGTCGGGGAATTCCTGGTGCGTCCCGTCGTACTTCGGGCGCACGTAACAGTTGAAAGTACGGTTATAGAGGTCTGTCAGGCGGTCTTTGAAGTCGGACGACTGCTCGCGCAGCCATTCGGGGAAAGCACCCCGGATCTCGTCTATCTTGCTGTTGGCGAGCTGTATGGCCTCCCCGTCACGCACTTTGACCTCCCGCCGTTCGCCGTCCACCCATTTGAGGACGGTCTTGGTGATGTCGGGCGAAGTGTTTTGCAGGGCGTGTTTCAAAAGGTGCAGGCCGTTGTACTTACGGGTCTGCGCGCTGACGGCATACTGCTCCGTGATCTTCACGTTCGTCGCTTCCGCCTTCACGCCGTACTCGTCCAGGTTGGAGGCGAAGGTGATCTTCACCTCCGTATCGAAGAGCGAGGAGGCGAAACGCTCGTAAACACCTTTTGGAATCCACCGTTCGCCCAGGTTGAAATCCAGGTCGTCGAAAGCGATGGGTTTGGGCGTCGCCTCGCGCAGAGCCTCCAGCGATTCCCGGGCCGGGGCGTGGTCGGGATTCTCCCGCAGGAACGCCTCGATCCGTTCGGCTTTCCCGATGACATTGCCGGCGATGAACTTGTCGGCAACCTCGTAGCCGTCCGTTTCCGGGTTGTAATAGATACGTCCTTTCAGTTCCCCGAGTATTCCCTCCACGGTAGTTCCCGTGAGCGAGGCCATGTAGTGCGGTTCCACCCGGCCGTACTTGTTCAGGCTGGCCACAAGGGCCTCCGAAGCGTCGTCGGCGTGCGTGATCTCATCGGGATTGAAGGCCACGGGACGCTCGAAGATGTCGGCTTTGCGTGCCTTGCCGTCGATGTAACGCTCCAGCGATAGAATCTCCGTCCCCCGCGCGTCCATCTTGATCAGGTCGAGGTTGCGTTTGTCATTGAGCCGTCCGAAGCGTTCGGTGAAATTGTCGTAAAGCCGGTTGAGCATCTCCCGCAGGGCGGGGTTCGCCGTCAGCGTTTCCGCCTCGTTGTTATAAAGGTGGTAATAGGCATCGCGTATCTCGATATACATGGAGGCTTTCGTCCGTTGTGCAGGCGTGAGTTCCAGCGGGTGGAACATGGGTTGCAGGGATTCAATCCCCCGCAGGTAGCCGACCCGGTTTTGTCCGTCCGTGACGAGTGTCCCTTCGCGGAAATAGGGGGCGACCTCCCCCTTGAACGGTCGGGGTTTCATATCCGCCTCCCGTATCTGCGGCATTTCTTTACCGGGTTCTTCCTCCTCCGGATTGTCCGGCGTGTCGAACAAGCTGCCCGTTCTCGGCGTACCGGCGGCTTGTTTCCGTCTGTCTTTCGGGGCTTCCGTCGGGGGGCGTACCGCCTGCCGTTCCCGCTGTTCCGGGGTTTCCTGCAGCCGGGCGCTTTGCCGGCGCAGTTCCGCCCTCCGTTCCGGGGTAAGCGACATCATCATCTCGTAAAAGCCGTTGATCGGCGGGTTGTCCTCCCAGTTCAGGGAGGCATACAAGTCTTCGGGATCACGCTCCGGTGGCGTCGCTTTCGGCATTTCGCTCTTCTGTTCCTCCGGAGAGGAGGCCGGGGCGAATAACGAGGGTTGCCGGGGCGTCTTCCGCTTTGCTCCCCGGCGGCTGTTCCTTTTCTTGGATATACCGAGTTCTGCCTGCCGCCGCTCCTCGGCGCTGAAGCCGAACAGATCGTAGAGCGTCAGCAACGGTTCCTGCTGCACGTTTACCGGTTCGGCAGCTTGGGTGGCAGGTGCGGGAGCCGCCGTTTCCACCGTGTCGAAAAGCGACCCGGCGAAGCCCTCCCGCGGTTTCGGTTCCGTTATTCCGCCCACGTGCTGCACGGGAGTATCTGCCATGCCGAAATCTTCGGGTTTCGGCGGGTGCTGCTCCCACAAGCGATTCTCCCGCTCTTTCGACCAGGCCCCGAAGTCGGCCAGATCCTCCCCGGTCGGTTCTCCGGCGGGTGTGGCAGCAGAATCCGGTAACACTTGTCCGGGTTTGTTTTCGATTCGGGTAATCTCCCCGGTTTCGGTATCGACATGGTAGCCCTGTGCCGCCATTTCGGCGACGACGCGGCGTTTTTCCTCCTCTTCCCGCTGCTGCTGAAGGTTACGGGCATCGGCGATAATCTCCTTGACGATTTCTCCGGCAAGGCGGGGCTCGTGTCTTTCGGCACGCTGGCGTTCCGCCTGACGGGGACGGGACAATTCCCGCTCCGGTGTACCGGGTGTCTGTTCCGGAGCATGTTCCAGGCAATAACTCTCGTTGAAATGCCGGTTGAAATCCTCCGAGAGCATACGCCGCATCTCCCGGTCGATGCCGTCCACGCCCTCCGCGTGGGTGAACTCCATCGCCGGTTTGCCGTAGGGGTCTTTGCCTACTTTGGCCTCGGTATGGATCACCCTGTCGAACGACTGGAAAAGGTTGTTTATCCGGATGCCGTTCGACAGCTTGCGGGATTCGATGAAATCCCGCTGCCGTTCGGACAGTTCCCCCGTGGCGGCTTTCTTTTGCAGGATAACCAGGTCGCTGCCGACCTCCGTCCCCGCGTGTTCTGTAAAGAGGTTGTTCGGCAGCCGGATGGCCGATACGGGCTCGCAGCGGTTCATCAGCCACTCGCGCACGGGGCGTCCCTGCTCGGCGTTCAATACTCCCTGCGAGGTGATGAATGCCACCAGGCCGCCCTCGCGTACCATATCGACGGACTTCATGAAAAAATAGTTGTGCAGCGCCCGTGTGCCTTGCCGCCGCACGGGGTCGGTATGGGTGGAGAAGAACGGGTCGAAGAGCGCCACGTCCCCGAAAGGGATGTTGCTCACGGCCACGTCGTAGTAACCGGCGTATTTGGGTTCGATACGTTCGAATCCCTGTACCCGCACCCGTTTTTCGGGGTGCAGGTGCTTCAGGATCAACCCCGTGGCGGGGTCTTTCTCGAAGCAGGTGATCTCCGCGTAGGGGTCGTGGAAATCCACGGCATTGACGAAAACCCCCGTTCCCGCGCTGGGGTCAAGAATACGTTGGGGGGCGATCCGCGTATCCCATATCGCCTCCACGATGGCGTCTGCCACTTTCGGGGGCGTGTAAAAAGCCGTCAGGACGGAGTTCTTGATCCCGTCCATGTAGCGCTTGTATTCCCGTTCGTCGGGGGTGTTCGCCCTGATGACCTCTTGCAACTCGGCCACGAGCGTTGCCATGCCGTCCTTGTCCGGTTTCCCGGTGGGGTTTTCCAGCACTTCCTTGATGGCGCCGAAGCCGCTGTATGCGCCGAGTGTCCTTTCTTCTTCGGGAGTCGGCGCCCGCCGTTCCCTGTCGAGCGTGAAGGCCGTCTTCAGCGCGTCGATATTCTGGCGGAGGTGGGTTTTCTTATTGAATGCCATCTTCGAGAAGTATTTGGACGGTTCCCGTCAGTTCGGTATAGAACAGTTCATAGTCGGGCGTGTCGGCGAAGTCGTCCGTGAGGTCGTACTTCTCCAGCACCCCGCGGCAGAGGGGCAGCAGGCGTAGAGCCGCCTGCCGGGCGGTATCCTCGGGAATCTCCGCCTCGAATTCCCTCCAGAGGATGTTTACCAGCGTGTTGTAGGGTGAAAAGTGCAGTCCGCGGCAGAGTTCCTCGCGGGCAATTTCTTCGGCCTCGATGTGGTTGCAGCCCGAACGGATCGCCTCGCTGTACGCTTGGGCGGCGCTGTCGGCCCGCTCGGCGATGAACTCACTTTCGGCGATGAGTTCCGGGTGGCTGTCCTTGAGGTAGGATAGTAACGAAAGTCCGTAATAGGACAATTCCCCCGTGGGGGTATGGTGTTGCTTGTCTGGCATGATAAGAATTTTTAGTGGTCGTTGATAATCGGGGAAGAGAAAGGCGCCCCGGGTTCCCACCCGAAGCGCCGACCACTGAAAAAATCCTTATCAAACAAGCGTATCTCGTTATGACAGGTCTTTTCCAGTGGCAAAGGTAACGATTATTTCCGTTTGTTCCTCTTTCCCTGCCTGGGAGTATCGCGCGGTTCGAAAACGAACGAGGTCTTGAACTGGTCATCGAGCGTGAGGGCCGCGTCGAACGTCCCGCCGCCGTTTTTGACGAATCCCCGGATCGTGCCGGTTTTGCCTTTGGTCAGCAGTTCCGCGAGCTGCTTGTCGGTCAGCTCCTTGCGGGCCACGGTTCTCCATACGGTCAGGCCGCAATCGGGATTCTGACACTTGGCGAGTTTGGGATAGAACACCACGGGCCTGCCGCAACGCGGGCAGGCTGTGTCACTCTCCGCGCCGTCGATTCTTGCTTCCAGCAGTTCTTTGGCGATTTGCGAGGCGAAGACCTCGATACCGCGATGGAACGTCGGGGCGTCCATCTCCCCGGTGGCGATCTTCGAGAGGGCCAGTTCCCAGCCGCCCGTCATGGCGACATCGGCGATCTTCTTGTCCCTGACCACGGCATACACGGCCAGTCCCTTGTCCGTGGGTACAAGCGACTTTTTCTCTCGCCTGACATACTCGCGGGCAAAGAGCGTTTCGATGATGGCGGCACGGGTGGCGGGCGTGCCGATGCCGGCATCCTTCATCGCCTCGCGTTCGGCCTCGTCGGACAGTTCGCGTCCGGCGGTTTCCATCGCCGCCAGCAGGCTCGATTCCGTGTGAAGGGGGCGCGGCCGGGTCTGTTTCTGTTCCGTGCCGCATCCTTTGACGGGCAGCTCGTCGCCTTGCACGATGTCGGGAAGGAGGGTCATGTCCTCCTCTTTCTCCTCGACAGGTTCATTCAGGACGGCCCGCCAGCCCGTCTCGACCATGATACTGCCGCGGGCCGTGAAATCATGCCCCGCGCTTTGCAGGGTAAGGGAAGTGTTTTCTTTCACGCAGGCCCCGGAAAAGGTTTCGAGCATCCGCCCCGCGACCATCTCATAGACGATGCGGTGGTCGGCATCCAGTTCGGAGGGGAGGTTCTCGGTGGGAAGCAGCGCGTGGTGGTCGGCGATCTTTTCGTTGTCCACGCTTCGGCGGGAGAGAGATGCGGTATCCATCAGGCCCGCGTATTCCGCGAAACGGGGATAGCGTGTCATGTTCCCGATGAGTGCCGGAATCTCCTCGGCCACATCTTCCGATATATAGCGTGAGCCGGTACGGGGATAAGTGATGAACTTCTTCTCGTAAAGCGACTGGGCGATGTCGAGCGTTTTTTCTGCCGAAAAACCATACCGGCTGTTGGCCTCTTTCTGGAGTGTCGTCAGGTCGTACAAGAGAGGCGGCTGTTCCCTGGCCTCCTTGCGCTCCACGTTCACGACGCGTACCGTTCGGGCGCCGATAACCTCGGCGCGGGCTGCTTCCGCCTTCTCCCTGCCGTCGAATTTCTCCGTGGAGAGGACGGTGAACTCCGTGCCCTCCTTTGCCGTGGAGAGCTTCAGCCGGAAATAGGTGGCGGGCTTGAACGCCTTGTTCTCCAGGTAACGGGAGCAGATGATCGCCAGCGTGGGGGTCTGCACCCGTCCGAGCGACCAGACGCCCCGCCCGGCAGCCACGGCAAGCGCTTGCGAGGCGTTGATACCGACGATCCAGTCGGCTTCGCTGCGGGCTTTGGCCGAGAGGTAAAGGTTGTCGTATTCGTTGCCAGGGCGGAGGTGTTGTAACCCCTCGCGGATGGCCCGGTCGGTCAGGCTGCTGATCCATAACCGCACGAAAGGGGTGCGGCATTCCAGGTAAGAGTAGATGTAGCGGAAGATCAGCTCCCCTTCACGCCCCGCGTCGGTCGCGACGATGATGCGCTCGGCCATGCCGAACAATTCCCGGAGAATACCGAGCTGCTTCACGACACCCGGGTCGGCCTTATACTCTTTACCCTCCCGAACCTGCCGGGGCAGGAGGATGAACGATGATGGCAGGATAGGCAGGTTTTCCCGGCGGAAACCCGCGATGCCGTACTGTTGGGGCATTGCCAGCCCGACCAGGTGGCCGAAGGCCCAGGTTACGGCGTAGCCGTTTCCCTCGATAAAACCGTCTTTACGGTTCGTGGCTCCCACGATGGCGGCGATCTCACGCGCCACCGAGGGCTTTTCTGCGATAATTACTTGCATGATGATTCGGATTTTTCAGTGGTTGTTTTCTTGTAGTTCTTCTTCTTTCTCTTTTTCCGGACGGGCGATCAGCCGGCGGTCGTAATAGACATGGTTGCCGTTCCCGTCGTAATACTGCCGTCCGTCGTCCGCCTCCTCCGGGGGGCTGCGTTTACCCGGCCGGAGGTACAAGGCGGCCAGCGCCGCGATCAGGAGCGGCATGGCTCCGGCCTGCATGTAGAACCATTTCATACGTTATACCTTGACACCTTTGGAGTTGCTCTTTTTGCTGCTGCGGTAATTTTTCTTCTGCGTCGGGGTGGCTTCCTGCTGTCCCTGCTTGAGCGGCTCTTTCACACCTTTGACCGCTTCGACGGTCTTGCCCTCGGAATTGACGGCGACCTGGGTACGGCTTTCAACGGCGGGTTTGACCTCCGCTCCCTGCCGTTTCGCACGGTCGGGATTCCAGCGGAAGAAGTCCATCTTGTTACGCTCGAAGTTGGGCTTGACCCAGGCGTTGAACGGCTCACCCTGCCCGTCCTTGACCATGCCCTTGATGTAGAAAGCCTTGACATCCGCCCGCTTGGAGGGATCATTCACCGCTTCCGTCCACTGGTCATAAGCCTCTTTGGGCACGGAGGCTTTGAGGATTGTCCGGTGAATCGTGAGCGTGGGCTGTCGTTCGGAGGCCGTAGTTTCCTGCCGTCCGTTTTTCTCGGCGGCCTTCTGGCGGTAAATCTCCTTGTTCTCCTGGGCGTAGCGGTTGCGATCCAAACCGTCGTAGGTAAAGGAATAGTTACGTTCGGCCGCGTCGATTTGGATATAGGCATCCCGCTTATAACCCGCGCGGGTGGTATATCCTTCGAGCAACACCTTGCCGCCGCCGTAGAAATCCATCTGCTTGCCTTCCGAGAGGTCGGCCTCCTTGATGCGGGCACGTTTTTCGAGTAACGAAACGGGCATGGGTTCCAGCGTGTTCGTCCATTTGTCTATCGACACGTAGCAGGGCGTGAGCTTGCCCGGCTCCAGCTCCAGGTCGATCACTTTCCCGGCATGACGGGTGTTCATCAGGTTCGTTTTCGCCTCCTCGTCGAGCAGCACCCCGTGGAAGGGGGCGTCGAGGTCGGGCCGTTCCTGCCAGTAATGCGGCACGACGCGCAGCGAGCCGTCCGCCTGCTCTTCGAGCGACACGCGCCCTTTGGTGGAAACACGCATCCCGTTCTCCAGTTCGGGGTTCATCTCCACCAGCCCGTTGGATTTATGTCCGTAAGACATGGCTTTCAGGTGCGGCTCGATGTCCTCCATGCGGATACCTTTCTTCTCCATATCCGCCAGGTCTATCTTCGTGACGTCCAGCGGCTCGAACTGCCGCTGCTCCTGCGTCTGAAGCCGTTCGGAGGGGTCGATACGGTAATTTTCCAGAATCTCCGGGTCGAAGTCGATGCGGATAAGTTTGTTCAGGGCATTCTCCGTCATGACGAAGATACCCGTGTGGACGGGGTTCTGGGCCTGTTCCATGAACTTTTTGAAGAAGGCTTCGAGGGCTGAATCCTGCGTGTTCACGTTCAGCAGGCTCGCCACATTCTGATCCGTGGGGTCGGCGGTCTGGATATTGCCGTCCCGATCCACGCCGGTAACGGCTTGCAGTCGTCCGTCGTCGGCATTCTGAACGAGCATGACTTGTTTAGCGTCGTTCTTTACGTTTTCGTCCATAATTACGAGTGTTTTTAGTTAGCACCAATAGCGATGCGGGAACGAAAGTAAGGGGAACCGGCTGAACGTAAAAGAGTTGGAAAGGCTATGGAAGCATCGGGCACAGAAGTGGCCGCTTGTGGCGCAGGGCAGAGGAAATCGGAGAAACGGAGTGCCGGGAAGGACGGATTTGGCAGAGGGTATTTTCGTGGCTCCTCACCTTATTGTCAGGTAGTCGGGATCTATTGTTAAATGTCAATAAAGCGCATGGATAACCCGTGTTTTTTTATAAATTTGCGAAAACGGGTTTCAATATCCGACAAAACGTGAGGCATGGAAATATATACCCCAAAAACCAAGATCAAACTTTCTCCGGTGATAAGAAACGGGAGAGAATTTGTCGAAGTGACTTTCGGTAATGACAATGACATCCGCTTGTCGCTGTCGAAGGAAGAAAACGTACTGCTTGTCGGCGGCAGGGCTTATCTGCCGGCAGAAGATTTCGTGCTTGCCGAGTTCTTCGACCGCTATGTGAAAATGGCGTTTATAGACTATTCTGCCATCAAGGAAACCGCACCCCGTAAAGAGGAAGACAAACGGCCGCCACTGCCGGAAGGCTATCTGGAAAAACTTCAGCAAGTGCGTTACAGTGACCATACCGTAAGGGTATATACCTCCTATTTCCGCGATTTCCAACAGCATTTCGAGGGGCGTAAGATTGAAACGGTTACCCCCGGCGAGATAAACGACTACCTGCTGTATCTCATCCACGAGAAAAACATATCCTCCTGCCAGCAAAACCAGCGTATCAACGCCATCAAGTTCTATTACGAGAAAGTTCTCGGTCAGGAACGGCGGTGTTACAAGGTGAACCGTGCCAAACGGGAGAAGACGCTGCCCGACGTGTTGAGCAAGGAGGAAATAAAGAAGATACTCGACGCGACGGTGACAGACCTGCGCTTCTTCTGCATGTTCTCCATACTCTATTCCGCAGGATTGCGCATCAGCGAACTGCTGGAACTGAAACCCGGCGACATCAACGAATCCCGCTCCCTGATACGGGTGCGGCAGGGTAAAGGAAAAAAAGACCGCTACACCCTGCTATCAAAACCGTTGATGAAAAAGCTGACGGAATATAACAGACTATACAAACCGAAAGTGTGGCTTTTTGAACACAGACCGGGCGAACCTTTCACCGAGAGTATCGTGTCGAAACGGCTGAAGGCAGCGGCCCGGGAAGCGGGAATCACGAAACGGATTTATCCGCACCTGCTGCGCCATTCGTTCGCCACCCACTTGCTGGAGCAAGGAACCGACATCAAGATTGTGAAAGAGCTTATGGGACATAACAACATCAAGACAACGGAAAGGTATGTCCACATAGCCGACACTTTCAAAAGCAATATCAAAAGCCCGTTGGACGATCTGTTGATGGAGGAAGACGAGGTCTGATACTTAAAGAAAATAACAGCCAAATCGGCTGATAGTATAACATTATCAATCACGAAAGAAAAAATGAAGATTTCGGAATTTAGACAACGATATATTGAAGCAATGAAAATGTCAGAACGGTCAAAGATTGCTGAATTGTTCCGACTGGCAGATGATTTGGAATCTGTTGAAAAGACAGAAGAGAATTATCGCATATTGAGCGATGTATTTAGCTATTTAGGCTATTATACAAAAGCCTATCATTATCTATCAGAGGTTGCCAATCCCCAAGACATGAAAGATGCTAAGAAATTGTACCATCTTAAAGATCGCTTAGAATGTGAAGGTGATAGATACGCCTCAAAACGTCCTCGAAAGGCGAAAGACTGTTCTATCAAAATGCCGAACTTTAAATATTGTTCTCAACCGTTGGAAGCTGGAGTGTTTGAAAAGGTTGATACACCAGAAGTATGTGATTGCTGTGGAAAAGGAACATCTGTAATATATTCCGGTCCTTTTTATAGCGTTGAAGATATAAATGTTCTTTGTCCGAAATGTATTGCTTCGGGTAAAGCATCAAAAAGATTTGATGGCGAATTTGTGGATTATGCAATTCTTTCCTCTACTATTTCAGAAGAATACAAAAAAGAATTATGTTGCCGAACACCATCCTACAATGGGTGGCAACAAGAATATTGGCCTGACCATTGTGGGGATTTCTGTGAATTTATCGCCTATGTCGGTTGGAAAGAAATTGTAGAAATGGGATTAGAAAATTCGGTTGAGTTTACTTCTGAATCAGAAGGCTATTCAGAACATAAAGAACACATCATCAATGGTAGTTCATGTCAAGGTTATTTATTTCGTTGTCTGAATTGTAAGAAATATATCCTCTATGTGGATTGTGATTAAAGAGATTGATAACAAACAGCACTACCGACTGAATAAGCGGAACGCTGCCAAACATTATCAGTCATTAAAACCAGTAGAACATGGGAAAGCAATTTGAATTCTATTCGCATAAAAATGATGATGAGATGATTGCAAATACGCTTAGAAGTGTATTTGGAGAGTTGTTGTGTGTCCCACATTATAAAGGAGATTTATCTCCTTTTGACATTTGTGCTAATGACCGGAAGATGTATTTGACCGGAAAATCTTTCCAACAATATATATCATATTATACACATGAATATTATGATGGAACAACAGCTGAAGTATTGGACTATGTGAAAAGTCCAGTTTTAGAATATAGAGTTCCTTTTCAAAGGGAAGATATGGCATACATTGCTGGACGTTTTTATTGCTGTTCTGATAATAATGATTTTTCTCAAATGGTTTCCAAGTTTTTTCGTAAAATCAAAAAGAAATTTCTATACGTGAAATTTTGGAAGTGCTATATATCAAACAGCATAGATGTGGAAGCATCTCAATTCTTTATACCGAATAGAATAATTACTATAAATAAAGAAGATTTGAAATAAAAGTGACTGATAACAAGCACCTGTGCCACCTCACGGCGGCAAGCTGCAAACCATTATGAACAATTAGAGTACACGATATGAGAAATGAAATTTTACAGTTGAAAGATTTAGGTCGTATGCCTAATGAAAGCATCAATGATACAGAGAGTATTGATGAATTAGTAAATACTTATGATGCCTTATTAGAACAAATACAACTTCCCATATCATTTGATGAAGCTATGGTGTTGGTACAAATCTTTCCTGAAAATGCTTTTTATGATTTGCAGTGGAGTTTATTAAAACTTGTAGAGTCTGTTTGCGTTGATGATGAGAATAAGTATATTCAGTTAATAAACTCTTGCCCAAGCCAAGAATGGCGGGACACTCTAAATGCTCGCTATGTAAATTATAAAAAGGCGCAAGAGGTAAAGTAAGTTCATAACAAACCGGGATAACGGACTAACGCCGTTCCCCGCTAAACCATTATTCGCAAAAACAAATGGAAGAAAAAAACTATATATCAAACTTTGATTGCTCGCTTTGGCAAATTGATGATTGGGGACTATATACAGCCAAATCCCCTATCTATATCAATTCTTTGGGCAGCGATTTTAATGTGTGGTTTGATGTGGACGGCGAGAGTTTTCCTACCGACAAACAGCTTGTTGCATGGGCGGGATTTTGCAATATTAATTCAAATGAAATAAAAGAAATGATGATTGACGGTCTTACAAAGTTAGTAGATAAAATGGATGTCCTGCCAAATGATGTAGAGCCGGAATTTGGTCCGATATATAGACCTATGGCGATTTCGAGAAATGCCAAACGCTCTATTGAGGCTGTAAGACATAGTAGAAAGACATTAGGTAAAGTGGCAAAATCCACCTTAAAATGCAATTCGGTTGTTGTACCGTTACAAGATAAAGCTCCAGTTAGATTTATTGTAATGAACTTTGAAATTGGTCGTCGCCCTTATGAAATGGAAGCTGTTTTTTGTAATGAAAGGATGCTTATGGTCGGTGAAAACTCTGGCATTTGGACTCGCCTTGAATGGATAAATGAGTTTAATGTTCCAATGTTTAATATTGGAACGGCATTACATCCATATTGGCGACCCGAATAATATGCGAATAACATGCACCTGTTCCGCCTAACGGCGGCAAGCTGCAAACCATTACCGATTAACAATGACAATATGAAATGGTATAAAATATACTTGAATGGAGAAAATCGAATATGGAAGAAATGTATTACATATTCGTGGGAGTTTATATATGAAGATAAAGAAATTAATTTTCAAAGAATTATAGATTCATCTTCATCGGAAAGGTATCAGATAAAAGCTCTTATCAAAGGTAAGGGGCTAATCGCTAAAAGTATATCTGGATTTGGGCAAATAAGAATGCCAGAATTTGCTGAAGTCAGCCATTTGTTTCTTGTCAGAGAAGATATATTGAATATAAACGAATTGTCCTCCATAAAAGGAATTTCTTTAAAAAGGGTTTCAGTATATGGAGATTTCCCACTTGATTATATGGCAATTATTTTTAATGAAGTAATTGATTGTGTTGACAATATTCATTCCAAACGAGAAGAATTTGAATGCATGAGTACACTTGTGTTAGATATGTCTAAAATACCTTCATCTGTAGATGGGTTCTTTTTAAAAGGGTGGAATAAATACGGTTTTTATAAAAACATTGTCAATGAAAATATGAAAATGCAATTACTTCATTTGTATAAGGCAAATGAGTTTTTAAAATTTAAAGAAATAGAAATAAATGGCACATCGGTAACAAATGGATAAATCTCCGTAAGAGAGATTATCCGCCGAACATTAGTCGCTTGAAAAATAAAAAAAGAAAATGAGTAAGATAATGATATGGGTCGGTCAATTCGATTCCGAAGCTGACTTTGAGAAATATATGGATCAATCGGCTTTCCGTCAATGGTGGAAAGATTACGATGAAGACAATAAGGAACTTCGTTGCCAGTTCTGTAAGGAGCTTGGTGTAATGAGCTATGATGAGGATTTTCTTATTATGAAATTCACATCTGACGGCTTGGCAGGATTACTCAACCTTATTCCTGCTGATACCCAAAAGATAAGTCTGTCGATGGCTGATAAAAATATTACAATGGCAAATGCTGTTATCTGCTATAATTGTCGTGAGGGTATATCTCCTAAAAAGGCAGAGAATACCACAACCATGACTTATCTTGGTACGTTTGAGTTTGAACTGTCGCCTGAAGGAATGCAAGGGTCTAATGCTGGATTAGAATATATGATTTGGATTGGCACAACCGCTAAAAGTCGGGAAGAATTTATGGAGTATTTCAATCAAGATGAGTACATGAAAGAAATACGAGATTACGAAGAAGGTCGTACAAAGAAACGTCCCAATCCGGAACATCGCTGTCAGTTCTGTAAAGACGTTAATATAAAGTATTACTATCCAGAATTTCTAACTGTGGAAATTAAGGATGAACCCGAAAATCCTTTTAATCTTGTTAGAATGATGATTGATAACAAACTTGTCCTTGACTGGTATATTGAATCCGATATTGATGAATACCACATAAAGCCATCAAATTGTATTGTGTGCTATATACCCAATGGTTTCAAGGACAACAAAAGGAATCAGAAAATCTTTATTAAGAAGAAAAATTATGATTCATATGAAACACCTAAAAAATTTGTGGATGAATTAGACAGTTACAACGGTATTCAATATTTGGAAACTTATATTGCAGAATAAAGCGACTAACAAACGGATAAATTTCCCTTAAAGGTCGATTATCCACTGGACATTAGCAACTTTACAAACTAAAAAGAATATGAGTGACCAAATAATTTTTGATGTTGACGGACTTATAGAAGCTCAAATCCGTCAGAGAGATAAAGACTACGCAAAAGTCTGTTGTCAGAACTTATTAAACTACGCATACGGAAAGGGGCTTTTGTGTGATAATCCATGTGATAATGAAGGAAACCTAATCATGCCTTCAATTATTAAGGAAAGTTCTTTAACAGAAATTGGTAAACATATTTTTGTTGAATTGCTATTTAAGTGGTTTGCATACACAGATAATGAAAGTGGAAAAATTGACAGAAAAAATAACATCAAAATGTTAGAGAAGTATTACAATCAACTTTTACAAAAGATTGATAGAAAATAGGTTGCTAACAAACAGATGAAACATTGAAGGCGGTTTATCTGCCGGACATTACTAACAAGGAAAAAATAATATGTGTCAATACAAATCAATATGCAATCCTATAATAGAGCTTACAACACTTTTACAGAGTTGTGGCTTCACAATAGAAAAACAAGAACTTAAAGATTGGCATTTCAATGAGTTTGAGATTGTGATGAAAGGAAAGAAATTACAACTTCCAATGATAGATATAGAAGGTATAGAACAACATAGCGACAATATATATTGTTGCAAATGTCATTGGTCTGTTGTAAAACTAATAATGAATTGACACAATAAAATGTTAGTAACAAGCGGCTTAACCTCCCCTGAAAGGTCGGTTAGCCACCAAACATTATCGTTTAATATGGTAAGTAGAAAAGAAACAGTAAAAAGTTGTTGTGTGAATATACTTGATGATGTAAAAAGAATATTAGCGCAACCTTTTGAATGTAGGAAGACTTCTCTTCCTGATGGTGCATTACATAATGTACAAAAAGAATTGGAAAATATGATTAATGCGATTGATAAAGATATTTACTCGTTTACACCAAGTTATGGCAAATATCTAATAGATTGTTGGCTTGGAGATGAATTAGTAGATAAACTTCTTGATGTTTCTTGTCAATATGAAAAACTAATTAAGTTGAAATAAACGATAGCATACGGATTAATCTTCCAAAGGTCGATTATCCAACAAACATTATCGGTCTAAAAATTAAAATATGGATAGTAAACTTCAATTATTCGCTAAAGTGTTATTAAAAGAACACTATGATGAATTTTTAGAAATGATTCAGTTGTTCAATATAGATAAGAGAACCTTTGTCCTTCAACATAGGAAAATGTTTGAAAAGGGATGGTACGATACAAGCTCTGAAGACAATGAATTTAGTGAAGTAGATATTATGCTTTGTTTTGCTATAGTTTCTCACAGAATGGCAGTTATTGATTGGAGTGGTGAAGAATATTCAGGGCAGGTTAAGCGTTCCATTACGATGATGTTAAAGAATTATGGGATAGAACGTTTCTTATGGAACACTAAAAAGTTTGAGGATTCTTTGGATTGGGACAAAATTCGCCGAGGTGACTATTTGCCTTTGTTGTTCCAAGCTATGAACAAGCAACTTAACAGAGGCGGTTATTCCATTGTGTTTTGTGATACAAAATCGGATTGTTTTCGTTATGCAATATTACCAACTGCCGAGTTTGTGCAATTTGAGAATACGGAATTAGATGATTATCTGACAATCATTAGTCCTAAGATTTACAATATATATCTTGCAGACAAGGGAAATGAATTGCCTAAAATTATGCTGTACTTAAAAAAGAAATTTTCTGTTCCACTAAGTGAAATCAAGGAATTTTGTTCAAGAGATAAAATTTTACTTGGAATAGGGAACTCTATAATTGTGGATGAATATCGAAAAGAAATTGAACAACTTGGAGGCAAGATTGAAACAGAAGAAATAGACCGATAACAAACAGCAAACCGATTGAATAAGCGGAACGCTGCCGAACATTAGCAACCCCAAAAAGATGAAAATGATTGGAGAAACTATAAGAACTGAATTTGAAGCATTGAAAAATGACTTTGAAACCATAAGGCAACAAATAGAAGACGATGTTGTCAGGACTGAGTTGTATAAGGGCGAGTTTTATGAACTTACTCCATATTCCTATCAGCGTAATGGTTGCAAACAAGGAAAACCTGTAAAGCGTCCTGATACAATAAAAAGCACCAAAAATCTTTGTATCTACGGATTTAATAACCAAAATCAAATCGTAGAAGTTAAGGTTGGTTGTTCTATTGAAAATCAGTTTTATCACACTTTCCTGTATTATACAGACAATCTTGTGAAAAGTATTCTATACGATAATGGAAAACATTTGATGAATGTATGCCATTACTTTTTTGAGGGCGGAAAGCTGAAACGGTCACAGTTATGTGGTAGGTATGGTTGCCGTGAAGAGAATTATATCTATAAAGAAAATGCTTTGACACATATTGAAGTCAAACAATATGATATTGAGGGTAATAGTGGTAATGATTTAATTCATATATTCCAATATCAAGACGATGGGGCTTTAGAAAGTATTACCAAATCATTTCCAAATGGATATTCTGAAATAATCTATAAAACGAAAAGAGGTTGCTAACAAGCGGCTTAACTACCCCTGAAAGGTCGGTTAGCCACCAAACATTAATATTAAAAGGAAACACTATGATACCTGATAAATTGAAAGATGATTTTAATTCATTGAGAAATATGTTTGATGAATTGAAAAGAGAAATTGATAAGAATGTTGTAAGGGAAGAGAATTACAAAGGTGAGTTCTACGAAATATCCCCTTATTCTTATCAAAGAAACAGGTTTAAGCAAGGGAAAATAGTTGGAAATGTAACTTCTCTCAAAACAACTAATAACCTATTTACTTATTATTTCGATGTAAAAAATCAAATTATAGAAATCCGAGAGGGCTTGGAACTTAAAAATCAATTCTATTACACCTTTTTCATTTATGAAAAGGAACTCATGAAAACTATTGCATATGATAATAGCAAACGTATTGTGAATGTCCGATATTATCTATATGGAAGTAATGGTAAAATAGAGAAAATGTATTCAAAGGGTTCTCGTGGAAGTAGAGAAGAAACATATTTTTATGAAAATGACCGCCTACAAAAAATAGTTATAAGACAATTTGATAGAAATGATATTGAACAGGATACGTTACAACATTCATTTGATTATAAGTCTAATGGAGAATTAAAATCTATTATTCTTTCGACAGAATTATATTCTGAAACAATCTATCAGGAAACATAAATTTAATATTAACAAGCCGGGATAACGGACTAACGCCGTTCCCCGTCAAACCATTATCAATTACAGTACGACAATATGAACTTTTACTTAATAGGTAGTTTAGAAGGATTTAACGATTTACGTTTTCCAAATGTGGAAGATTGGCAAAATTGTATGGGACATGCTGAAGGTTTACTAAAGCAGTGGAATCCTCCAGAGATGGAATATATATGGAAAAAAAGTAATAGACATAAACATTTTGATATATCACAATTTTGTAATCCTCTATTAACTATTAGCGACAAAGCATTAAGTATTTTAGAAAATATTCTTATCAAAAATGGAGAAATTCTTGATATAAAGTCGCCAAAAGGTTTTCATTTTTTTCATTGTACCAATATAATAGATGCTTTGATTGAAAAAGAATCGGATATAGTGTGGTTAGATAAAGAAAGAGGATGGGTGAGTTGTATAAATAAATTTGTGTTGGATAAAAATAAAATCCAAGAGCAAACTATTTTCAGACTTCCGAATGTAAATTGTCGCTATACTTTTTATGGGGATGAATTTAAGAACCTTGTATTGAAACATCATCTTCAAGGAATACATTTTGATAGATTCGAAACTATTATTATAAAATGAATGATTGTTTTAAAGTTTGTAATTAAAGTATTGATAACACGCACATCAATCACTTAAACAGTGATTATCTGCATCCTATTAAACATTAGAAAATGAGAACACCAATCATAATCCTGTTATTTGTAATCCTGCTTGCCGCAAGCTGCGGAGAGCCTCCCATGCCGCCGTCGGACGAGGAAATGATACGCCATTTCACCACGCACGAGGTGGCGTTCCGTAAGGTGTACGAAATCATGGCAGAGAGTTCAGAAGGTAGTTTTCACTACCCGCCGCTTTCTCCGGAAGAGGTCATTATACTTGATTCAACAGAACAAAGCGATACATTCCATGAAACGAATGACGAACAAGACATTCCGGTATATGGACTGTTGAAGCCGGAGCGAATCCTACTCGACTCCCTGTTATCAGAGATTGGATGCGGTTTTATCCTTGTTGATCGCAGGGAATGGGGAACGGCAGATTCGGTATATGTGAGCCTTGTTATGCCGTACTACTCCCACGGCATCGTGGATGCGGGAACGTCCAAGAGTTTCGTTTACGATCCCGGATTGAGAAGCCGTCGGAATATCCGTATCACCGAATATGGCGACCTGAACGAGATCTACCGCAGGACGTACAACGACACCACGCTTTACAAACCCATCAAGGGAAACTGGTACATCGAGTTAGACCATTCGATATAACGGCCCGGAGTTCGTATCAAAGCTTGTTTCACTTTTTGTCAAGAAGATACATCATAAAGCAGATAATGGCTATCGCAAGGAAAAATAACAGAACCGCAAGGAGTTCGTTAAACCTGCACTTGGCATAGTGAGACATCACTGCTTTGCCCCGCCATTTGTAAATCCTGCTGACGAGCGACATAACGGCAAATGTGACAATGCTAAAAACGACACATGGCAACAATGCCGACACACCTGGAAAAAGCCGGATAGTAACAGTCATCATAGGGAATATCAAAAGAGCGAAGATATAAATCGAGAGCATCATTTCGCCATCGACCCTGCCTGTTCGTCTTGCTTGTTCCAATTTCTCCCCCATCCACCAGAGGTAGTCCCAGAGATAGAACCGTTGCTTATTCTCCTGCCGTTTCATCATGCCCAATGTATAAATCCGAGGTGGAACATCAGCGCTACATTTGCCACGATCAGGGCGATAGCGATAAGAACTATTTTGGCGAGCTTCCTGCCGGGATGTTTCATCTTCCCGTAATGTTCACGGAGCGCTTCACGCCGTCCGGCTGTATAGCGTAGCTTGCAGAATAAATCGGGAAGAAAGCAGAGAGGAATCACTATGGCCAAACCAATCATCCAGCCGAAAAGGCGCAATATCGGCGGAAACCCAAGCGGTATGAGTAGGACGAAGAGCCAGCACCAAAACAGTAGCATACGTCCGTTGAGATTGGTACGCTCCCTTTCGTGCCATTTTTCGGCAACATACCACATATAGTCGATGAAGCAGATCCGGTATTTGCGATTGTCCTTTTCCATACCGTTATCTCCATACAAAGAAACCAACCAATATAAGTATAATCAGAAAGCTGACCAACACAATCTGAACCCTGCGGCGTGTTTCAGGCTTGCAATCATCAAATAACCACAGTTTGCTGTTAAACTGCCAATGACACGCCCATTTCCAACGGAACAGCAACCCTGCAAGCCATAGGGCAAGCAGCCCGACACCAAACAGCAACCCGTATTTCGGGTGAGCCTGCAACCACTCGAAAAACGCTTCCGCCTTGCTGTTCATTGCTTCGTATATATCGGTAACTGTCATACTTATAATTAAAAGGATTCCGAACACAAAAATAATGTTTTCCGTTCACATAATCACTACTTTATGCTCCAAAACACCAGCTGTGCGGTTATAAAACCAAGAAACAGCCCCCGTTAAGGTCACGGAGGTTGTTTGTGGGGTGTTTGTGTTCATTTAGTTCTGTTCCGGCAGGAGCTTGCAAAGCACCGGGTCGTTCTTGATACGTTCCAGTTCCTCGGCGACGATGCGGCCGGCCTCTGCCTTGATACGTTCGTAGTTTTCCTGCACGACCTGTTTCATGTGATCCGTCCCGTTCTCGTCCGTGAAATCGGTAATTTGTGGTATCTTCTTGTACCGGGCCGTTTCCGCTTTCACTTTTTCGTTGTCCACGACAATCTCGCAGTGGAAAATCTTCTGCTCGATACGTTCGTCGAAATTGTCCGCCACAGCCCCGACGAACATTCCCTGCGTGAGCGTCGAGATCTTCGAGGCCGGGATCAGGCTGTCCAGCTGCGTGGATATGGATGTCGATTTGTCGCTGCGGCTCAACGTCATGCTCTGCCGCTTCTGCAATACCTTACCGAACCGTTCCGAGAGTGTCTTGGCCGTTTCACCTACGACCTGCCCGGAGAAGATGTTGCCCACCGTGTTCATCACGACGGCGGCCTCCTTGTCCCCGTAGTCCCTCTTCAACTGTGAAAAATCCTGGAAGCACAGCAGCACGGCGACCTTGTTGCTTCTGGCCGTGGCGATCAGGTTGTCGAGTCCCTTGAAGTAGATTGTCGGCAGCTCGTCGATGATGATGCCCGATTTGAGCTGGCCTTTCTTATTTATGAGCTTGACAATCCGGGAATTATACAATCCCAAAGCCGCTCCGTAAATGTTTTGCCTGTCGGGATTGTTCCCCACGCAGAGTATCTTGGGATCGTTCGGGTTATTGATGTCGAGCGTGAAGTCATCGCCCGACATGACCCAATATAGCTGGGGCGAAATCATGCGGGAAAGCGGAATTTTGGCCGATGCTATCTGGCCCTGGAGCTGGTCTTGAGCGCCTCCGAGCCAGGCATCCATAAAGGGGCTGAGGTAGTTTTCGAGTTCCGGGTAGGATGTCAGAATCGGGAAAATATCCTCGTACCGCTTGTTCAGGAACTCGATGGCGTGCGGGAAGGTACAATACCGCCCGTTGTCGTAGATGCGCAGGAACCAGATCACGGCCGCGAAAAGGATAATGGGGCTTTCCACAAAAAAATCGCCCTGCTTCTGCACCCAGCTTCGGTTCAGGTTGAGCATGATGGTATAGGCGCTCTCGTAGGCGTCCGAAATATCGGTCATGAAGTCCGGGTGAATGGGGTTACAGCGGTGCGAGCGGCGCGGGTCGTCGAAATTTATGACGTAGAAAGTCGGGATTTTCTTGTAACCTTTCTGGTGATTCAGCAGGTGGTTGTAAGCGATTTCCGAAAGATCGGGAAACTTGTAGTCATAGATGTATTGGGTATAGCCCTTTTCGATTTGCTGTTTAATAAACTGGTTTACAACACAATAACTCTTCCCGCTGCCCGGGCTTCCCATGCAGATGCAAGCCCTTTGCGGGTTTACAACGTTGGCGAACCCGTTGTTCCACTGTTTGTTATAGTAAAATTTCGTCGGCAGATTTATGGAGTACTCGTTCTCGATCAGGCGTGTTTCCTGCTGGAATGATTCGTTCTCGTTATTGAAAGGGTCATCCATGAGATTGTTCTTCAGCAGGCGGGACATCCACACGCCGCCCATCAAGAGGCAGATATACCCGGCCGATAGGGTCAGTATGTAGAAAGCCGCGTTCGCCGCTGCCGTCAGCGGCAAGTCCAGCAGCCACCAGTTGAAGAAGAACAGCACGCCTCCCGTGGCCAGCGATGCCGTGATTTTCCGCCAGGTAATTTTCTCCTCTTTTACTCCTTTTGTCCCGAGGCATGAAAGGGCGAGGAACACTACGGCGAAAAGTTTCGTCCATAGTATATTCCGGAACAGCCCCGCGGTGCGGTCGAAGTTCAGCAGAATCCTATCGACCACGCCGATATTGATTCCCCATTCCCGTATCTGCCCGTAGCAGAACCAGTAGATGTTGATAACCACGAACAAGATACTCAATGCCCGCATGAAATCCATTGTTTTAGCAAGACCCCGAAGGTCGTCTTCCTGTTGCATAACCGTAAGATTTAATAAATGAATGATAATTGAGATGTTATACTTTCCTCCGTCGTGAGGTATTCCGCTTCCGTTGCCCGTCCCGTCCGGCAGGCGCTTGTTTCGGGGACAAGCCCCTCGTGTTTTCCCCGGGATTCCGTTTTCCGCCGAAGCGCAGCTCGAAGGCGTTGGCCGAGTATGCCTTTCCCAGCCGTGATCCGTTCACGACCGTCCGTGTTTCGTGGTCAATGAAGGTCACACCCACGATGCGGCCGTTTTCGTTGCGTCGTATGTAGAGATCCACCCGGGCTCCCCGCAGGCGTTCGCGCAGTTCTTCCTCCGTGGGTTCTCCCCGAAGCGCTTTATCGACCCGGCCACGGATTTGCCTCCTCGTGTCGTCCTTCCCGAACCGTTCGGCGCTGCGCTCCATGTGCCGTTCCAGCCCGTCATACCCGACCTCTTTACCGAACAGTGAGGATTTGAGCGGCGCGGCCACTGCCTTGTCCCCGTTCTCGTCCAGCAGCGTGTAGAGCAATCCCCGGTAGGGGGTTCCGTTCCGCTCTCCCCGGACTTCCTCTATACCTATATTATATAAGGACAGCAATGCCCGGAACTCGCCGAGGGTCTGGAAGCGGTATGTCGCCACGGCCGGTTTTATTACCGCTGCCACCTGGCGTTTCAGGTCGCCCCGCGTGTAATCGGCGGGGACGATCCCTTGCCCTTTCTCCCGCCTTCTCCCTTTGGCGGGATGCAGTCCGTACTCCCGTTCCAGTTCCTCGGTAACGGCCACGCTGCGTTCGTTGCGCCTGCTGTCGTTTATCTTGCGCCCGTCCTGGGCCACCTGCACCGACACGATATGGATATGCTCCCGTCCGATGTCGGTATGCTTGAATACGATATAAGGTTGTCCTCCCCAGCCCATGCGCTCCATGTAGGCCCCGGCTATCTCCGCGAGCTGCCCGTCGTCAAGGCGGTCTTCGGGAGCCGGGTTGAGCGATACGTGCACGACGGGTTTTTCCGTCCGGTAGTGCGAGGGCATCCAGCGCAGGAGGTCTTCTGCCGTCGCGGCCACGTTGAAGCGCCCATCCGCCGGCTCCCTCACGATGTGGGTCAGCAGTACTTTCCCGTCGCCCCGATCGACTTTCTCCTGGTTGTACGCCAGCGCGCCGTACACGTCTTTTCCGGTGGTGATATTGGCTACCATCGCTGTTTGAACTCTTCGGAGAGCGACACGACCTGCTGCCCGACGGCCGCCAGTTCACGTGTCGCTCTCTCCAGTTTATAGAGCAGCGCGAGTGTTTTCTTCTCGGAAAAATGCGCGTGCAGCTCCTTCACCACCTGGTTGTAATTCGTTCCCACGGCACGGAATTGGGCGTGGAAAGCGGTCAGCTTCGCCACGTATTCGAGCGTTCCCCGGTCGGTCTTTACCACCCGGAACGCCTCGTTGAACACTCTCGCTTTGATAAAAGCGGCTTTGGACAATAGCCCGGACTGCTCGTAAAGGTCGAGGAAACGGGCATGTTCCACGGCTGAAAAGTTTACCGAAAAGCGGTAAACGGCCGGGTCGTTTTTCGCGGGTCGTCCCCCTTTGCCCCCTCGGGGCTTTCTGTTCTTTTCCATCGCATCGAAATTTTAAGGAGAGGCCAGAGCCCCACCGGTTCCTGAAAATTCCGATCCCTTCGCGGCCTGCCGCCCTTCTGAAAAGCACCGACTCCGGAGGTGCTTTCTCCCCCTTGCGGGCAAGCTGTTTTCTGCTGCAAAACGAGAATCGTGCAGCAGAAAACACAGCTTGCTATTTGCCCTTTGCAAATACCTTCTGCCCGCTCGCGGACAGAACATTGAAAGAGCCGCCGTAAAACGGGGCAAGGACGGCTTCATTAGCGTCGGGATCGTTCACGAGGCAAAGATACCGACCTATTCAATATCTTGTACTACAAGCGATTACGCCACTTGCGTCCACTTTGACGCCACACGCGGCCATAGCGGAAAAAGAGCATACAACCCGTGTTTTTAAGGGTTTACTTTGCACGTGAGAACGGATACGGGCAATGACACATCCCCCTGTCCGCACACGTGCGGACGGATGCAGAAAACACCGTGTGCAGAGGAAAAAGCGGGTCTTTGTCCGGATAAGCAAATGCGGTTGCGCATGAGTATAAAATCGGACACGCGCCCATGCACCGGCATACCGGCGTAACAGCCTGCCAGCGCACCAGCATATATGCGTGCCGGCATACCAGCATAAAATCTCATGCCGTCACTTGTCCGGATACGTGAAGAGATGAACGATTACCCGATTGTATAACTAAAAACGCATGGAACAATGAAAGAGAAAACGAAATTCGTGGCCTTCTCCACCCAGAAAGGCGGAGCGGGCAAAACCACCCTCACGGTGCTGGCAGCCTCTTACCTGCACTATGTAAAGGGTTTCAATGTCGCGGTCATCGACTGCGATTATCCCCAACACTCCATCGTGGAGATGCGGGAACGTGACCTGAAGCTTGCCCTCGAAGACGAACATTACAAGAGGTTAGCTTACGAACAATTCACCCGGCTTCAAAAGAAAGCCTATCCTGTCGTGGAAAGCAACACGAAAGAGGCGTTGGCCGATGCCGACTACCTCCTGCCGCAAGGTGATTTCGATTATGTGTTCTTCGACCTTCCCGGTACGATCAATAACGAGGATCTGATTCATTCCCTGGCCGGAATGGATTATCTCGTCGCCCCGATCAGTGCCGACCGGGTTGTCATGGAAAGCACCCTGAATTACGCGGTTGTGGTAAAGGAGCATATCATGGGCCGCGAGAAGTCCCGGATGAAAGGGCTGTATATGCTATGGAACATGGTGGACGGACGTGAAAAGACAGAATTATATCAGGTTTACGAGGCGGTAATGAAAGAGCTGGGTCTTCCTGTTCTGAAGACCTTCCTGCCTGACACCAAGCGTTTTCGTCGTGAGCAGAACGCCAGCCGTCGCTCTGTCTTCCGCTCCACGCTCTTCCCGGCAGACCGTTCTTTGATCCGGGGCAGCAACCTGGATAAACTCGTGGATGAATTGATCGAACTGTTAAAGTAGGATCTTATGAGCGGAAAAGAACATGACGACGGTTTGGACGCTTCCTTCATCATCAGCCAGGCCAAAAGCCGAAACCGGCCATTACATCCTTACACGCCGGAAAAAGAGGAGGAGGCATCGGCTCTATCGGAACCGTCCGGCGAGGCCGCCGCCTCGCCGGCTACGAAAGAGGAGGGACGCCGCCGAAGAGGGAAAGGCCAGGATTACGAGCGTCTTTTTATCCGGAACGCCCCCTCCAATACCCGAAGCGGCAAAACGGTGTATATCCGCAAGGAGTTTCACGAGCGTATAACCCGGATAGTGCAGGTTATCGGTAAGAACGAACTCTCGCTGTATAGCTACCTGGACAATGTGCTGGAGCAGCATTTCGCGACCTATCAGGAGGAAATTTCGGAACTCTACAAGAAACGGAACTCCGATATTTTTTAGTTATGAACCCAATATTTTTACAATCCATTAAAAACAATCCATCATGTCAGACAAAGCAATTATTTTATCTGTTATCCTGGCGGCCGTCCTTTGCGTCGCCGTGCCCTTCATCTTCCGCGTGTGCCGCTACCGGCGCAGGATGAAAACCCTTATCGTCCCCGACGGCCCTTCGGGGGAGGTCGCCGTGGGGACTGTCCCCACCCCCGAGGCCGAGTACCTGGCCCGTTACATCTGCCTGCTGCGGCTGCCTTTCGCCGGTAACAAGCACGTGAAGATACGTCCGTCGTATCACGAGCGTATCCGCGAGATCACCCGTGTCATCGGTCGTGGCGACGTGACGATCACGGCCTACGTGGACAAGGTTCTCAAGGCGCACCTGGACGATAACCGGGAAACCATCGAGCGGCTTTTCGAGGAACGCGAGGCCGTGGCCTCCCGGCAACCCAAAGCGGAGGAGCGATGAACGGGGCGTTGTGGCTGCTGCCCCTCTTTGCCGTGGGGTATGCCTTGTGGGCGTTTTTCCGCCTGCGGCGGATGGAACGTAACGAACCGGCAGACGGGATCGTTGCCGAAGACACGCCCTGCCGGCAGGAGATCATCGGCAGGAGCCGCTTTGTCCTCGACCCGCGCCACTCCCGGCCACAAGCTGCCGTAGAATCTGAAACTGAAAAAGTTACGGAAAAAGCCGATATATTTGTGCCCACGAATGTACCCGAACACCCCCGGCAGATTCCGCCGGAAGACCTGGATGAAGTGTTCGGTGTCGCTCCCGAGGGGGAGCCTAACGAACCTCTGGAAATCGACTTTCCGCTGTACGATGAATCTTTCCCGGATGCGGACGCGGAGGAGCCGGATTATGACGAGGATGAAGACGACACCGAAGAGCTGCCCCTTTTGGGCCGCTCGCTTGCCCAGGGGGTTAGTTTTGAACAGATGGGCGAAGCCTACCGCCACGTGGTACATGATCCACCTTCAACAGACGAGCAAAGGGAGGAAACGGGACGTGTCCTCCTGGGCCTGAAACAGACCGACATGTTCGAGGTCATCGTTTCGGGCCGCCCCGACGGGAACGACAGGGTAAAATCCCTGATCGACACCTACCTCTCGGCCTTTCACCGGCGTATGTCCGAGAGGTCTGCGGAAAGCCCATCTCCGCAGGGTTCGGTTCCCACGGGTTTCGACGTCCGTGAGTTTGTTTAACCCCATAATGACATCACGATGAAAGAAAAAGACTACGGGTAGCACGTGAGGCTATCCTCGAACCACTGAAAAAATCCGAATCAAGAAGTTTAACCCGGTGCGGGGCCTATCCATCCCCGCGCCACAATTCAAACATTATCGAGTTATGAGAAAGAACAAGATTCTTCTTCCGGCGGCATTTCTCTTTGCCGCCATCTCCTCCGCTTTCGCGCAGGGCAACGGCATCGCCGGCATTACGGAGGCTACCAACATGGTAACCAGCTACTTCGATCCCGGAACGAAGCTCATCTACGCGATTGGGGCTGTGGTCGGCCTTATCGGCGGGATCAAGGTCTATAACAAGTTTTCGAGCGGCGACCCCGACACGTCGAAGACCGCCGCGAGCTGGTTCGGCGCGTGTATTTTCCTGATTGTCGCCGCGACGATCCTACGCTCTTTCTTCTTGTAGTCCAACCTGTCATGCAAATAATTATGGAATATGGAATCAACAAGGGAATCGGCAAGAGCGTGGAGTTCCGGGGCCTGAAGGCGCAGTACCTCTTCATCTTCGCGGGCGGCCTGCTGGCCGTCTTCGTGGTGTTCGTCATCCTCTACATGGCAGGGGTCGATCAGTGGGTATGTATCGCTTTCGGCGTTGCGGCGGCTTCGGTGCTGGTCTGGCTTACCTTCCGCCTGAACGCCCGTTACGGGGAACACGGGCTGATGAAGCTGTTCGCCGCGCGCCGGCATCCCCGCTACCTGCTCAACCGCAAGTCCCTGCGCCGGTTGCTGAAAAGAAAGGGGGGCCGCGTATGAGAAACATCTTGAAAGCCACCACGCTGGAAAGCAAGTTCCCGCTCCTGGCCGTGGAAGGCGGTTGTATCATCAGCAAGGACGCGGACATAACGGTCGCCTATCGGGTCGAACTCCCGGAGCTGTTCACCGTCACGTCCGCCGAGTACGAGGCGATCCACGCCGCCTGGTGCAAGGCCCTGAAGGTCTTGCCCGAATACAGCGTGGTACACAAGCAGGACTGGTTCATCCGCGAGCGTTACCGCCCGGCCACGGGCGAGGGGGACATGAGTTTCCTCTCCCGCAGTTACGAGCGGCATTTCAACGAGCGTCCGTTCCTGACCCACGCCTGCTTCCTCTACCTGACGAAAACGACGAGGGAGCGTATGCACATGCGTTCAGACTTCTCGACCCTCTGCCGGGGCAACATCATTCCCAAAGAGGTAAACCGGGAATCGGCGACAAAATTCCTGGAGGCGGCGGAACAGTTCGAGCGTATTCTGAACGATTCGGGTTTCCTGACCCTTGTCCGCCTCACGGGGGACGAGATCACGGGTACGGCGGATTGTCCGGGCCTGCTGGAACGGTACTTTTCCCTCTCGCTCTCGGAGACGACTTCTCTTCAGGACATCGAGCTGGGGGCCGAGGTTCTGCGCGTGGGCAACAAACGGGTGTGCCTGCACACGCTCTCGGACACGGAAGACCTGCCGGGGCGCGTGGGTACGGATACCCGTTACGAGCGTCTTTCCACCGACCGTTCGGACTGCCTGCTCTCGTTCGCGGCCCCCGTGGGGCTTCTGCTTTCCTGCGACCACCTTTACAACCAGTACGTGTTCCTGGAAGACAGCGACGAAAACCTGCGTATGTTCGAGAAACGTGCGCGCAACAT
This sequence comes from Bacteroides sp. MSSM.1001136sp1_RTP21357st2_D2_RTP21359_211015, assembly GCF_040913205.1. NCBI lineage: Bacteria > Pseudomonadati > Bacteroidota > Bacteroidia > Bacteroidales > Bacteroidaceae > Bacteroides > Bacteroides sp. MSSM.1001136sp1_RTP21357st2_D2_RTP21359_211015. The sequence goes on along the minus strand of NZ_JBDFVF010000026.1, from coordinate 19,364 downwards.
GCAGTCCCTTTCCCGCTACTCCCGCGGAAACCAGATAAACAAGGAGTGGATCGACCAGTATCTCAACGAGGCGCACTCGTTCGGTCTTCAATCCGTCCGGGCCCATTTCAACGTGCTGGCTTGGTCGGACGACGTGCAGGAGCTCCGGCATATCCGCAATGATGTGGGCAGCCAGCTCGCTCTGATGGAGTGCCGCCCGCGCCACAACACCGTGGACGCCGCCACGCTCTACTGGGCGGGTATGCCGGGCAACGCGGGGGATTTCCCCGCCGAGGAATCGTTCTACACGTTCATCGAGCCCGCGGTCTGTTTCTTCACGGAGGAAACCAACTATAAATCCTCGTCCAGCCCTTTCGGCATCAAGCTGTGCGACCGCGTAAGCGGCAGGCCCCTGCACCTGGACATCTCGGACGAACCGATGAAAAAAGGGATCATTACCAACAGGAATAAATTCGTGTTAGGCGGCTCGGGGTCAGGCAAGTCATTCTTTATGAATCATTTAGTCCGCCAATACTGGGAGCAGGGCACGCATGTCGTGCTGGTGGATACCGGTAACAGCTACCAGGGCCTTTGCGAGCTGATCCGGCGTAAGACCAAAGGTGAGGACGGCGTGTATTTTACCTATACCGAGGAACATCCCATCAGTTTCAACCCGTTCTACACCGACGACTACTATTTCGACGTGGAGAAGAAGGACAGCATCAAGACGCTGCTGCTGACACTCTGGAAAACCGAGGACGACAAGATCACGAAGACCGAGAGCGGCGAGCTGGGCAGTGCCGTGAACGCCTATATCGAGCGTATCCGCGCCGACCGGAATATCGTGCCGTGTTTTGACAGTTTCTACGAGTACCTGCGGGACGACTACCGCCGCGAGCTGGAGGAGCGGGAGATCCGGGTCAGCCGCGAGGATTTCAACATCGACAACATGCTCATCACCCTGCGGCAGTATTATAAGGGCGGACGCTACGACTTCCTTCTGAACTCCCGGGCCAACATCGACCTGCTCTCGAAGCGCTTCGTGGTCTTCGAGGTGGATTCCATCAAGGAAAACAAGGAGCTTTTTCCCGTGGTCACCATCATCATCATGGAGGCTTTCATAAACAAGATGAGACGGCTCAAGGGGGTACGCAAACAGCTCATAGTCGAGGAGGCCTGGAAGGCGCTATCTACGGCTAATATGGCTGAATATCTGCGTTATATGTATAAAACCGTCCGCAAATACTACGGTGAGGCCATCGTTGTGACGCAGGAGGTCGAGGACATCATTTCCAGCCCGGTGGTCAAGGAGGCGATCATCAACAACTCGGACTGCAAGATCCTGCTCGACCAGCGCAAGTTCATGAACCGTTTCGACGCGATTCAGTCCTTGTTGGGGCTGACCGACAAGGAGAAGGCGCAGATTCTCTCGATCAACCAGTCCAACGACCCTTCCCGTAAATACAAGGAGGTCTGGATCGGTCTGGGCGGCGTTCAGTCGGCGGTCTATGCCACGGAGGTCAGCGTCCCGGAGTACCTGGCCTACACGACCGAGGAAACGGAGAAAGTGGAGGTACAGCGGCTTGCCGGCGAGCTGGGCGGTGATATGGAACTGGCGATCAGGCAGCTCGCCGAGGGCAAACGTTAAAGGGAGGGCAGGCCATGTATCGCAAGTGTATCGGATCAGACCCCACGGCGGCGCGTTTGGACTTCGCGCTGTACGAGGTGGCGGGCGAGTGGGAAAGCCGCTCGGGTTCCCCCCGGGTTCGCATCTACCGCAACCCGGGACGCCGGGGCGGCGGTTTTTACGTGGAGGTGTCCTACAAGGACGGGACACGCTTCTCCCGTCCCGTGAGGAAGTATTGGGGAGGCATCCGTTACTTCGACCTCTACGGGTATGTCGCCCTGGCCTACGATGCGGGGCGCGAGGTGCTCCAGCTCTCCGCCTACGGGGATTATTACCGGGCGTCGGAATGACCGCCCAAGTATTCACGAATTAAATAATGAAAAGGATGAAACGATTGATTTTAACGCTGTTCGTGGGGCTTCTTTGCTTCACGTACCAGGCAAAAGCGCAGTGGACGGTCATCGACCCGTCGAACCTCGTTCAGAACATCAAGAGCGCGGTTCAAAGCTCGACCACGGCGACCAACATGGTCAAGTCGCTGCAAGAGAGTATCAAGATTTATAACCAGAGCAAGGCTTACTACGACGCCCTCAAATCGGTGCATAACATCATCAAGGATGCCCGGAAGGTGAAGCTGACGCTCGAAATGGTCAGCGAGATCACGGAAATCTACACCTCGGGATTCAACCGTATGGTTTCAGACCCGAACTTCACGGTGGACGAGCTGGCGGCGATCTCGGCGGGTTACGCCCGGTTGCTGGAGGAGGGCGGCGCGCTGGTGGCGGAACTCAAGACGGTCATAACCGGCGGCAACGGCCTCTCGCTCTCGGACAAGGAGCGGATGGACGCGGTGGATCAGGTTTACACGAAGATGCTGGAGTACCGCAACCTCACGCGCTATTACACGCGCAAGACCATCTCCGTGTCCTTCATCCGCAGCCGCGAAAAGGGCGACGCGCACCGGGTGCTGGCACTTTACGGGAACCCGAACGACAGATATTGGTAATCTGAAAACGGAGGCAGTCATGGATTTCGACAATTTACACCAGGTTCTCCGGAACCTGTATCAGGAGATGATGCCGCTATGCGGCGACATGATCGGGGTGGCGAAAGGTATCGCCGGCCTGGGTGCGCTCTTTTACGTGGCTTACCGGGTATGGAAGGCACTGGCCAGCGCGGAGCCTATCGACGTGTTCCCGCTCCTGCGGCCTTTCGCCATCGGCTTGTGCGTGATGTTCTTTCCCACCGTGGTTCTGGGGACGATCAACGCCGTGATGTCGCCCGTGGTGCAGGGCACGCACGCCATACTGGAGGGGCAGACATTGGATTTGCAGGCATACCAGCAACAGAAGGACGATTTGGAAGCCGAGGCCCGCAGGCGCGAGGGCAAGGCTTGGTTAGTGGATGACGAGGTGTATGAACAACGGCTTGCGGATATGGGTATCACGGATTTGGGCGAGATTATCAGCATGTGGGCCGAACGCACGTGGTACGACATCAAGGCCGGTTTCCGGCAGCTTGTCCGGGACTTCTTCGAGTTGTTGTTCAACGCCGCGGGGCTTACCATCGACACGCTGCGGACATTCTTTTTAGTCGTGCTGTCGATTCTGGGGCCCTTGTCGTTCGCCCTCTCCATTTACGACGGCTTCCACTCGACGCTCACGAGCTGGATTTCCCGCTATATCAGCGTGTACCTTTGGCTTCCCATCGCCGACCTGTTCTCCGCGGTGCTGGCCAAGATCCAGACGTTGATGCTCCAGGCGGACGTCCTGGCCCTGCAAGACCCCAACTACATTCCTGACAGCGGCAGCGGTGTCTATATTATCTTTTTGATTATAGGTATCATAGGCTATTTCACGATCCCCACCGTTGCCGAGTGGGTGATCCAGTCGGGCGGAGCCGGCGGGGCTATGGGCGGTATCAACAAGGCCGGGGCATTCGCCACGGGTGTCGCGGGCGGTATCGCCGGCAACATGATCGGCCGCACGTTCGGGCGTCGCGGCGGTGGCGGTTCCTCCTCCGGTAACGGCGGCGGTGGCCCGGCTTCGGGCAGTGCCCCCAACGGGCGCAACCTGGCAACACAAGGTAACAATAATCATTCATAACAATTTGGACAATGGAATTCAAGTCATTAAAAAACATCGAAACAAGTTTCAGGCAGATTCGGCTTTTCGGTATCGTGTTCCTCTGCCTGTGCGCGCTGGTATCCGTGTTCAGCGTGGTCGCGAGCTTCCGTTTCGCCGAAAAGCAGCGCGAGAAGATCTACGTCCTGGACGGGGGCAAGTCGCTGATGCTGGCGCTCTCGCAGGATTTGAGCCAGAACCGCCCCGTGGAGGCGCGCGAACATATCCGGCGTTTTCACGAGTTGTTCTTCACCCTCTCGCCCGACCGTGCGGCCATCGAGAGCAACATCAACCGCGCGCTGTTCCTGGTCGATAAGAGCGCCTTCGCCTATTACCAGGACATGCAGGAGAAAGGTTACTACAACCGTGTGGTGTCGGGGAACATCAGCCAGCGTATCGAGGTGGACTCCGTGGTGTGCGACTTCAACGCCTATCCCTACCGGGCCATGACCTATGCCCGGCAAATGATTGTCCGCGAGAGCAACATCACCGAGCGTTCGCTGGTCACGCGCTGCGAGCTGATCAACTCGGGGCGTTCGGACAATAACCCGCAGGGTTTCATCATGGAGAAATTCGAGATTCTGGAGAACCGCGATTTACGTACATTAAAAAGATAAGGCTATGGCAAAGAAGAGAATAAAGGCTTTCGGGGAGTGGGTCGAAGACCACCTGCGCCGCGCTTGCGGGGCGCTCTCGCCCGATAAGCGGATTATCGTGATCCTCACGCTGCTCTTGTTCTTTTCCGTCTTGTCGCTCTACTTTACCGTGTCTTCCATCTACCGCTTCGGCAAGGGAGCCGGGGAACGGATGCAGATACGGCATATCGAGCGGCTGGAACTGGAATTAAGACAACGGCAGGAGGACGACAGTGTAAAACATCTAAAAGATTTCAATTATGACGACGAACGAAAAACAGAATAAACAGCCGGAGGCGGGGAAAAAGGAACTCACGCCCCGGCAGATACAGATGCGGAAGAAGATGGTGGTCTTCCCGCTCTTTTTCCTGGCCTTTGCCGGGTGCATGTGGCTGATCTTCTCCCCCGGCGAAAAAGAACGGGAGGAGCCTTCGGCGGGTTTCAACACGGAGCTGCCGACCCCGGAATCGGAGGGTATCCTCTCGGACAAGCGTGATGCCTACGTGCAGGAGGAGATGCGGCGCAGGGAGCGGGAAAAGATGCGCTCCTTGCAGGATTTCGCGTTCGGGATGGAGGACGAGGAAGAAGAGCCCGTCATGCCCGCTGCCGTGCCGGATAAGTCTTCCGGCCCTGCCGGCGGTTCGTCGGGAGCTTTCCGGACTTCCCGTGCCGCCTATGCCGACATCAACCGCCAGTTAGGCAGTTTCTACGAGGAGACCGCCGGTGAAACGGGGGAAGAGCGCGAGATGCAGGCCCGCATCGAGGAACTGGAACGCCGCCTAGAAGAACAGCAGGCGCAGAAAACGGCCCAGGAGGAGCAGGTGGCGCTGCTGGAGAAGTCCTACGAGATCGCCGCCCGCTACATGAATGGCGGTCAGGCCCCGGAAGCTCCGCGTCAGAAAACCTCCGTTTCCGGCAAGGCTTCCGTGCAGCCCGTGCGCCAGGTGCGCCGTAACATCGTGTCGCTGCTCGCCGCCCCGCTGCCCGATTCGGTCTTCGCCCGTGAGTTCGTCAAGCCCCGGAACTGGGGTTTCAACACGGTGGGGAGCGACCTTCGCGAGCCCGAGCGCAACAGTATCCGTGCCGCCGTGCAGCAAACCGTGACGCTCACCGATGGTGGGGAGGTTACTTTCCGGCTGCTGGAACCGATGATGGCGGGAGATCTGCTCATCCCCTCGGGTACGCCCGTAACGGGGGCGGCGAGGATCAACGGCGAACGGCTGACGGTCAAGGTCAGCGCTGTCCAGCACGGCGGGGCGGTCGTTCCGGTCGATCTGTCGGTCTATGATACGAACGGCAACGAGGGTATTCCCGTGCCGGGGTCGGAAGAACTCAATGCCGTGAAGGAGATCGCCGCCAATATGGGCGCGGGCATGGGCAGCAGTATCACGATCACGGACGATGCCGGTTCGCAACTGCTCTCCGACCTGGGGCGCAGCGCCATCCAGGGCGTGTCGCAATACGTGAGCAAGAAGATGCGCTCGGTCAAGGTCACGCTCAAGGCCGGTTACAGCGTCCTGCTGCTCCCGCCCCTTCAATAAGGGTACAAACGACGTACTTCCGTACACCACTGAAAAAATCCATTTTTATCAACAATCAAAAATTTATCGAGTATGAAAAAGATTCTTCTGGCACTCGTTTTTATCGGGTGCATGTTCGCTGCCCACGCGCAGGAAAAGCCCTCCACGGGCGATTTGTACGACGGTCTTACCCGTCCGCTGACCTTCAACCGGGTTATCCCGCCCTACGCGCTGGAGGTGACGTTCAGCAAGACCGTGCATGTGATTTTCCCCTCGGCCATCCGTTACGTCGATCTGGGGTCTTCGGATCTTCTGGCGGCGAAAGCCGACGGCACGGAAAACGTGCTGCGTGTAAAGGCGGCCCTGCGTGATTTCTCGCGCGAGAGCAACCTTTCGGTCATTACCGAGGACGGGGCCTATTACAGCTTCAATGTCAAGTATGCCGACGAGCCGGTGAAACTGTCGGTCGAGATGGCGGACTTCCTGCATGACGGGGAGGCGGTAAACCGCCCCAATAACGCGCTGGACATCTATTTGCAGGAGTTGGGCTGCGAATCTCCGCTGCTGGTCAAACTGATCATGCAGTCCATTTACAAGAATGACCGCCGCGAGATCAAGCATATCGGTTGCAAGCGTTTCGGGGTACAATACCTCCTCAAAGGTATCTACGTGCATAACGACCTGCTTTATTTCCACCTCCAACTGAAAAACTCCTCCAACGTGCCTTTCAACGTGGACTACCTGACGTTCAAGATTACGGACAAGAAGGTGGCCAAACGCACGGCCATCCAGGAGCAGGTCGTATGGCCCGTGCGGGCGTACAACAACGTGCAGGTCATCGGCGGCAAGCGTACCGAGCGCATGGTCTTCACGCTCCCGAAGTTCACGCTGGCCGACGACAAGCAGCTGGTCGTGGAACTGCACGAGCAGCAGGGCGGGCGACACCAGACTTTCACGGTGGAGAATGCCGACCTGGTGCGCGCACGTGTTATCAACGAGTTAAAGGTAAAGTGATATGAAACGGGCGATATTCATTCTCACGCTGGGGTTATGCCTCCTCCTTTCGGACGGGGCGCACGCCCAGCGTGCCCTGCCCGCCATGCGCGGGCTGGAAATACGGGGAGGCATGGCCGACGGCTTCTATACCCGGGACAGCCGCAGCGAAACGGGCTACTGGTTCGGGCTGGCCATGAGCCGCTACGCGAAGAATGCCGACAAGTGGGTGTTCGGCGCGGAGTTCCTGAACCGTTATTACCCCTACAAGTCGGAACGTATCCCGGTGGCGCAGTTCACGGCCGAGGGAGGTTACTATTACAAGTTCCTCGCCGACCCGTCCAGGACTTTTTTCTTCTACCTCGGCGGCTCGGCGCTGGCCGGTTACGAGAGCGTGAACCGGGGCGAGAGGCGGCTCTATGACGGCTCTACGCTCCGCCACCGCGACCGTTTCCTCTATGGCGGGGCCGTCACGCTGGAGGTCGATGCGTACCTGACCGACAGGATTATCCTCTCGCTGACGGGGCGTGAGCGTATCCTATGGGGCACTACAACGGGACATTTCCACGCGCAGTTCGGCCTGGGCGTGAAATTCATAATCCATTAAACTTGCAAGCGACATGAAAAAGATGAAAAAGATATTGGCCCTGGCGGTCTGGATCGCCGCCCTGGGTCTTTTATGCGCATCCTGCGACAACGGGCTGGATATACAGCAGGCGTACACGTTCTCTCTGGAAACGATGCCCGTTCAGAAGCGAATCTCCGTTGGTGAAACCGCTGAAATCCGCTGCACGCTCGTGCGGGAGGGGAGATATGACGGCGCACGTTACACGATCCGCTATTTCCAGCCCGACGGGCGCGGTGAGTTGAGGATGGACGACGGTACGGTGTTCCTGCCCAACGACCGCTATCCGCTCGACCGTGAGGTGTTCCGCCTCTATTACACATCGCGCAGCGATGACCAGCAGACCATCGACGTCTATGTCGAGGACAACACGGGTCAGGTCGTGAAGACCTCCTTCACGTTCCAGAGCGAGAACGGGACGGAGGAAACGGAACGATAACGGAATATGTCTAACCAAGAGAAGCGCCCGTCACCCGGGCGCTTTCCATAAATACTGAAAACCATGACAGAGCAAGAGAGAATAGATATAGCCTATCTCGATACGGGGGTGTACGAGAACCCGTGGCGTGAGAACCTTTTCGAGACGCTGCCCGAGGATCGGAAAACGGCGGAGGTCTGCCGTTTCGCCATCAAGAAATCGGCTTTCAACATCGAGTTCGTTCCCGAAGCGATGAAAACGCCGGAACTTTGTCTTGCCGCGGCCGGCCACCGGGGCGAAACACTGAAATTCGTCCCTGACCGTCTGAAGACACCGAAAATGTGCCGTGCCGCCGTCGATAGCAACAGCTACGCGCTGTATTACGTTCCGGAGGGGTTGAAGACCCCCGAACTGTGCATGGCGGCCGTGAAGCGCAACGGCCTGGTGCTGGAGGCCGTTCCCGGGGAATTGAGGACGCCGCAAATATGCCGTGCGGCGTTGAAAGCGGTGGACAGTGCCGATTACAAGATACTCCCTTACATTCCGTATCCCGATATATGCCTGGAAGGGCTGAAAAAATTCGGGATGTCGTTCGTGGACAAGTTCGAGATTTTCGCCTCCATTGCCCCGGAGGTCATGACCGGGGAGCTGGCCCTTCACGGCGTGGGGATGGACGCGTCCTGCCTTTCGCTCGTGCCGGTGGAACTGCGCACGGAGGCAGTCTGCCTGCGTGCCGTCAGCGGGGACGGCATCCTGCTCCATGAAGTGCCGGAGGAATTACGCACGGAACGGGTCTGCGAGGCCGCCGTGTCCTCGAACTACCTGGCACTGGAGTACGTTCCGAAACATCTGAAAACCGACCGTCTGTGCGGGATGGCGCTGGAGCGCGATCCCCTGGCCATCCGCTTTTTCAACCCCGAACAGCTCACGCCGGAGGTCTGCAACCGGGCGTTGGCCCGTGCCGACGACCTGCGTGTCCTCCGCTATATCCCTTTCGAGGATATACACATGAAGGCGTTGGGGTTCTATTGCACGAATTACGAGAAGACCTTCGATTTTTTGCAGCACATGAACCCGGCACACGTCACGCCGAAAGTGGCCCGGGAAATTTTCGCCCTGGAGCCGGAGCTGTTCTACAACCTTCCCGACCACGCCAAGAACGAGGAGATGTGCCGCCGGGCCGTCGGGCACGACGGGAGCTACCTGCAATATGTCCCCGAGAAGTGGAAAACGCCGGAGTTGTGCATGGAGGCCATACGGCGCAGTCCCTATGCCATCGCCCACCTGCCCGAGAGCATGAAAAGCCCGGATCTATACATGAGCCTGGTGCGGGAGAACCCGCAAAACCTGAAAGGCGTCCCCCGCGAAGCCCGGACGCCGGAGATGAGCCGGGAGGCTTTCGAGCGTACCTACGGGAAGGACAAAACCGATTTCTCGGTTATCAGCGCGTTGAGCGACCCCGCCCTGGTCTTGCAGGTGTTCCGCGAGCAGGACGACCCGCAGCAGATACACCGGTTGATGAGTGTCCTGCACCTGAACCGCCGGCTTGTAACGGAGGAGGTGGCGTTGGAGGCCGTTCGCAAGGATGCGGGGGTGCTGTACGACATTCCCCAGACGGCCATCACGCCGCTCGTGGCCGATACGGCCGTGCGGGGCGACCCGAGGATGATCCAGTGGGTTCCGAGGGAGCTTCGCACGTCGGATCTGTGCCTCTATGCCGAGGCCGCCCATCCCGAGTTGCGGGTTTACGTTCCCGACGAGATAGCGAAGGGACGTAATATCTATTCGTTCCACCGTCAGGTGGACGCGAAATTGCGTCAGCCGCTCGAATACGAACAATACAAGACCCTCTACTCGGGCGGCGCGGTGCGTGTGAACAACGTGTGGACGTCGGTTGCGGGTGAGATTGACTGCTGCGAGGTGCGTTACGACCGTAAGACGGAGAAACTCAAACTGCGGATCGTCGAACCGCCCAGGGAGAAGAAGGCGCAGCCGAAGGTCGCGCCCCGCAAACCCGCCCGGGGGCCGAAATTGTAGGACGGCGGGTAGTTCTTTGGCAGGAAGGTTGTTAAAAATCGCACGTGTTGTCGCCGATACCCGGATGAAATCGTTATATTTGCAATCGAATCCTCCGGCGGCGTGCCGCCGGGCGATTTACATACGGAAGGAACACATTATGGTGGGGCATTGAAAACAGCCAAATTTTAATCCGCTCGCAAAATAATGGGTAGTTCTCTTCTTTATCGTCGTGTCTATATGCGTCAAGCGTATGCGATAGCGGCGTGGGGAGAAATTATCTATCGAGTGGATGGGTGCTTGGCTGTACCTCAATGCCGGTATTTAACGTATTCTCACGCCTTTTTCGTATGGTATTTGTCTGAACCTAAAGAAAAGCGATATGGAAACGAAATCGACAAATGAGGTAAAGGGTGATTACGACCGGGTATCGGCGAGTGAATGCCTGGGGTCGCTAATCGAGTTGCACGGGATTGTTATGGAAGACGATCTGTTCGTCATTCCCGATGCGGATGGCACGGCAGTATTATACAATGACGGGAAGATACGTTTTGACGAGATCGCCGACATCGAGGTCGGCTCGGTGTTCGTGGGCATCCTGCTCCGCAACGGCTATCTGTTCTACCTTTCCCGTACCGAACCGCTCAAGACGTGCATATACACGCATGGCGGGTGGGGTTCAATCTCTGAAATTTCTCCCCGTGGCATTGCCGGACATATCGGGCGTGAACTGCACGGGAAGCTGGGCGACCATACGGCGGTCGATTGACGGGAAACAAAAAAATCGGACGGTTGTTATCGTCCGATTTTTTTCGCGTCGTATTTTCACGGCCGTTGCCTGCCGTGTTCCCGTTTCCGCCTTTGCAGGGCGAGCAGTTGCCGCAACATGTAGGCATGGTTTTCCCCCACGGTATGCCCCGAGGGCATCAGGTAAGGACTTGCGAGGCACTCCCGGCATTGGCGTACCGCCTCTTTTAAGTCGGTAACGGTTATTTCCGCTCCCGTGATGTCTTTAATCTTTGTTTCCATTCTTGTCCTGTTTTTTGGGTTCGTACCAACTGTCCCGGTAATTTTCTCCCACGAGCGAGAAAATTCCGCTCATGCCGCTTTCAGCGGCGAAATTTTTGGCTTCCCATATACCGGAAAACTCTCCCAGCAGCCGGTAGCCGATGAATAATTTGTACTTGCGCATGATTTTATCGTTTTTCCAGGTTGATAATCGGTGTGTTCTTTTGCAGCCATTCCTTCACGCTGTCCATGTTGTATTCGGATGTGATAACCGCCGTTCGGTCGTCGATTTCGGTGAAGCGCGTAGTTTCATACCCGTCGATCCACTGCTTCAGCGTGGCAACGCCCCACACCTGCGGGTCGTCGAACATGGTGTTGAGCCGCCCGATACCCTCGCCGAAGGTTACGAGCAGCGTTTCATAGGAGATTTCCTTGTTTACTTCATTCGTTTTCATATTCTCGCTTTTTACGGGCGGCTTTTGCCGCCCCGAAATTTTTTAATCAGACAAGTTCCACTCTAACCCTGCTCATGTTCGCCCAGAACACGCCGTTGCAGTAGTAGGCGTAGCCGTTATGCCAGTTGCTCCTGCGGCGTATCACGTCCTGCTCGGGTGGTCGTATCTCGATACTCGTGGTGTAGATGTTGTGTCCCACGGTAATGACGAGGTTGCACCTTCGCCATATCTCGGAATGGGTTTTGAACCCGTTTTTCCCCTCGACGAGCGCAAGGGCCGTCTTGACTGCTTCCCGAACTTCCCAATCCCACTCCCCGAAGGGTTTGAGCGGGCGTGCCATGTAGCTTTTATAGATGATTTTCATTGTTATATTTTTTTTGTAGGGCGGCTTTCGCCGCCCCGATTTTATAATTCGACAATCCTTTCCACTCTGCCGTACAACATGGAGCGTATGCTCGTCTTGTCCACGCCCTTGTATTCCGTGTAATGCCCGTACTGCTTTACCACGAATGTTTTCAGTACATCGACAAAGTTGAAACGATACCCTAAAAGCGGAATGGAGTCCTTGAAATAGGTGTTATGGTTTACCTCACGGGTAATCCAGTCTTTCTCCTCACGGGTGAGCGTTCCCCCGTCATTGAGCCGTTTGCGTAATATGTACGCTTTTGAGCCTGCAAGGCTTTCGAGTGCGGGAACGTCCCACGACACGAATTTATATGCTATTTGGTTCATTCTATTTTGTTTTTGCGGGCGGCTTTCGCCGCCCCGATTTTTATGCTGTCATTCGTTTCCGTATAAGGGACATGTTCCCCTTCATCAGTTTCAGTATTTGCCCGTGGTATGGGGTATTCTTGTTACACACGCCACGGCTCTGCACGACCTCCATGCGTTTTAGGGACACCTCTATCGTTTCGATACGTTTGCCGTCGATTGTAGCCGAGAGTATGAGCGAGTCGGCTTTCAGATAGTATTCGTTGGTAAACACGCAGTGGTGCATGGCCTCGCCCTCCTGCCGTATGGCTTCAACGCTGTCCAATACCTTGATGCGGATTTCCCCGTCGGAAAACTCCACTCCGAAAAACCGTCCTTTGGCTTTGACAAACGAGGCTTCCTGTTCCAACGCCTTGCGCCGTTCCTCCTGCCGCCGTTCCATTTGCATGTGCCGCCGTTTTTTAGCCATGTAGAGGTCATGCGCTGCGGGCAGGTCTGCGGGACACACGAAATGGGCGTTATGCAGGTCTTTCCCGAAAAATCGCAGCAGGTCGATGTAGTCGCACCATTCCGTCGGTTTCCCGATAGCGTACCCGTTACGGATGGCGATACGGATGGCCGGCCAATAGTCTGCGATATTGCGGGAGGAACGGGCGAAAAATCGCACGAGTGCCGTTTGTCCCGCTTTAAGCAGCGTTTCGGCCTTGTTCTCCGAGAGCAGCAGGTGGATAAGGTCGAAAGGGGTTACATCGGGGAGTTGTTTGCCGTAACCGCTTCGGCGCAGTTCGGGGATAAGCCGTTGCCGGGGATAGATGCGTGTGGGCGTGATGTTGTATTTCCCGTCGTTCTCCGCCCGCAGTTCCAATGCGCTCGACCAACTCCACCCGTGAACGAAGAAGCCCATCGGGCGCAGCCGTGCGAAGGTTGCGGAGCGTCCGTCGGGGGCAATCCACCGCTGTACGGCTTCGATATGGGTGTAAACGGGCGTCTGTCCCACTTTCGCCCAACACTCGATATAGACGAAGCGCAGGACTTGAAAACCCTTGCAGCGGGTTACGATGCACAAATACTCGTAATCGTTGAACTTGCGGCGCAGGGTGGTTTCCACTTTCAGCGTGGTGTGGCAGTGCGGACACTCGCACCCTAACAGATTGTCCGTGAGTTCTCCGTTTTCGCTCTGCCACGTGTGGCCGCACTCGGTGCAGGTGATAAGTCCTTTCGGCGTGCGGCGTCCGATATGCTCGATGCAGTTCTTGTACCCCCATTCGATTTGTGCGGGGGTAAGCGGCGGCAGGTGTTTGCTTGCCGCCACGACGTTCTGTTGGAATTTTGTTCTCGGTTTCATAACTAAAATAGACTGGGCATTAGTTTGTTATCTTCGATTTTCTTGGGTTTGGACTTGGCTTTCGCCAACTTGGCGTAGGCTTCGCTCTCGGCCTTCCGTATGGCGTTCCGCCGTGCCTCGGCTTTTTCCTCCTCGGTCAGTTCAACGGTGTGATTGACCACTACCTTGCAACTGACGGGTTTGCCGATGTCGATGTCCTCCTCGTCGTAATAGTGGAGTGCCATAGAGTATATTTCCTCGTCGGCAAACCCGTTGCAACCGCTCTGCCGTACTTGGTTGATGATGAAAGTGCAGCAATCGTCAATGTTCTTTTTCGGGTTGGCGTATCGGGGTGCGAAAAGTTCGTCCTCCCGTGCCCGTGCGTCGAGATAGTTCTGTATCGTCAGTTTGAAATAATCTGTTCCTTGTGCCATGATTTTTTGGTATTGTGGGGCGGCGAGCCGCCCCGTGTTCAACATTTATTCGTCCTTTCCGAGAAGCCGCCGCACCTCGTCCTCTTTGGTCTTTTGGAAAATCCATCCCGCTTTCTTCTGCCCGTCATGCGTCAGCCGTGCGTTGAAGCGTCCCCCGAGTGCGTGAAGGGCGTCCTTGACGGGCTTGGTGTCCCCGAATACGGCTATCGCCTTCTCGGAATAGTCCACGATGATAAACCCGCCTTGCACGCTCGTTTCAGTGCGTTCCGCCCGTTTTTCGTCTTTCGGCTCGGGCAGACATATATTCTCCTCGTTTCCTGCGATATATGCCAGCCTGTCGATGTACCCTTCACGGGTGTAGTGGGTCAGTTTGCAGACACTCCACCCGTATTTCGGACTTTTGCCGAGCGTGAAAACGGGATAGCGGTGTTCGTTCTTGGGGTCGTATTCGGAGAGGTGCGCCGTTTGCGGGAAATTGGCCGCCGCCTTTCTCAACTCCCCGAAGCCGTTGCGGGAGGTGGCCGAAAAGCCGAGAATGACGGTACGCACGCTTCGGGTGGTCGAACACTCGTAAGAGGGGTCAGTGTATTCCGTTTCGTTGAGTTCGGCGATGATTACGCCCTGCACCCCTTCGGGCATGATGCGGCGTAACCTCTGCGCTCCTATTTCCGCTATGCGGTCATGCTCGGCTTTCTCTTTGGCGGCGGCGATGGCCTGCGCCGTGGCTTGCTCTTCCGCCTGCCTCACGAGCAAAGCCACCTCGAAAGCGTCCATGAACTCGGGGTTCACGTCGTCGTAGTACCTGCCGATACCGAATGTTTGCGAGAGGGGTCGCAAAATGTCCGTTTGGCTGATTTCCTTTGTTTCGGTATCGACCATGTGGTACACGTAGCCACGGGCGGTGTGTTCCACCTTGTAAACGACGTAACGCTTTCTGCTCGCACCCGCACCGATACCGATGATTACCTGGTTTTCCTTGACTACCTGCACCTGCGTGTCCGTGGTAGTCGCTCCGAATAATGAAATGTACTTTGTCATACCTGTAAAAATTTAGAAGATGTGAGTGAATAGGAAATAGAAAAAGCCGGTTAGAGCCACGAGAGAAACAAGGCAGGAGAAAATGCCCCGCAGGATGTCATAACAGAACGTGAAGCCCAAAACGACCCAAATAAAGTCGATACCCCACACGTGGAAGCCCAAAGTCACCGCCCCGACCTTTACCGCCAACCCGACCTTTGCCTTTATGCCAAGTGGAAGGTTGGAGGATTTCTGTTTCCATTTATTTTTCTCTTCGTTTCTCATAACCTTTGACTTTTTTTTTATGCCGTAGCGGAGCCGGTATGGATGGAATCTGTTTCGGTAGCATCAAAAGGTGTCGGGGATAGCTGCTGCAAGATTTTGTCGGAAAATACGCTCGCCCGCAGGGAAAGAGGAAGATTTTGCGGCAAACCGCCCCGCGGCCCGATCTTGCAGCAGCGTGAGCCCCGTAACTACCTTTGCTACTGACAACAGATTTCCATACCGCGCTCCGCGGCATGAAAAAAAAGAGAGGAAAAGGTTATGGGAGAGAAACGGGGAGAAAACGATATGCCGTGAACGCTCGCGAAAGTCGGTTCACGGCTCACCCTGCATGGAATGATAAATCGCCCGCGAACATTTCCTTTCACGGGCGATTGGCGTATCGGAGCGTGCCGATCCCGTATCGGCGGAGGATCGTTTCCGCCGGACGTGGCGCCACTCGCTGCCACTTTTAAGACGGATACGTCCATATGCCACTGGCTGATAACAAGATACTGTCCATTTGTGTACTTTTGGGCATCCGGGAAACAAAAAATGAAACAGAACATGGAAATAATAAGTATGGACGTGAAGGCTTTCGACGCGCTGGCAGGGCACGTGGAAGCCATTGAAAGAAAAGCCGAGGCGTTATGCCGCAGGCAGGAGGACGTGAGTTTGAAAAAATGGCTGGACAACCAGGATGTCTGTGACGTGCTGGGTATATCGAAACGTACCCTGCAAACCTACCGGGAGAAAGGGTTGCTGCCTTTCAGCCGCATCCGTCACAAAATCTTCTACAAACCGGAAGATGTCGGGAAACTGCTGCAATCGTCGCACTATCCTAATACCGCCGCGTTATGAGCCATTATTTCATCGACAAGCACGATCCGCGTGTGGCGGATCTCTTCCGGCGTTTGGAAAAGGCCGGCAAGGCACTGGATAAACTGGAATCCTCCGGAGGCCGGACACTCAAGGGAGAGCGGTTCGTCACCGACGAGGAATTGTCCCGGCTGCTGAAAATCAGCAGGCGTACATTGCAGGAATACCGCACGGCGCGGATCATTCCCTATTATTTGATTCAGGGCAAGGTACTATACATGGAATCCGAGATACAGAAATTCCTGGAAGATTCCCGGAAGAAATGTATCGGGGGACAGGAATGGGTATAAAAGAAGAACGGCCAACGTTTTGGCCGTTCTTCTTTTTCAGTTCAATATCGTGTTCATGCCGGGGAGCTGCCAGACGACGGCGGTCGTCGTGGCCCTTCGGACAAGCCACCGTCGGAAGGCTTCGGCATTCCCGGATTTTAAGCGGAAAGCCAGCGCGGCGATCATTTCGAGCGAATACAGCTCGACAATACCGCCGTCACGGTTGCGCTCCCGGCGGTAAACCCTCTCCTCACGGAGTATGCCGCTTTTGAGTATGGAGCGGATGTTGCTCCCCACGGCAGGAACGAAGACTCCGAACAGGTCGGCAATCTGGTGGCGCGTGAGCCATACACGGTTCTCCGGCGCGTGGATTTCCACCCGCCCGTTTTCAATGCTGATAGGTTCTCTTGTCGTCATAGTCATACAAATTTATCAATTTTTGTTATACTGTTCAACCGTTTACCGTTATAATATCTGCCGTTTCCGGTTCGTCCTCCTCGTAGAGATTTATTTTCCGGCCTTTGGTCTGTTCTTTCAGCCGTTTCATGTCCTCGTCCACCTTGCGGTCGGTCACTTTGGCGTAAATCTGCGTGGTGGAAATGCTCTTGTGTCCCATCATGCGGCTGACAGTTTCGATAGGCACACCCAACGAGAGCGTGATATGTGTCCCGAAATTGTGCCTCGCCTTGTGAAAGGTCATGTCGAAGCCGTATGTCCGTCCCAGTTCTCTGGTGAGCTTGATGAGATACCCCCGGCAATAGAGGTTGAAAATCCTGTCGCTTTTACGCTCGTGGCGGTATTTCTCGATGATCTGCAACGGCACGTTCAGCAGGCGGATGGCCGAGGGCGTTTCGGTCTTCTGGCGCCGGATGTGTATCCAGTACGTTCCGTCGTCCGACTGCGTGATGTCTTTTTCGGACAAGCGTTTCAGGTCGGCGTAGGACAACCCCGTGAAGGTAGCGAAGAGAAACCAGTCCCGCACCCGCTGGAGGTTGGGTTTATCGACGGGAGTTTCCATCAGCTTTTTGAGGTCTTCGAGTTTCAAATGGCGGCTCTTGCGCCGGGGCAGTTCCGGGTGCAGCTTCCCGTAAGGGTCGCGCCGGAGTGTACCCTGACTGACAGCCCGCTTGGTCATTTTCTTCAACCGGTAAAGATGCTCGTGTACTGTCTTGGGTTTCATTTCACGATCTGTACGCAGGAATATTTCAAAATCATCGTAGAATTCCCGGTCAAGGCTCCGCAACGCTACATCCTCCTTTTCCTTCCTTTTTTTCACGAAGGAGGCTAAAATATTATAGGAGTTCTCGTAACTTTCATAAGTTTCTTCCTTGCGATCCACGCCGACACGCTTGCGGAACTCCTCGTTATGCTCGCGGAACAAGGCAAGGAGGGTGAACGGTTTCTGCCCGATTCCTTCCACGGCGTTTTTGACCAGCTCGGCCGTCACGAAACCGAGGCTTTTACGAATATGACGGTAATGTCCGGTGATTTTTTCGGTCAGTTTCTCTATTGCCAGGTTTACCGTTCGGGCGTTCTCGCTTCGTCCGTTCGCCCTTTTGGTTTCCGGATTCCAGAGCGATGGATCGACAAACGCGTTGATATTGATCGGGGCCGACTTGGCGTCGATGCTTACCTTGCATAACAATTTACATGTTCCGTCCTTGCGGACTTTCGTGCGGTTGATGTAGAACAGCAGGGAGAACGTGCTGCGACGTTTTATCTCTTTATTATTCGTTTCCATAATCGTTGTGAATTTGATTGTCAATGATAGATTAAATAGCTACGGAGAAGCGGCCGGCAATCTTTTCCTCTAAAGACCGGGTATCCATGTCGATCTTGTCATCGGTCACTTTGGCGTAAATCTGCGTCGTGGAAATGCGGCTATGCCCCAGCATTTTACTGACGGTTTCAAGCGGGACACCATGCGAAAGCGTGATCTCGGTGGCGTAGGTATGGCGTCCGCAGTGAAAGACGAGCTTCCGTTCAATCCCGCAAATGGCGGCAATACGTTTCAGCGTCCGGTTGAGTTCGTTGTTGCTGTACATCGGCAGCAGTTTCCCTTCCGGGGCCATATCCCGGTACTTGTCGAGGATGAGTAACGGGATGTCGAGCAACGGCACTTCATAGTCGATTTTCGTCTTCTTGCGGGCGGTCTTGATCCATACCTCACCGTCCTCGGCCACTTCCAGATCCTCCGTCGTCAGGCGGCACATGTCCCCGTAAGGGATACCCGTGTAGCAGGAGAAGAGGAACAGGTCGCGGATATGGTAGAGCTTCGGGTCATGCAGGGGTGTGGTCATCAGCCGTTGTAACTCTGCGGCGGTAAGGTATTTCTGTTCCCGCTCGGGATGTTCGGCTTCATAACCCGCGAACGGGTCGGCAGTGATAATCCCTTCCGCGATGGCTTCCCCGACAATCGTGTTCAACCGTGTGACAAGCAACACGATAGTTCCCAGGGCAAAGCGGCGCTCCGTGCGTAGGTAGAGGTCATAGTTGTCGATGAATGAACGGTTCAGGGCCGTGAAAGGAACATCCGACAACTTGTATTTCTCCTGGATGAAAGCAGCCACACAGTTACAAGCATAGCGGTAAGATTGCGCTGTTCCCTTTTCCCGGTTCACGCCGACACGTTTTTCGAAATGTTCGATGAACGTCCGGAAATAACCCAACAGGGTTTCCTGCCCGAAAGCCGTCCCCAACAACAGATTCCTTATTTCTTCAGCCGTTACATTCTCACGGGTGGCTGACAGTTCGTCATAAATGGAAATGGCTGAAGCTCGCAAATCGTCCAGTTGCCGGTTGATTTCCCGCGCGGCGTTACTTTTACCCGTGGCACGTCCGGATGCCCACAGTGCAGCGGGTACGGACATTTTCGCACTAAAAGCCGCTTCTGAAAATTTGCCGACAACAAGTTTCGCCATGACCGGGCAATGTCCCTCGTCATTCATTTCGCTCTTTTTGAGGTAGAACGTAACCGTTACATCCGTCTGTTTCATTGTATAATTTTTAATCGTTATATATTTGCATAAAGTTTCAACATCAAAGTGTGGAATAAGACCGATGTTTCCTT
>NZ_JBDFVF010000025.1:0-113527 GCF_040913205.1 Bacteroides sp. MSSM.1001136sp1_RTP21357st2_D2_RTP21359_211015 | reverse complement strand
GGGCAGGAATTAAACTACTGAGAGCGAAGATTATTTATTCACAATAGAAGAAGTACCACCAAATTTGACGAAGAACCATTTTTCTTATTCTGGAGAAGCGATTGCACGAGAGAAAAAGACAAACTTACAGGCTTTTACTATGATGTCCGGCGAAACGCATAAACACCTGTGACAATCCTCCCTCCTGCCCTTGCAGCTGTACAAAGTTAAATTCGCGCAGCATCGGCATTCCTTTTATTTCGACTACACGGAGATTGCCAGCTACAAGCTCTTTATGCACCGAACGGATAGAAACAATTCCCATACAGTCCGTATGTTCCAAAAAAAGCTTGATACTCTCTGTACTACCGAGATACATCAATACATTTAAAGAAGAAAGTTTGAGATTATGTTGCAATAAGGCACGTTCAAACACATCTAATGTACCGGAGCCCCTCTCCCGCAAAACCAAAGGAATATTCAGCAAATCTTCCGGAGTAATCTCATCCGTGACAGCTAATTTACTCTGTGTATGCACCACGGCAACCAGTTCGTCTTTCAAAAATGGAGTATATTTCAGATTAGGTAAGCGGAAGATCCCTTCGACCAGTCCCAAATCAATCCGATGCTCTTGCAAGGCAGCTTCCACTCCCCGGGAATTTCCATTAATCAAAGAAAGATTGATTTGCGGAAACTTGGCTATAAAGTTCGCTAACAGAGGAGGAAGTACATATTGCGCAATCGTAGTACTGGCCCCCAATTTCAGTTCGCCGATATATTCATTATGCAACAGATGCATCTCATATTCTAATTGTTTATAATCGTCCAAGATTTTCTCGCTATGTTTCAACAGCAATTCTCCGGCCTTAGTCAGTGAGATTTTGCTCCCTTGACGGTCGAACAAACGAGCTTGATAGTAAGTCTCCAGCTCCTGAATATGTTTGGTGATAGCAGGTTGACTGACAAACAATTCTTGCGAAGCCTTCGTAAAGCTTAGATTCTTCGCTACGCTCTGAAATACTTTTAAACGAAAATCGGACACGGCAATTATGATTAACAGTTAAGAAATCAATGACGAATAATGAATTACAGAAAGAATAAAAGCACAATAGTTATTGCAATTCTTCCGCTTTTATCCCCAACGCCTGCATGACAGGGAAAGCCAGCATATCCCATTTATAATCCACCGGAAGTTCGGGCTCATTCATACGGAATTGAATGACCTCTTTGCCTTTCACTTCATGCAAAGCATCAGTCACTTTCTTTCCATACTCCTCATTGAAAGAAATAACGATCATCCTTTTCACGTCTGCCGAATCGGAAACGATAGAGAGTAAATCCAAAAACAAATCTTCTCTTGACACCATTCCTTCCGATGGAACGCTGGCAAAAGAATATTCACCATAAGGGCTCTGAAACGCAACTCCATTCAATTCTTCCTGCAAACCGGAAGGTTGGCAATATTGCAATCGACTGGATTCTTTATCATACACAAAAAGAAATTGCACCTCGTTCTTCCCTTCTGTAATCCCTGCATCCAAGGTTATATAGGTGGTCAACATCGAAAGGTCTATCTCTTGTAAAGAACGATGCAAAGTTTCTTCAAAATATCCTTTTATATCCGTTATTACAAAATTCAAAAAAGCAGCGTCAATCAACACCACTGTTTCAGCAAGTTTTATTTGGGGCTTATCACTCATATACCATCTATATTATTACAGCGGATAAAGATACTACAATACTTTTATTTATCCACTTTTCAATATTTATTTTCTTTCATCACAGGCTAAGATTACACAAACA
The DNA here is from genome assembly GCF_040913205.1 of Bacteroides sp. MSSM.1001136sp1_RTP21357st2_D2_RTP21359_211015. Classification (NCBI taxonomy): domain Bacteria; kingdom Pseudomonadati; phylum Bacteroidota; class Bacteroidia; order Bacteroidales; family Bacteroidaceae; genus Bacteroides; species Bacteroides sp. MSSM.1001136sp1_RTP21357st2_D2_RTP21359_211015. Next base: position 111,745 of record NZ_JBDFVF010000025.1, on the reverse strand, counting down.
AGCGTATCAGGTAACAAATGATATTTTATAGCAAATTCGTCAGTTACTCCCAGATAAAAAGGTCATTTTGTCCTTTAACTCCTTAATACTCATGCTATTTTGTCATATTTTTATACTTGGCAAATCTTTTGCGCCCTCTTAGGTGTTATTAAAAACGTGAAATAAGAAAGGAGAACAAAGATATGAACTTTAACAATTTTACCATCAAATCTCAAGAAGCGGTACAGGAGGCCGTGAACCTGGTACAAAGCCGGGGACAACAAGCCATTGAACCTGTCCACATCATGCAGGGAGTAATGAAGGTGGGTGAAAATGTCACTAACTTCATCTTCCAGAAACTTGGCATGAACGGACAGCAGGTAGCTCTTGTTGTCGACAAACAGATCGACTCCCTGCCAAAAGTATCCGGCGGAGAACCGTATCTGAGTCGTGAATCTAACGAAGTATTGCAGAAAGCAACACAGTATTCTAAAGAAATGGGCGATGAGTTTGTTTCATTAGAGCATATCATACTAGCATTGCTGACTGTGAAAAGTACCGTCTCCACTATCTTGAAAGATGCCGGTATGACGGAAAAAGAATTACGCAATGCCATCAGCGAGTTGAGGAAAGGAGAAAAAGTAACGTCACAATCTAGTGAAGATACTTATCAATCATTGGAAAAGTACGCTATCAACCTGAACGAAGCTGCCCGTAGCGGAAAACTGGATCCTGTAATTGGACGTGATGAAGAAATCCGCCGGGTACTCCAGATATTGAGCCGCCGTACAAAGAATAATCCGATTCTAATCGGTGAACCGGGAACTGGTAAGACAGCAATCGTAGAAGGCTTGGCACATCGTATCCTTCGAGGAGATGTACCTGAAAACCTGAAAAACAAACAGGTCTATTCATTGGATATGGGAGCATTGGTTGCCGGTGCAAAGTATAAAGGTGAGTTTGAAGAACGACTGAAATCAGTTGTCAATGAAGTGAAGAAATCAGAAGGTGATATAATTCTGTTCATTGATGAGATTCATACACTGGTAGGAGCCGGAAAGGGTGAAGGCGCCATGGATGCTGCAAACATTCTAAAACCTGCCTTAGCTCGTGGAGAACTACGTTCTATCGGAGCAACAACCCTCGACGAATATCAAAAGTACTTCGAAAAGGACAAAGCTTTGGAGCGTCGTTTCCAAATCGTACAAGTGGATGAACCGGACAACTTAAGTACTATTTCTATCCTTCGTGGACTGAAAGAGCGTTACGAGAACCATCACCATGTGCGTATCAAAGATGATGCCATCATTGCAGCCGTCGAATTGAGTAGCCGTTACATCACCGACCGTTTCCTGCCGGATAAAGCCATTGACCTGATGGATGAAGCTGCAGCCAAACTGCGTATGGAGGTAGATTCTGTTCCTGAAGAACTGGATGAAATCTCCCGCAAAATCAAGCAGTTGGAAATCGAACGGGAAGCTATTAAACGTGAAAACGATAAACCGAAACTGGAAATCATCGGTAAGGAGCTTGCCGAACTTAAAGAACAGGAAAAGTCCTTTAAAGCCAAATGGCAGAGTGAAAAAACGCTGATGGATAAAATCCAGCAGAATAAGGTTGAGATAGAGAATCTTAAATTTGAAGCAGAAAAAGCTGAACGTGAAGGTGACTATGGTAAAGTAGCCGAAATCCGTTACGGTAAACTTCAGGCTTTGGACAAAGAGATAGAAGATACTCAAAAGCAGCTACGTGATATGCAAGGCGATAAAGCCATGATTAAGGAAGAGGTAGATGCTGAGGACATTGCGGATGTTGTTTCCCGTTGGACAGGTATTCCTGTCAGCAAGATGCTGCAAAGTGAAAAGGATAAACTATTGCACTTGGAAGAGGAACTTCATCAACGTGTAATCGGTCAGGATGAAGCGATTGAAGCCGTGGCAGATGCCGTGCGCCGTAGTCGTGCCGGATTACAGGATCCGAAACGTCCGATTGGCTCGTTCATTTTCCTCGGAACCACCGGTGTAGGTAAGACCGAACTGGCGAAGGCATTGGCAGAATTCCTGTTCGATGACGAAACGATGATGACTCGTATCGACATGAGCGAGTATCAGGAAAAGCACAGTGTTTCCCGTTTAGTCGGAGCGCCTCCGGGATACGTAGGATATGATGAAGGCGGTCAGCTGACAGAAGCTATACGTCGGAAACCTTACTCTGTTGTCCTGTTTGACGAGATAGAAAAAGCTCATCCGGATGTTTTCAATATCCTGTTACAGGTATTGGATGACGGACGACTGACTGACAATAAAGGAAGGGTGGTCAACTTCAAAAATACAATCATCATCATGACTTCGAATATGGGTAGTTCTTATATACAAAGTCAGATGGAGAAGTTGCACGGTTCCAATAAAGAAGAAGTGATTGAAGAAACGAAGAAGGAAGTCATGAATATGTTGAAAAAGACGATTCGCCCGGAATTCCTGAACCGTATTGATGAAACGATCATGTTCTTACCATTGAATGAAAAGGAAATCAAGCAGATCGTACTCTTACAAATCAAGGGAGTTCAGAAAATGCTTGCCGAAAACGGAGTGGAACTGAAACTGACGGAAGGAGCATTGGACTTCTTATCTCAAGTGGGATATGATCCTGAATTTGGAGCTCGTCCGGTAAAGAGGGCTATTCAACGTTATCTATTGAACGATCTATCCAAAAAGTTACTTTCCCAGGAAGTCGACCGCAGTAAAGCAATTACCGTTGACGCTGGTGGAGACGGATTGGTATTCAGAAATTAAGAGTTTCCATTTAAATAGAATACCGGTATGCTTGATAAGAAGCATACCGGTATTATTTATATCCCTGAATATGTAAATCTCCGGACTTCCGGTTGGCAATTCGGATGGCTCATTACCAAAACATAGGTACCCTGTTGAGGGATTTCCATAGTCAATAAAGGCAAAGCAAATTTATGTTTGCCTTTTAATTCTCCCTGTGAATCGTAAAGGAATACCATTGTACCTGCCAACAAACCTGTCAGGCATAATGTCCCTTTTTCATTGTCCAAACGGACGTTTACTTCTTTATTTGTTATTGTCTCCATACCCTACATCAAAAACCATCTGCTCCCCTAGAAGGCTATTAAAAATAAAAAGCGTGGGAACTTACTACAATTATCCCCCCTTGACGCTTTAGACATCTACTAGCTAAATCATGCAAAACAACTAATGTTCAACCACATATTTACATACATGGCAGAACACGAGCGTTTAAACATTATTCCTAAGTAGTTCAATATTGTCCAGATCTCAAGTCTTGAATAATATCTTTATAACGCTTTTGTTCTCTATTGTTATTCACCGTTCACTACTGCTATTCCCAAGAATAGTGAACAGCGACAAAGATACATAAAAAAGCATCATTATTTACAATATAAGTAGAAGATATTTATTTTAGTAAAAGATTACCCAAATAATACTAATTTTTTTCTGAACATACAAGTGTTTATACGAAAAAACATGATAAGCATTTAAAATGCTTATCATGTTCTCTATTTTTGATTAAATAAACGGTACAGATTATTCTGCAGCTGCTTCTTCCTTAACTTCACCTTCCGGTTTAAATTCTGTGATTCCATTAGAAATCAAAATGTTATACCAAGCTACCAATTTCTTGATATCTGCTACATATACGCGTTCACGATCAAAGTTTGGTAATACTTCAGCCAAGTATTCACGCAATTGTTCAGGAGTAGCCTTTTTCGGGTCGATAGAAGCCTGCGCTGATTTCTCTTTCTCTTTTATAGCTTCCAGCACATCATACAAAGGCACTTCTGCATCGTCCGTATACATTGCTATATCGGCCAAAGAAATAATTTTTTCATTACCATAAGCGGGGAAACGTTTCTTCTCAGCATTGACTGATTCAACAATCAACATATTTTTTCCTTGCGAAATAAGTTTGTATAATCCCGGTTTACCTGAGATAGACAAGATAGTCTTCAACATAGTATATATCCTTTTATTTATTAATTATTTTTTGCGGAGCAAAGGTAATGATTATTTTTAGATAGCAAAGAAATAAGCTCCAAAACCTGCGGAATTAACGATGTTTCATCATCATTGACTATCACGAAATCAGCATGACTTCTCTTAACTTCATCACTCATTTGTGCCTCAATACGCTTCATCACCTGTTCTCTCGATGAACAATCCCGTTTTATGGCGCGCTCCACTCTCACTTCCAGCGGCGCATACACCATAACCAGAAAATCAACTTCACTCCTAAAACCGGCTTCCACAAGTATGGCAGACTCCATACCTACCAATTGTTCACCACCAAACCGGGCAGCCCACCGACGAAAATCTTCTTTCACCTGTGGATGAATAATTTCATTCACTTTCTGCACACGATTCGGATGACCGAACATATAGGATGCCAGCAAAGAACGATTCAACACACCATTTTGAAACACATCCTGACCGACCAGCGCACAAAGTTCCTGACAAATCACCGGATCTGTCTGCGTGATACGCTTTGCTTCTATATCTGAAATATAAACAGGAATTCCCATTATTCCAAATAATCTGGAAACCACACTTTTCCCGCTACCGATACCACCGGTTATACCAATCTTAATCGACATTAGAAGTAATTTGTTCTATCAAGAAGTCTACTTGCTCAGGAACAATACGGATTTGATTGATTCCACTTGGGAACGACTTCAATTTAACCGTATATTTATCAGAACCCAGCTTCAACAACTCTTCATAAGAAATATTGATGATAAAATCGCTTGCTTTTATGCTGCGAAACCGCTTCAACCCCACCTGAAAAGTAATCTGAACTTTGGAAGGGAAGGTACGCAATGCCTTATCGGCTGGGAAATTAACTCCGTGTAATGGCACCTCTACTGTTTTCTCCGTATAAATATCTACCGGAAATATCATTTCTACCGAAGCCGGAACAAACTTCACTCCTCTTTCAGAATTCAGCGGAATTCGTCGCCGGGTTGTATCTGAAATATTCTCCAGATTTATCTTTTGAGTATATGCGATGGTGATAGTATCCAGAATTCCTTCCGGAGCATAAACTAATACAGAATCCGGATTACAAATCGTATCTGATACATAATATTGAAGTCCGGCTGTCACTTTCCCCTGAAAGCGGACAGGTACTAACTTAGACTTTCCTTCAGAATAGATATACTCTAATGTATCCGGCTTGATTGAAAGAATTTTGGAAGACACATTCAATTGACTCAATATCTTTTTCTCAAAATCAGATGCGTAAATCTTCACATGATTATCTTTTCCTTTATAATCAAGAAAACCTAGATTTACCGGGAAAAAACTTTTCCCCAGCATATAATTGAGCAGCACCGTACCTTTATCTTTCACTCTGACGCGAAGTTCGGAAGGCGGTTCCGAAGTCAGCACTACATTATTGGGAACATCTTTTATTCGTACCGGAATGGAGAACTCGGCTTCATAGTCACTATTCAGAGTCTGAAGCAGCCAAAATCCACCGGCTATCAAGAAGAAAAATAAAAAAATTAAGAACTCTCTGCTCTTATCACTGAGCAGAAAATCCTTAATTTTCTTTGATAGTTTTAAATATGTATATTCTATTTTCCTACGATCAAACATAGGCACTTATTTATCAACTATTATTTAGATTGATTGCTAGCAGCTGAAGCATCAGCGAAAATAGAATTCTTGTCTATTTTAATCTTTACATTAGAAGCAATCTCAAGTACTATGTAATCGTCAGTAATTTCCTTGATTGTTCCGTGGATACCACCTGCAGTAATCACATTCTGATTTACCTGAAGAGATTTACGGAAATTTGCTATTTCTTTTTGCTTCTTATTCTGAGGACGGATCATAAAGAAATACATGATAACAAACATAGCTATCAGCATGATCCACATCATACTTCCACCTCCGGCAGCACCGGCAGGAGCTTGCAATAATACAGTCAATACGTTCATAAATAATCTGTTTTAGTTTCTACTATATGGACAAAGGTATCAGTTTTTAGTCAACTTACCTTCTTTTTTTAATTGATTAACTATTCCATCCAGCGTACCGTTGATAAAGCTACCGCTTTTAGCTGTGCTATACAACTTCGCTATCTCTACATATTCATTTAACGAAACACTGACCGGAATGTTCGGGAAACTAAGAATTTCTGCTAATGCAGTCTGCATAATGATAACGTCCATAAATGCAATACGGTCCAGATCCCAATTTTTTGTATTCTCACTAACCAAATGACGGTAATAGTCGGAATTCAAAATAGTACGACGGAACAGACGACGTGCAAACTCTTGATCTTCGTCATCCTTAAATTCCGGAAGCAGTTCCTGGTTGGCACCCTTCTTTTCATCAAAACGTTTGATCGTTTTCAGGACGAATGTATCTACAATTTCTTTGTCATCATTCCAATACAGACTCTGATCTTCCAATACCTGATCGAGAGAATCATTATTAAAGATGTATGTTTTATAGAGTTTTCTCCATAATTCACGATCGGCCTCGTATGAGTGGTCGTCAGAAGCCATATAATCTTTATAGATATCGGTTTCTACAATTTTCTCATAAAGTTCCTTGATGAAGTCCTGGTCGTTTGCCCAGGTTCTTTTTTGATTGGCTATAAACTCTACCAATTGCTTATTGACTTCCAATTGAGCAATAAACTTGTTATCTACGAACTTCCTGTTGGGATACAACTCCTCTTTCGTAGGTGCCAATTTAGCTTTTGCCGCATCAATACGTTTTTGTGCATACTCTGTCAATGCTATCATCAGCATTAGCAAATAATTATAAAGGTCATACGCCTTTGAAAGACTAAAGAATAACTCTTTCTCCGCTGAGTCTAGATTTTTGCTGCCATTTTGATAATAGGCATATACTATCTGTATAATCTTAAGACGAATAAGAACTCTGTTGATCATAATTCAAATTAATACTGTTGTTATCGAACTGCAAAAGTAGATATTTTTAATGAGTTTCCACTAATAAATCACATTTTTTAATGCAGTATTTGATTCTCTGCGCTTTTTCTTTTGACAGTTTAAAAAAAATATCCAATTTTGAGGCCGATTATAAACGGACCGAAAGATATGGAAGATTTAAAAAAGAAAATGAGCGCAGACATGAATGATAAGGAGATTGTATTCTCCAAGTCCATTAAAGCAGGTAAACGCATCTATTACCTTGACGTAAAGAAGAATCGTAAAGATGAAATGTTCCTGGCTATTACAGAGAGTAAGAAAGTGATAACGGGAGAAGGTGACGATTCTCAGGTTAGTTTCGAAAAACACAAAATCTTCCTATATAGGGAGGACTTTCAGAAGTTTATGGCAGGACTCGAAGAAGCAGTCAACTTCATTGAGTGCAGTGATGCGAACGAATACATCGCCCGCCTGAACACCGAAGCGGATGAAGAAAGTGAACAGAAAGCAATCGAAGAAGCCCGGGAAAACAAGTTAGAGAGCGAAATTAAGATCGATATTGACTTTTAAGAAAGTAACTCTTTGATATTTCAAAAAAAAGACGTACTTTTGCACCGCTTTTTTGCAACATCGTGTGATAATCCACATCGTGTGATGGTGAATTAAGCAAGCTAACTTAATTTAGAGTAACACAATTTTTTAAAGAAATGAAATCAATTGAAGTAAAAGGAACTGCAAGAACAATTGCAGAACGCTCTTCTGAACAAGCTAGAGCTTTGAAAGAAATTCGTAAGAACGGTGGTGTACCTTGTGTACTTTACGGAGGTAATGAAGTAGTTCACTTCACAGTGACTAACGAAGGACTTCGTAACTTAGTTTATACTCCGCACATCTACGTTGTAGACTTGGTTATCGATGGCAAAAAAGTAAACGCTATCCTGAAAGATATTCAGTTCCATCCGGTAAAAGATACTATCCTGCACGTTGACTTCTATCAGATTGACGAAGCTAAACCTATCGTAATGGAAGTACCTGTACAGTTGGAAGGTCTTGCAGAAGGTGTGAAAGCCGGTGGTAAACTTGCACTGCAGATGCGTAAGATCAAAGTGAAAGCTTTGTACAATGTAATTCCTGAGAAACTGATCGTTAACGTTTCTCACCTGGGATTGGGCAAGACTGTTAAAGTTGGCGAATTGAGCTTCGAAGGCCTTGAACTGATTAGTGCTAAAGAAGCCGTTGTATGTGCTGTTAAGTTGACTCGTGCAGCAAGAGGTGCAGCAGCAGCCGCTGGCAAGTAATTGAGATTATCCCTGTAAAGAGATATACTTCAAACGCAGATTAATGCAGATTAAAGCAGATGTTCAGTCTGCATTAATTTGTATTAATCTGCGTTTCTCTTTCTATATTAATGAACTGTTTTACGGAAAAACGATGATAAAATATTTAGTTGTCGGACTGGGAAACATTGGTCCCGAGTATCATGAAACCCGACATAATATCGGATTCATGACAGTAGAAGCATTGGCCAGAATTAACAATGCTCCTCCTTTTATGGATGGACGCTATGGATTCACCACCAGCTTTTCCATCAAAGGACGTCAGTTGATCCTGCTCAAGCCATCGACTTTTATGAACCTGAGTGGATTGGCCGTTCGCTATTGGATGCAGAAAGAAAATATTCCATTGGAAAATGTGCTGATCGTAGTAGATGATCTGGCTCTTCCTTTCGGAACGTTACGCCTAAAAGGAAAAGGAAGTGATGCAGGCCATAACGGATTAAAGCATATTGCCGCCACTCTGGGCACTCAAAACTATGCCCGCCTGCGTTTTGGAATCGGGAGTGATTTTCCACGTGGCGGACAAATCGATTACGTACTCGGTCACTTCACTGATGAAGACTGGAAGACAATGGATGAAAGACTGGAGGTGGCAGGGGAAATTATCAAAAGTTTCTGTCTTGCCGGTATCGACATCACAATGAACCAGTTCAACAAGAAATGATGAACCCGTTCTATAAAAAATAAAGATAGTAATGAACGGTTAGCGATCAATGATACCGTCCACTAACCGACTAATTACTTATCACTAAATAACTAACTAAAATGGCTGAAGCAAGAATAGATAAATGGATGTGGGCTGTCCGCATCTTCAAGACACGTACGATTGCAGCAGAAGCCTGCAAAAAAGGACGTATTACCATCAACGGTTCGCTGGTCAAAGCTGCCCGTATGATAAAACCGGGTGATGTTATTCAAGTGAAGAAACCACCTATCACATACTCATTCAAAGTATTACAACCGATTGAGAAACGTGTAGGAGCTAAACTGGTATCGGAAATGATGGAAAATGTAACGACTCCCGATCAATATGAATTACTTGAAATGAGCAAAATCAGCGGATTCGTAGACCGGGCACGTGGAACCGGACGCCCGACCAAGAAAGATCGCCGGGAACTGGAAGAATTTACAACTCCAGAGTTTATGGATGATTTTGACTTTGATTTCGATTTTGAAGAATAGGATAAATAGAAAAAGATAAATAAACGATGAATCGTAAATAATGAACGGTGAACAGACTGCGTTATATCCACAGGCTTGCTCACCGTTCATTGTTTACGATTTGTATAGCTTACCACTTATAGAGTTGCAGTTCGCCCTTTCTTTTTACAGATTCGCTTTAACAGCATCAATCAGTTCCTGATATTCTGCGTCAGTCAGATAAACCTTTCCCGGGTTCATTTGGAATATACCTCCATAATCAGGTCCATCCACATATTTAGGTGCTAAATGAAAATGCAAATGAGACAATTTATCCGAGTAAGCACCATAATTAATCTTTTCCGGCTGGAAAGCTTTCTGCATGGCACGAGTGACACGCGCTACATCTGCCATAAAAGCATTACGGTCTTCATCACTCAATTCATTCAAATCGTTCACATGGTCTTTATAAGAAACAAGACAACGTCCACGGTAGGTTTGTTCCTTAAACAAAAACACACGTGACACACTCAATTGCGCAATCTCAATCATCAGATTATGCAACGTTTCATTGTTCTGGCAATACAGACATTCTTTCGGATCACTCTTCATGATATTATTATTTTAAGTTTTTATCGTTGCAAAAATAAGTATTCCATTCTTATCCGGCTTGTACTTTTTCGTTTTTTTGATCGACTAATTGGTACACATCCTCTTTTTCGCCTACCACCCAAACAACATCGCCTTCTTCGAGTGGAGCATTTACATCAGGAACCATCAGTGTACCGTCTTCACTTTCAACACCGGCTATCATACAATGATATTTGTCGCGGATACCCGATTCACGAATCGTTTTACCCAGAAAAACAGAATCACTGTCAATGATAAACTGCTTCAAAGCCATCTCGCTCTTTTCATAAACCTCCCAGTCTATCTTCGCTCCGTTTTGCATCGCCTCATTAAACACACTTAATTGTTCATCCGTCCCTATCACCTGTATCTTATCCATTGGAAACAGACGAACAGAACCACCGGGGATATTAATCCTCCTCTTTCCACGAAGAATAGAAGCAACATGAACTCCAAACTTCTTCCCCAAGTTCAGCTCCATCAATGTCTTTCCCGCCCAACTGGATTCACCCGGAATTTCCATATCGGCAAGATGCAAATCATGCGACAACAAACGACCGGCATACTCCGGCTTTTTCTCTCCCAGATACTCTGCACGTACATCTCTGGAACGGAGATTCTGGAAGAAACGACGTTCAATCAATATCGATTGCTTTTTCAAACGGCGAGACCATACCATCAACAATACAATAAGTACAGCCACTCCAATAATCAATCCGATAGACGCCTTAAATAATCCGGAAATAACAAAGATGACAAAAAGTGCCGCTATCATAATACGAATCACGATTGTCGATACCAGCGGCGCGCGGTTGGCACGGCTATCATGCCATAAGGTCATAAACTCAACCGAATGATTTTTCTTCACCATAATGGCACGCAAGAAAGGAGCAATACACAGAATCATAAATACCGCTCCCAACAACGATGCCCAGAAATGAGGCAGATTCTCTTTAAAGAATGGCACAACAAAACGAAAAGAAAGTGCAATAATCGACATACTGACAATTGAATAAACAACTGTTATACGTACCATTGACAAGATTAGCTTCTTCCACAAATTCTCGTGATTCAGAGCTGTTTGCGAACCGGAAGAATAACGCATCATTATTTTTTTCCATGATTCCGGAAGATGAGCATCCACAAAAGTAGAAGCCGGCTCGGCAAAACGAATCATATAAGGAGTCAGGAAAGTAGTAATCACAGAAACCGCTACCACTATCGGATACAGAAAATCACTCGTTACATGCAAAGAGACTCCCAAAGAAGCAATAATAAACGCAAATTCGCCGATCTGCGTTAAACTAAAGCCGCATTGCATAGCCGTCTTTAAAGGCTTTCCGGAGAGAATAACACCGAATGTACCAAAAACGGCCTGTCCCAAGATAACAGCCAAAGTAATAACTATAATAGGTACGGCATATTCTACAATCATTGCAGGATCCACCATCATACCGACCGATACGAAAAAGATAGCTCCAAAAAGATCCTTTACCGGTTTCACCAGCCGGTCTATGGATTCCGCCTCGATTGTTTCCGCCAGAATAGATCCCATTATAAATGCACCAAATGCAGCAGAAAATCCTGTATGAGCCGCCATCACTACCATACCGAAACAAAGTGCCAACGACACAATAAGCAGAGTCTCCTCTCCCATCAATTTCCGGCAGCGTTTCAAGAATTCAGGAATCAGATAGATACCGACAACAAACCACAGAATAAGGAAAAACAATAATTTCCCGATACTCTCCAACATCTCGGTACCTTCAAAATGTTGGCTTACCGCCATAGTGGAAAGCATCACCATTAATACAATAGCCAAAATATCTTCCAAAATCAAGATACTCAACACAAGTCCGGTGAACTGCTTCTTCCTTAATCCTAAATCATCAAAAGCTTTATAAATAATAGTAGTAGACGACATCGCAATCATACCGCCCAAGAACAGACTGTCCATCCTGTGCCAGCCGAAACCCATGCCGACTCCTATTCCCAACAAAATCATACAAAAGATGATGGTACAGGCAGCAATGATGGCAGAACCACCCACCTTGACAATCTTCTTAAAACTAAATTCCAAACCAAGAGCAAACAGCAAGAAAATAACACCAATATCCGCCCAAGTCTTAATATTGGCAGTATCCATCACTGAAGGAGTATACGGCATATGCGGACTTGCCAGAAATCCGGCAACTACATATCCCAAGACCAGAGGTTGTTTCAACTTCTTAAACAACAAAGTCATAACACCGGCACAAATCAATATAAGTGCGAGGTCAGCTATAAGAGTAGGTAATTGAGACATTATTTTATCGTATTTGATGACAAAATTATATTATTTCTATGGGATAAACAACATATTTACGAATATGTTTTGCAATAACCATCATAAAATAAGTTAGCCCCGGATAGAGTCGTAACTTATCCGGGGCTATACACAATAACAAGCTTATTTTTTACTTTCTAAAAGGCGGTTTCACTACCACAGCTTTCAATTTCCGACCACGCATATCGATACAGATTTCCGTACCCACCTTACTATATTCCGGTTTCACATATCCCATACCGATACCAATCTTACGGGTAGGCGACATCGTACCGGAGGTCACCACTCCCACTTTCTCGCCTTCATCATTCACCAGTTCATAGCCATGACGGGGAATTCCGCGATCAACCATTTCAAAGCCAACCAGTTTACGGGTAACACCTTCCGCTTTCTGTTTTTCCAGCATCGGACGGTTGACAAAATCCTTGCCCTCCACAAACTTAGTGATCCATCCCAATCCGGCTTCTATCGGAGAAGTCGTATCATCCAGATCATTGCCATACAGACAGAAGCCCATTTCCAACCGGAGCGTATCACGGGCACCCAAACCGATAGGTTTAATGCCATACTCTTCACCAGCTTCAAAAATAGCCTTCCATATAGAATCAGCCGCAGACGGATAGAAATAAAGCTCAAAACCTCCCGCACCGGTATAACCCGTATTGGAGATAATCACATTCTCTTCACTTGCAAACGTTCCAACCTTAAATGTATAATAAGGAATAGTAGCAAGATCAATATCCGTCAACTTTTGCAGAACCGAAATAGCCTTCGGACCCTGTATAGCAAGTTGAGCTATGTTATCCGACGAATTTTCCAACTCGGCTCCCTCCGTATTGTGAGAAACACACCAGTTCCAGTCTTTTTCCATATTGGAAGCATTCACCACCAACATGTATTTTTCCGGTTCATACTGATAAACCAGCAAATCATCTACAATCCCCCCATCCTCATTCGGAAAACAAGTATATTGTATTTTACCCGGAGCCAGTGCCGCCACATTGTTAGATGTTATTTTCTGCAGAAAGGCCAACGCTTGCGGTCCTTTCACCCAAAATTCTCCCATGTGCGATACATCAAATACACCGACACCTTGACAAACAGTTATGTGTTCATCAATGATACCGGAGTATTCAATAGGCATATTATAACCTGCAAACTCGTGCATTTTAGCACCAAGTGCTATATGTTTCTCTGTAAACGGAGTGGTTTTCATTATTTTAAAGTATTAAGTTTTAAGTATCAGGTATTAAGTATTACCGGAGCTTACCGTCTTTTTATTTGGAAGCCACCAGTTCTGCTATTTTTACGATCACTTTCATTGCTTTCTCCATATTCTGGATAGGCACAAATTCGTAACGACCGTGGAAATTCAGACCACCGGCAAAGATATTCGGACAAGGCAATCCCTTAAAAGAAAGCTGCGCACCATCCGTACCTCCACGAATCGGTTTTACATTCGGTTTCACACCCACGGCTTCCATAGCTGCAAAAGCAGTATCGATGATGTGCATTACCGGTTCTATTTTCTCACGCATATTATAATACTGGTCGCGCAGTTCGAGTGTCGCAGTACCAGCTCCATATTCAGCGTTCATTTGAGCTACCAGACGTTCTATCTCTTTTTTACGGTTCTCAAATTTTGCACGGTCATGATCGCGGATGATATAAGACACAGTGCTTTGCTCCACATCCCCCTGAATACCAATCAAATGATAGAATCCTTCATAGCCGGTCGTATGTTCCGGTCTTTCCTGTGAGGGAAGCATCGTAATAAACTGATTGGCAAGATAGATAGAGTTAATCATCTTATCCTTGGCATATCCCGGATGCACATTACGTCCTTTAAAGGTTATTTTTGCGGCAGCAGCATTAAAGTTCTCAAACTCCAACTCCCCTACTTCACCTCCATCCATCGTATATCCCCATTCACAACCGAATTTCTCTACATCGAATTTATGAGCACCTTCACCGATTTCTTCGTCAGGATTGAAGCCGATACGGATTTTACCGTGTTTGATTTCGGGATGTTCCTTCAGATAAACCATCGCTGATACAATTTCCGCGATACCGGCTTTGTCGTCGGCACCGAGCAACGTTTTTCCGTTGGTTACAATCAAGTCTTCTCCCTTATGATCCAGCAATTCCGGGAATTGTGATGGAGAAAGGACTACATTCTCTTCAGCACAAAGCACAATATCCGAACCGTCATACTTTTCCACAATGCGCGGAGTGACATCTTTACCCGTCATATCAGGACTTGTATCCATGTGGGCAATAAACCCGATAGTGGGTACTTCTTTATTTATATTGGCAGGAAGTGTAGCAAAAAGATAGCCATGCTCATCCAAAGTAATATCTTCCAATCCCAAAGATTCCAACTCTTTTTTCAAGTATTCAGCAAAAATCATCTGCTTCGGAGTACTTGGAGTAAGCCCTGTCGATTCATCAGATTGTGTATCGAAGCTTACATACTTTAAAAATCTGTCTACTAAAGTCATATTGTTTTAATTACAAGTTACTAATTACAATTTACAAATTGATAGTTTATAGTGCCGTAAAGGTAAAAAAAGAGCCGTGAATTACAAAGCAATTCACGGCTCTTTTTATTGTATACTTTTATCCGGATACTTAAATATCCTATTTGACTACTTTAAAAATGGCTGCTACCATCAAAGCAATGTGTACAAACCTTGCATTTAGGTAATCCGATAGCCTCAATCAGCGTTTCCAGTGTATTAAACTTCAATGAACTGAGACCGAAACGCTCTGCAATAATACTAACCATCTTATCGTATTCCGGAGAACCGGTAGTAGCATATTTCTCCAGGTTCTTATTCTCATCCCCTTCCAGTTCCTTGATAATACGACGGGTAATCAACTCCAATGCATTTTTAGAAGCCGAAAAACCAACAAACGGACAAGCATAAATCAATGGCGGACAAGCGATACGCATGTGCACCTCCTTTGCTCCGTAATCATACAGAATCTTCACATTGTCACGTAATTGAGTTCCCCGCACGATTGAATCGTCACAGAACAACAAACGTTTATTTTGCAGCATGGCACGGTTGGGAATCAACTTCATCTTAGCAACAAGCGAACGCATCTCCTGATTGCTCGGAGTGAAGCTACGAGGCCATGTCGGTGTATATTTTGAAATAGCACGATGGTAAGGAACCCCCTTTCCTTCAGCATATCCTAAAGCCATACCCACTCCCGAATCAGGAATACCGCAAGCACAATCCACTTCCGATTCATCTGTCTGTCCCATTTTCAATCCGCTGGTGAAACGCACTTCCTCTACATTCTTTCCTTCATAACAAGAAGTCGGGAAACCGTAGTACACCCACAAAAACGAGCAAATCTGCATATCCTCATTGGGCTTGCGAAGCTGGTCAACATGATCGTCATACATACGGACAATCTCACCGGGACCTAAATATCTCTCAATCTCATAATCCAGATTCGGAAAACTGGACGATTCGCTCGTTGCAGCATAAGCACCGTCTTTCCTTCCAATCACCACCGGAGTACGTCCCCATCGGTCACGGGCAGCGATGATACTACCATCTTCCGTCAGAAGCAACATCGAACAAGAACCCTTAATGTGCTTAAACACATTTTCGATACCTTCCACAAAAGTTCTGCCTTGTATAATAAGTAATGCGATAAGTTCCGTCTGGTTGGTGTTGCTCGAACTAAGTTCGGCGAAGTGCATGTTTTGACTGAGAAGTTCTTCTTCCAATTCCTGGATATTGACTATTTTAGCGACTGTGACAATGGCGAAGCGCCCGAGGTGAGAATTGATGATGATAGGTTGTGCGTCTGTGTCGCTAATGATGCCGATGCCGGCGTTTCCTTTGAATTTGTCCAGTTCTCCTTCAAACTTGGTTCGGAAATAAGTACTTTCCAAATTGTGAATGGAGCGTATAAAACCTTTTTCCTCACTGTATGTTGCGAGTCCTCCTCGCTTGGTACCCAGATGTGAGTTATAATCTGTGCCGTAGAATAAATCAGTCACGCAGCTAGTTTTCGAGACTGTTCCGAAAAAACCTCCCATGTTGTTCTCTTTATTGATGATGTTTTAAAAAAGATGGCGCAAAAGTACAAAAAAGAATTCGTCCTATAAAAAAAGCGCTCCGCAAAGTTTTAGTTTTCTTTGCGAAGCACAACTAATATTTATTAAAAAGCGGGGAATCCGAAAACAATCTTTTTACCGGAATCTTATTTCCATTTCTTGATCGTTTTCAAGTCAGCGGGAGTTGCTTCAATCAAACTTACTGCAAATCCTCCGCTACGTGCCAGCTTCACAGACATCTTATTCTTGTTTGTAACAAGTCCTTTTTTTATCTGGTAAGAAGTAGGATTCTTTTCAAAATCCGCCTCCTTTCCGTCAGCATAAAGAGTAGCTACATATTGTTTTCCCGGTTCGAGAAAATCAAGTGTAAAAGCAGAAGTACGGGGATTCTCATCGGTGATACCACCTACAAACCAGTTATCAGTACCTTTTGCCTTACGTGCTACGGTAATATAATCTCCCGGTTCCGCTTCCAGATACTTGCTGTCATCCCAATCAACGGCTACATCCTTGATAAATTGAAATGCATCCATGTGACGTTCGTAACTCTCCGGAAGGTCGGCTGCCATTTGCAAAGGACTGTACATCGTTACATAAAGTGCCAACTGTTTTGCCAAAGTTGTACGTACAAAACTGTGGTCGCCTGACAGGAAAGAAAGTTTTGTATCAAAGATACCCGGTGTATAATCCATCGGTCCACCAATCTGACGGGTGAAAGGAAGCAAGGTGGTATGGAACGGCTTATTCCCTGCAAAGGCTTCATATTCCGTGCCACGAGCCGATTCATTACCGATCAGATTCGGATATGTGCGACATAATCCTGTCGGACGGGTTGCTTCGTGAGCATTTACACAGATCTTATATTCGGCCGCTTTTTCCACCGCATATAAATAATGATTGTTCATCCACTGTCCGTAATGATGTTCTCCACGCGGAATAATATTACCTACATACCCGCTCTTCACAGCATTGTATCCGTTATCTATCATAAACTGATAGGCTTTATCAAGATGGCGCTCGTAGTTACGTACAGAAGCGGAAGTCTCGTGATGCATCATCAGCTTCACTCCTTTTTCCTTTGCATACGCATTGAGCATCTTCACGTCAAAATCAGGATACGGAGTTACGAAATCAAAGACATAATCCTTCGAATTTCCGAACCAGTCTTCCCAGCCTTCATTCCAGCCTTCCACTAAGATCTGGTCGAATCCATGCTCTGAAGCAAAGTCAATGTAACGCTTCACTTTGTCATTATTGGCTGCATGACGCCCGCTCGGTTTTGTTTGGGAATAATCCGTCTGTCCCAGTTTCACAGAATAAACATCATCCGTGTACGACCAGGAACTTTTTCCGGTAATCATTTCCCACCACACACCGATGTATTTCACCGGCTTAATCCAGGAAACATCTTCGTAGGCACAAGGTTCATTCAAGTTCAAAGTCAATTTGGAAGCCAGAATATCACGAGCATCATCACTGACAATCACCGTGCGCCAGGGTGAACGGCAAGGCGTTTGCATATAACCTTTATCCCCTTTTGCATCAGGAGTCAGCCATGATTCAAAAATCAGGTTCTGATCGTCAAGGTTCAGATGCATACAAGAATAATCAACCAAAGCCGCTTCATGCAGATTGATATACAACCCGTCGGCTGTCTTCATTTGCAAAGATGTCTGCACACCTGTTGGTGAAAAAGGAGTTTGAGAAGCATTTGGAGTAATTGCCCCTTGCAACAATCCGCGAATCTCTGAAAGCTTGGATTCGGTATAGTCATATTCCTGCGTATCATAATCGCCTGGAATCCAGAATGCCGTATGATCGCCGGCCATAGCAAACTGCGAATGTTCTTCTTTTATAACGAAGTAATTCAGATTCTTTTGCTGCGGGAACTCATAGCGGAACCCCAAGCCATCATTATAAAGACGAAAACAAATAATCAGATTACGATCTTGCGCCTTTTGATTCAGGGTAACAGCCATTTCATTATAATGGTTGCGGATCGATTTCACCTCTCCCCACACCGGTTCCCATGTTTCATCAAAAGCAGAAGTTTTAATATCGGCCAGAGTGAATCCATTCATCAGTCCGGGATCATTTTTCAATTCCAGTCCCAGTTTCGAAGGTTTAATCACCTCTTTTCCTTTATAAGAGAGTTCATACACCGGTTCTCCTTGCATGTTGACAGAGAAATTAAGTTTTAATTGTCCGTCAGGAGAAGTGATACTTTCGGCCTTTGCTGATGTGCCGAAGAAAAAAGAGAGCAACAGGCAGACCCACATTGCAGTTCCTATTTTCATGTTCTTCATGATATAAATGAGTTAGTTAATAATCGTATGGCAAAGATAGACCGGAAATCCAAGTAGTGTTTTTCTTTATAAAGAAAATATAGAGGAATACAGATTCAAAAACGAAATAAGTACTTAATAATAAAACAGATAACACATTTTGTCTCCCCCAAAAATATAGTGTCTATGGTGATTAAATTAAAAGGATTAAATATGAATATTGCATAATCTTTCTATATTTGCAGATTATTATCTCAATCACATCAACAAACATTTTATTATTTATATGACACAACACCTTAGTTTATCCCGGAGGCTTCCAACAATTCGAAAAGGATTTTGAAGCCGCCTACAAATAATATCAATCTTTCAATCAAATGAGTAAAGAAGTTATCTATATCTTTATCGGTGGAGGAACTGGTAGTGCACTACGTTATTTTATCCAGTTGTTAATGCACGAACGAATCGTCCCTTATCATTTTCCATGGGCCACTTTCACGGTCAATCTTCTCGGCAGTTTTCTCATCGGTCTGTTCTATGCTCTTTCAGAGCGATTCCACCTTCCGTTCGAGGTCCGTTTGTTTCTGACAACGGGTTTATGTGGAGGTTTCACAACGTTCTCTACTTTCTCCAGTGATGGCGTAGGTCTGCTGAAAGGAGAATTTTACGGAGCATTTGTTCTATATACATTATTAAGTATAGGAATAGGATTAGCCGCAACGTTAGCCGGCGGATATGTGGGAAAACAGATTTAATAATTCGAATATAAATCCTACCTTTACGGCATGATTAAAAGAAACCCAACCAAACCCGTCCGCGTTGTTCCTCCCATGATGGAAGAACAGGAAGTCAGTACTATTACCCTACAGGAATGGCTCGACAGAGAAGAAACCGTCTCTCATCTTTTATTCTGCAAAGGAAAAGAAGAAGGCATCGACAAATCTTACAAAAGTTTCAAAAACTGCACCTTTCAGCATCAGACATTCAGCGAATGTAAATTCCGTTCCTCTCAACTGAGCGATGTCAGGTTCGAGAACTGCGACCTATCCAACATTTCTTTTGCTGAAAGTTCGCTCTACCGGGTAGAATTCATTTCCTGCAAACTATTGGGTACCAATTTATCGGAAACAACGATGAATCACGTCTTGCTGCATGACTGCAACGCAGGTTATATCAATCTGGCTATGAGTAAAATGAACCAGGTACGTTTTGCACACAGCCAGCTCCGCAACGGAAGTCTGAACGACTGCCGTTTTTCATCCGTCGCATTTGAGAGTTGCGATCTCGTAGAAGCCGATTTTTCACACGCTCCGCTTCGCGGAATAGATTTGCGCACTTCCCGTATCAGCGGAATCACGCTTAACATCAGCGATCTGAAAGGGGCTGTCATCACTTCCCTGCAAGCAATGGATTTGCTTCCACTGTTAGGGGTTATTATCGAAGATTAAAATCCTGCAAATTCACCCCGCCGCACTCAAACAAAAAGCATCGTCCCGTTGTTATAGTATAAGGTCGGACTAACGACATATAGGGAATAGGCACAAAAAGAATACCTATTTATAGTGATTTCTCACTCCCCGTCAAGTCCGTACTTTTGCAGAAATCTTATTCAAAAACAATAGAAACGATGAAAATTGAAAAAATTGTAGCTCGAGAAATTCTCGATTCAAGAGGTAACCCCACAGTAGAAGTTGACGTAGTATTGGAATCCGGCATTATGGGACGTGCATCTGTGCCGTCAGGTGCTTCCACAGGTGAACACGAAGCATTGGAACTTCGCGATGGTGACAAACAGCGCTATGGTGGAAAAGGAGTACAAAAAGCGGTTGATAATGTAAATAAAATCATCGCTCCGAAACTGATTGGTATGTCTTCACTCAATCAGAGAGGTATCGACTACACAATGCTGGCATTGGACGGCACTAAGACTAAATCGAATTTAGGTGCTAACGCTATTCTCGGTGTATCTCTTGCCGTAGCTAAAGCTGCTGCCAACTATCTGGATCTTCCTCTATACCGCTATATCGGTGGAACAAATACGTATGTAATGCCTGTACCGATGATGAACATCATCAACGGTGGTTCACATAGCGATGCTCCGATCGCATTCCAGGAATTTATGATCCGTCCCGTAGGTGCTCCTTCTTTCAGAGAAGGTCTGCGCATGGGTGCTGAAGTATTCCACGCTTTAAAGAAAGTCTTGAAAGACCGTGGCCTTAGCACTGCTGTAGGTGATGAAGGTGGTTTCGCACCTAACCTCGAAGGTACGGAAGATGCTTTGAATTCTATTCTGGCCGCTATCAAAGCAGCAGGATACGAACCGGGCAAAGACGTTATGATCGGTATGGACTGTGCTTCTTCCGAATTCTACCACGATGGTATTTACGATTATACCAAGTTTGAAGGTGAAAAAGGTAAGAAACGCACTTCCGCAGAACAAGTTGACTATCTGGAAGAACTAATCAACAAATTCCCTATCGACTCTATCGAAGACGGTATGAACGAAAACGACTGGGAAGGCTGGAAAAAGCTGACCGAACGCATCGGCAACCGTTGCCAGTTGGTAGGTGACGACCTGTTCGTAACCAACGTAGATTTCCTTGCAATGGGTATCGAAAAAGGCTGTGCCAACTCTATCCTGATTAAAGTAAACCAAATCGGTTCGCTGACAGAAACACTGAACGCTATCGAAATGGCTCACCGTCATGGATACACTACTGTTACTTCTCACCGTTCGGGTGAAACAGAAGATGCTACTATCGCCGATATCGCAGTAGCTACTAACAGCGGACAGATCAAGACAGGTTCTTTAAGCCGCTCAGACCGTATGGCTAAATACAATCAGTTACTCCGCATTGAAGAGGAACTGGGAGATTTGGCTGTATATGGTTACAAGAGAATTAAATAATTCAATATTCTCTTACTTGAATAATTCATCCCCGGACAATTAGATTATCCGGGGATTTTTACATATTAACCATTCACTAAATCTTTTTGCATTGTAAGAAAACTAGCTTCACTAAGCATCAATAAATATCTCCAATATTTTGCGAATTGAATTAATAAGGCTACATTTGCAACGTCTAACATATTAACAGACGGTGGGGAAACCTGCCTACTATCGCAGCGAGCATTTTTATGTTCGTATGTGAACTCTTATATGGGCGGTTTCGTACCCCCATAGAGAGTGTTAATGCACCTCTAAACCTGCCGTCGGTATGTTAGACAATGGGACAGGCGAAACCGCTTTTTTATTAGCACTTCTTCCTCTCCCATCAATCTATTATTCATCTTTTAAATTCTAATGATTATGGAAAACAGTCAATTAAAAGACTTACAGGAAGAGGTTTCAGAAGCTACGAAACAGTATATCCTGACTACATTCAATTCTGAAAATGGAATGAAAACGTATTATTTGCAGATGTCAAACATAATACGCTCTGCGCACATTAATCCTCCCATTGACACCGAATACAACAGTTTAAAAAAGCTAAGCAAAAAGCTCAAGCAATATTGTACTTTCATTCAAACACTTGGCGAACATGAATGGGACAAGGGAATAGCCGATATTCAGAAAGCATTAGGCATTTATCTAATGCAAAATAACATCGAAAGTAAAGAACGCAAACAAACGAACCAAGAAATTGCCTCTCAACTGCAATTCATCGTTTTTCTCTCCGGGAATATAAATATCATCAAGCAACTTCATGGAATATTGCAACGCCATTTATCCAATGTGATGCTTTTACTCAGATCCTATCCTGAGCATAATATACAAGAATGAATAACAATGATGAATCAAAAAGAAACTGTAAATCTTTGCTTTTCTTAAAAATGGAATATTACAACAATTAGGGAACTGTGCATTTCGATAATATGCGAATATATATAAAAAAGCATCCAGACTAATACCTGAATGCTTTTTTCTTGGATTTGTTATATATCCTTTTTTGAGCCTCTTGTCGGATTCGAACCAACGACCCCGAGATTACAAATCACGTGCTCTGGCCAACTGAGCTAAAGAGGCGGGTGGGTAAGCTATCTATATCGCGCCGCTACAACCAACTACCTTTGCTGCGATCAAGCCCTGGAGGATTCGAAGGGAGCTGGCCGTATAGGACTTACCCGTTTTTCGGTTGCAAAGGTAGGCATTTTTATGTATTCTGCAATAGCTGCAGACAACTTTTTTACTAACAAAAGACTAACAGGCTACATTTCAGGCAATTAAAATTGCAAAAAAATATTCAGACAGCAACTTCCTCTGCTTTATTAACTTTAACAACCAGATTTCCCCTACCAACCGATATTATTTGTACCTTTGTGCGCAATTTATAAATGAAGATGACAGAGAACAGAAGCTATTTACAAAAATATGCCATGCATTTTGGCACGTATATGGGAATCTACTGGATATTGAAGTTCATATTATTTCCGCTGGGATTCCACATACCTTTCCTTTCGCTTTTATTTGTAATCCTGACATTGTCCGTACCTTTCATCGGATATCACTATGCGAAAATGTACCGGGATAAGATTTGCGGAGGAAGTATCCAATTTTCACATGCCATGCTCTTTACCATATTTATGTATATGTTTGCTTCTCTGCTGGTAGCTGTGGCTCACTACGCCTATTTCCAATTCATCGATCATGGATTTATCATCAACTCTTACATCCAGTTGTGGGACGAACTGATGACCAACACCCCGGCTCTGATAGAAAACAAAGAAGTTATAAAAGAAACAATAGATACCGCCCGTTCACTTACTTCCATCAATATCACCATGCAACTATTGTCATGGGATGTATTTTGGGGAAGTATCCTGGCCATTCCCACCGCATTGATGGTAATGAAAAAGGCCAAATCGGAAAATGACGGAGTGTCTCAATCGTAATTTGTAATTCGTAAGTAATTAGTAATAAAAAAATGGATATATCAGTTGTAATCCCATTATTCAATGAAGAAGAGTCACTACCCGAACTCTATGCTTGGATAGAACGGGTAATGCAAGCCAACGGATTCTCATTCGAAGTGATTTTCGTTAACGATGGAAGTACCGACCATTCATGGGAAGTGATCGAAAAGCTTAAAGCTCAATCGGAACATGTAAAAGGTATCAAATTCCGCCGTAACTACGGTAAATCACCTGCACTCTACTGTGGATTCGCTGAAGCGGAAGGAAACGTAGTCATAACGATGGATGCGGACCTACAAGATAGCCCAGACGAAATCCCCGAACTTTACCGGATGATTACAAAGGATGGCTACGACCTGGTATCCGGCTGGAAGCAAAAGAGATATGATCCAATTTCAAAGACACTGCCCACCAAGTTGTTTAATGCTACTGCCCGCAAAGTATCAGGCATCAAAAACCTGCACGACTTCAACTGCGGATTGAAAGCCTATCGCAAAGAGGTCGTAAAACATATCGAAGTGTACGGTGAGATGCATCGTTATATACCTTATCTGGCAAAGAACGCCGGATTCAAGAAAATCGGTGAAAAGGTGGTACACCACCAGGCGCGTAAATACGGCACAACAAAATTCGGACTGAACCGTTTCGTAAACGGGTATCTGGATTTACTCTCTCTTTGGTTCCTCTCCAGATTCGGCATCAAGCCGATGCATTTC
This sequence comes from Bacteroides sp. MSSM.1001136sp1_RTP21357st2_D2_RTP21359_211015, assembly GCF_040913205.1. Taxonomy (NCBI): domain Bacteria; kingdom Pseudomonadati; phylum Bacteroidota; class Bacteroidia; order Bacteroidales; family Bacteroidaceae; genus Bacteroides; species Bacteroides sp. MSSM.1001136sp1_RTP21357st2_D2_RTP21359_211015. The sequence goes on along the minus strand of NZ_JBDFVF010000025.1, from coordinate 87,385 downwards.
TTCGGACTGTTGGGATCATTGATGTTTCTGATAGGAATGATTTCTGTCATCATCGTAGGTGCCAGCAAACTATATGCCATGTACAACGGTCTCCCCTACCGACTGGTGACCGACTCTCCCTATTTCTATTTGTCACTTACGGCAATGATTATAGGTACGCAATTATTCTTAGCCGGATTCCTTGGCGAACTCATCTCGCGCAATGCACCGGAACGGAATAACTATCAGATAGAAAAGAAAATTTGATTCACATTCAATAAACTGACTATGAAGAATTTAATTCGTATCTTTCTCATATTGACTATCATTGGCGGTGCAGTCAGCTTACACAGTGCCTGCTCGGATGAGAACGATTGCTCATTGGCAGGACGTCCGATGATGTACTGCACAATATATACCATTAATCCGGATAACCCTACTATTGCATTAAAAGACACGCTTGATTCATTAACAATCACAGCATTAGGCACCGACTCTATCATTCTGAACAATGAAAAGAATGTGCATACCCTGATGTTGCCACTACGATACACAAGTGACACTACTGTGTTCATATTCAGATACGATCCCAAACGTAGAGAAAAAGATTTTGACACATTATACATTGTACAACAAAATACTCCTTATTTCCAGTCCATGGAATGTGGTTATATGATGAAACAAAATATAATCAGCGCTAAATTTGGGAAACCGGGAAGACCGGGTAACCCTCCTCCCTATGGCAACGAGCAGCCGGACCAGATAGATTCTCTTCATATAAAAAATAAAGAAGCCAATACAAATGAAATCGAGAACTTGCAGATATTCTATAATTATCGGCCAGAACGCACACCTGATGAAACGACTAATTAGTCTGCTTCTGCTCTTTTGCATTGGGCTTCCGTTGCTGGCACAACAGCAACGTCCGGCGCAAACGCCCAAAAGAGATCAGAAGAAAAAAGAGGTTGCCGAGATAGATACCATTCCGCTCTACAATGGTACGTATGTCGGTGTGGATTTATATGGCATTGGAAGCAAGCTGCTGGGAGGCGACTTTATGAGTTCTGAAGTCAGCGTAGCCGTTAACCTCAAGAATAAATTCATCCCTACTATTGAGTTTGGTATGGGAGGAACAGATACCTGGAGCGAAACAGGCATACACTATAAGAGCAAAATGGCTCCATTCTTCCGAATCGGTGTGGACTACAACACCATGGCAAAGAAAAAAGAGAAGAATAGCTACTTGTATGCAGGACTTCGCTATGCATTCAGTCCATTTAAATATGATGTTTCCACAATGCCGGCAGATGATCCTATCTGGGGAGATGTAATAGGTAACCCCAGTTTGGAAGACGGTTATTGGGGAGGAAGTGTGCCATTCAGCCATCTGGGTATGAAAGGATCGGTGCAATGGCTGGAAATCGTTTTAGGCGTCAAAGTACGTATTTACAAAAACTTCAACATGGGGTGGTCGGTACGTATGAAATACAAAACCAAAGCATCTACCGGAGAATATGGAGACCCATGGTACGTGCCCGGTTACGGAAAGTTTAAATCAAATAACATGGGAATCACTTATTCCCTTATTTATAAATTGCCTCTTTAGAATACAATGACAGGACTAGAGATTTGGCTGCTTGCAATAGGTCTGGCGATGGATTGTTTCGCTGTCTCAATTGCAAGCGGTATTATTTTGAAACGTACCCGTTGGAAACCCATGCTAATCATGGCTTTTGCTTTCGGCTTTTTTCAGGCAATCATGCCATTTATCGGATGGATGTGTGCAAAGACATTCAGTCATCTTATAGAAAGTGTAGACCATTGGATTGCTTTCGCGATCCTTGCCTTCTTAGGCGGACGAATGATTTTAGAATCTTTCAAAGAAGAAGAATGTTGTAAACTGTTCAATCCGGCAAATCCGAAAGTGGTATTGACTATGGCAATAGCCACAAGTATTGATGCATTGGCAATCGGCATTTCCTTTGCCTTTCTGGGAGTTCAGGACTATACCGAAATCCTTCCTCCTATCAGCATCATCGGGTTTGTTTCATTTGTCATGTCACTCATCGGTCTGATCTTTGGTATCCAATGTGGCTGCGGCATCGCCCGGAAACTGAAAGCAGAGTTATGGGGAGGTATCATTCTAGTCATTATCGGACTAAAGATATTAATTGAACATTTATTTCTTCAATAAAACGAGTTTTCTCATCAAATAGAAGAGCGTATGAAAACAAAAAAAAGTTTCCTTTGGCTGGCTTTCCTGATTTTGGCAACTATCTGGATATTAGTCAGACATAATCAACAAGTTGGCTATTACAGTGTCAAAGGTTTGGTGTTTGGGACAGTATATAAAATTACTTATCAGCATGACGGTGACTTAAAACCGGAAATAGAAGCTGAACTAAAACGCTTCGACCAATCTTTATCGCCATTCAATGACAGTTCTGTTATCAGTCGCGTCAACCGCAATGAAGAGCTGGTGACTGATAGTTTTTTCCAGAAATGCTTCCATCGCTCGATGGAAATTTCCCGCGAGACAAAGGGTGCTTTCGACATTACAGTAGCCCCTCTTGCCAATGCTTGGGGATTCGGTTTCAAAAAAGGTGCTTTTCCTGATTCATTAATGATAGACAGTCTGTTACAAATCACCGGATATAAAAAAGTGAAAATGGATAACGGCAAAGTTATCAAACAGGATCCTCGTACCATGTTAAGTTGTAGTGCCGTTGCCAAAGGGTATTCGGTAGACGTAATTGCACAACTGCTCGACCGTAAGGGAATAAAAAACTATATGGTAGATATAGGAGGCGAGGTGGTAGTGAAAGGGAAAAATCCTTCCAAAGGCTTATGGCGCATTGGAATCAATAAGCCCATCGACGATTCACTGGCCGTAAACCAAGACTTACAGACAATTCTTGAGATAACAGATTTAGGCTTGGCTACTTCCGGAAACTATCGCAATTATTATTATAAGGATGGGAAGAAATACGCCCATACGATTGACCCTAGAACTGGCTATCCGGTACAACACAATATCTTGTCCTCTACGGTAATCGCCAAAGACTGTATGACTGCCGACGCCCTTGCCACCGCCTTCATGGTGATGGGACTGGAAGAAGCGGAAGCTTTCTGCAAAGCGGATACAACGATTGACGCCTACTTTATTTATAGTGGAGAAAATGGAGAGTTCAAGACTTATTATACGGAGGGAATGAAAAAATACATAACTACTCCGTAATATATATATATATATATATATATTTATATATTATACAAACAGAGGTTCTACTTGAGTAAAACAGAACCTCTATTCAATTGGCAAATATCTATTTCATAAACACGAAATACACTGCTGCAATCAGACAAATAAATGCAGCCAGATGATTCCAATGTAAAGCCTCACCTTTAAAGAAGATGGTAGTGAACACTGTAAAAATAACAAGTGTTATTACCTCTTGAATGACTTTTAGTTGCATCAATGAAAACGGGCCTCCATTGCCTATAAAGCCAATACGATTGGCCGGTATCTGACAGGAATATTCAAAAAAGGCGATCGCCCAGCTGAACGCAATCACACCAATCAGCGGAAGAGCTGCGAACCAACTGTACTCCTGTTTCATCTTTAAATGTCCGTACCAAGCAAATGTCATAAAGACATTAGATACGATCAGCAACAAAATGGTATAGAATCCTTTCATAACAATCTATTCAAATTAATCTATTTTATCCGGTAATAAATCTTCCTGTACATTGGTCATACTTCCCCAAAGACTGTAACGCGCCTCCGGGTTCATCGCTTCCAGTTGCCTCAAAATACCTTTCATATCACTCCGGCTGGACTGCGATTCATAAGGACAATTCTTCACTTGCTTCTGATAATGACGCAAAGCTGCCAATTCTACCAAATCGGCTTCATGAACCAGACACATCGGACGAATAATTGTCATATCAAACTTCTTCATCACCAACCGGGGCGGCATTGTACTGAAAGCTCCCTGATAAGTGATATTCATCAATAAAGTTTCCAAAATATCATCCATATGGTGACCGAGAGCGATTTTATTGCATCCGTGTTCCTTAGCAACTGTGAACAGGGCTTTCCGACGGTTCCATGAACAGAGGAAGCAGGGAGATTTACGTGTGTCGGTAGCAGGATCAAAAGCTGTCTCATACTGCACAAAGAGAACTCCATACGTCTCACAGTGCGCTTTCAAATATTCCGTATCACTCTGATAAGGAATATTCTTCATCACTACATGGACAGCAACGACAGAAAAGCGAGGTTTATAGATACGTGCGCGTCTCCCCAACAGTTCCACAAGCGCCAACGAATCTTTTCCTCCCGATAGTCCGATAAGGATTTTGTCTCCTTCTTCTATCAATCCATATTGCACCACTCCTTTATTAAACCGCCGTTCAATGCGGCGAATGGTTTTCTCTTCTTCCGTAAATTGTGTCATATCTTTAAAAATCGGCTGCAAAAGTAAGCGAAAAGAATGATTTAAAGAAGAATTAACATAATAGAATCACTGAAAAAGGGTTTATTTCTAATAAATTTGTACTTTTGAACAATTGATAAATGGACCGGTGCCCGAAAGCAGCAATGTTTTCAATCTACCCGTCACTCATAAACGCTCAAAACGATGAAAGGAAAATATATTCTATTTTTAATTTGCAGCCTCTTCCTTTGCGAAGTCTCTGCACAAACGTTGGAACAGGCACGCACCTTATTTACCAAAGGTGAGTACGAACAAGCCAAACCAGTTTTTAAGAAGTATACTAAATCACAACCGTCGAACGGGAATTATAATTATTGGTATGGCGTATGTTGCCTGAAAACCGGAGAGGCAGAAGAGGCGGTGAAACCTCTTGAAATAGCGGTAAAGAAACGTATCACCGGTGGACAACTCTATTTGGGACAAGCATATAATGAGACGTACCGCTTTGAAGACGCAGTGAACTGCTTTGAAGAATACATCGCAGACTTAAGTAAACGCAAGAAACCGACGGAAGAAGCTGAGAAACTTCTGGAGAAAAGCAAATCTGACCTTCGTATGTTGAAGGGGGTTGAGGAAGTATGTATCATCGACAGTTTCGTTGTGGACAAAGCAACTTTCCTGAACGCTTACAAGATCAGCGAAGAATCGGGCAAACTGTTTACTTTCAATGAATTCTTCAAGACAGAAGGAGATCATCCGGGAACTGTTTATGAAACAGAAATCGGAAATAAAATTTATTATAGCGAAAAGGGCGAGAAAGGTAATCTTGATATCTTTTCAAAGAACAAGTTGTTGAATGAATGGAGTGACGGACGTCCGTTACCGGGTAGTATCAATGCTTCCGGGAATGCGAATTATCCGTTTGTTCTATCGGATGGAGTCACCGTTTATTACGCCAGCGATGGCGAGGGATTGGGTGGCTATGATATTTTTGTCACTCGCTACAACACGAATACCGACACTTATCTTGTTCCGGAAAATGTGGGTATGCCGTTCAACTCGCCGTACAACGATTATATGTACGTCATCGATGAATACAACAACCTCGGATGGTTTGCTTCCGACCGTTTCCAACCGGAAGGAAAGATATGTATTTATGTATTCATCCCTAACACTTCCAAACAGACTTATAATTATGAAGCAATGGAGCAGCAAGAGATCATTCGTCTGGCACAGATTCATTCGCTGAAAGAAACCTGGAAGGATAAACAAGCGGTTACCGAAGCACTGCAACGATTGAAAGCTGCTATCAGTCATAAGCCCAAAGAACGCCGTGCCATGGACTTTGAGTTTGTCATTGACGACCATACGACTTACTATCTGATGAGCGACTTTAAATCCGCAAAAGCCAAGACACTTTTCCAACGCTATCAGCAGATGGAAAAAGACTATTATCAACAAGAAGAAAAGCTGAACGGCCTTCGTCAACAATATGCCGGTGCCAACCAACAGGGAAAAGCCAAAATGGCTCCTGCCATTCTCGACCTCGAAAAGCGGATACTGCAAATGTCCGAAGAACTCGATGCTCTCGAAGTGAATGTACGTAATGCAGAAAAAACAAAATAAATAATAACTCTGAACTATGGATATACTCATTATCGCCGTTCTCATTATTGCCGCAGTCATACTGTTTCTGGTAGAACTGTTCGTCATCCCGGGCATTAGTCTGGCCGGAATTTCTGCATTGGTTTGCATCCTGTATGCCAACTACTATGCATTCACCAATTTAGGTATGGCAGGAGGATTTGTCACTCTTGGCATATCAGCGGTTGCCTGCATCGGATCACTGATTTGGTTTATGCGATCGAAAATGCTGGACAAACTGGCGTTGAAAAAAGATATCGATTCAAAAGTAGACCGTAGCGCAGAAGATAGCGTCAAAGTGGGTGATATAGGAATCAGTACTACCCGCCTGGCACAAATCGGTTATGCCGAGATTAACGGAAAAATTGTAGAGGTAAAGTCAATAGACGGGTTCCTCAATGAGAAGACTCCGATAATCGTAAGCCGGATCACCGACGGTACAATCATGGTTGAGAAACACAAAGAATAATATTCACTTAATAAAAACATCAATGGAATCATCTTTCTACTTGCCTATCTTTCTGATAGCCGGAGGTATTATCTTCTTGATAATATTTTTCCATTACGTGCCGTTCTTCCTTTGGTTGTCGGCTAAAGTTTCGGGAGTTAACATCTCGCTGATACAACTATTCTTAATGCGTATACGTAACGTTCCGCCGTATATCATCGTTCCGGGAATGATCGAAGCTCACAAAGCCGGTCTGAAAAATATCACCCGCGACGAACTGGAAGCCCATTATCTGGCTGGCGGACACGTAGAAAAGGTAGTTCACGCCTTAGTATCGGCATCGAAAGCCAACATCGAATTGCCTTTCCAGATGGCTACTGCTATCGACTTGGCAGGACGTGACGTATTCGAAGCTGTACAGATGTCTGTAAACCCGAAAGTGATTGATACTCCTCCTGTAACGGCTGTTGCGAAAGACGGTATCCAGTTGATAGCTAAGGCTCGTGTTACAGTACGTGCCAATATCCGCCAGCTGGTCGGTGGTGCAGGTGAAGATACGATCCTTGCCCGTGTAGGTGAAGGTATCGTTTCGTCTATCGGTTCTTCTGAAAACCATAAATCGGTATTGGAGAATCCGGATTCTATCTCTAAACTTGTACTTCGTAAAGGTCTGGACGCAGGAACTGCTTTCGAGATTCTGTCTATTGATATTGCGGACATCGACATAGGTAAGAACATCGGTGCGGCTCTGCAAATCGATCAGGCTAATGCAGATAAGAATATTGCACAGGCAAAAGCTGAAGAGCGCCGTGCTATGGCAGTAGCTTCCGAACAGGAAATGAAAGCAAAAGCACAGGAAGCTCGTGCCAAAGTGATTGAAGCAGAAGCTGAAGTTCCTAAAGCAATGGCTGAAGCTTTCCGCAGTGGAAACTTAGGCATCATGGATTATTATCGCATGAAGAATATCGAAGCTGATACTTCCATGCGTGAGAATATCGCCAAGCCGACAACAGGCAATGCTGGCAATCAGCCATTGAGCAAATAATCGTTCACAAACGCCGGAATCCGATTTTATTTCAGTCGTAAGACGTTCTCCCCTTTCCTATGGAAAAAGAAAGAGACTTCTTCTGAACTTAAATCCGGTTCCGGCGTTTCTATTTATAGATACAATCCTATTATAAAACTAAAACCTTTCAATGACATGAAAAAGTACTTTCCATCCTCTGAATTGATAATCAATGAAGACGGTTCAGTATTCCATCTTCACGTAAAACCCGAATGGTTGGCAGATAAAGTAATCCTGGTAGGTGACCCCGGACGTGTAGCACTCGTAGCTTCTCATTTCGAAAACAAAGAATGTGAAGTGGAAAGCCGCGAATTCAAAACCATCACGGGTACTTATAAAGGTAAACGGATTACGGTAGTCTCTACAGGAATCGGTTGCGATAACATCGACATCGTAATGAATGAATTAGATGCACTCGCCAATATCGACTTTGTCACCCGCGAAGAAAAGGATCAGTTCCGCCAACTGGAATTAGTGCGTATCGGCACATGTGGCGGTCTGCAACCCAATACGCCTGTCGGAACTTTTGTATGTTCGCAAAAGTCCATCGGTTTCGACGGGTTACTGAATTTCTATGCCGGACGTAATGCCGTATGCGATTTGCCTTTCGAACGTGCTTTCCTCAATCACATGGGTTGGTCGGGAAATATGTGCGCTCCTGCTCCTTACGTCATTGATGCCAGTGAAGAATTGATCGACCGGATCGCCAAAGACGACATGGTACGTGGAGTGACAATCGCTGCCGGAGGTTTCTTTGGTCCTCAAGGACGTGAACTTCGTATCCCGTTAGCAGACCCGAAACAAAATGATAAGATTGAAGCGTTCGAATATAAAGGTTACAAAATTACCAACTTCGAAATGGAAAGTTCAGCTTTGGCAGGACTTAGCCGGTTGATGGGACACAAGGCAATGACCGTCTGCATGGTGATAGCCAACCGACTTATCAAAGAGGCCAACACCGGATATAAGAATACAATCGATACGCTAATTAAGACAGTACTTGACAGGATATAAATCTATATTTAGGAGAGTTAAATTGTAATCGAAAGAATAAAAATGCAATTAAAAGAATGTATAATGGCTTGAATCTTTCACTGATAATATGTGTAGATTCAAGCCATTGTTTTTTTATTAATAACCAATCGTAAATCTCTCCTGGTGGTGTTTCGGATATTCCAGTTCATCAATCATGGCGGCGGCATAATCTTCAACAGAGATATGGCTGTTTCCTACAATATCTACAATCATATCATCTTTTCCCAACCGATAACGTCCTGTACGTACTCCCGGACGCATATCCGCTGCCGGAGAGAAAAATACCCAGTCTATTTCCTTTTCTTTCTTTAAAAAGTTCAGATAGAACTCTCCTAGAGCTTTCACTCCCGGCAATATATTTTCGGGTACTTCACCGGAATCCATCAGACGCAAGCCCGGAGCGATAAACAAAGAACCGGCACCGCCCACCATCAAAAAACGATTAACACCCGCTTTCTTCACTCCATCAATAATGGTCAGATAAACTTTGATTGTTTCATCGTATATATCAGGATTATTCCATCCCGGATTGAATGCACTAATAACAGCATCTGCACCTTTACAAACGCCAGCCACTTCATCAAGCGCGGAGACATCGGCTTTCACCACTTTCAGATTTTCATTCTCTATCTTTATCTTTTCCGGATGACGAACTACTGCCGTAACCTCGAAACCACGATTCAATGCTTCATTCAGAAGGGCAGAGCCCACAAAGCCGCTTGCCCCGATAAGGACTATCTTTTTCACTTTCTCCATATTCTAATATATTATAATGTTACTACTATATAATAAATAACACTACAACATTCAGAATGTTAGTTCTCTTTTAGAAAATTAATTATCCGATATAAGATTCTATTGTCTCTTTCAACCTTTCCAAAGAATAGGGTTTTGAGATAACAGCGTTGCATCCTGCCTGAATAGCCTGTTGCTGTTCTGTATAGAAAGCATACGCGGTCACTGCAATAATAGGTACAGTCAGAGAAATAGTACGAATCTTTTCAGTGGCTTGAATACCGTCCATGATCGGCATACGGATATCCATCAGAATCAAATCCGGCTTTTCGCGGATGAAACTATTGATGGCTTCCTGTCCGTTGCGTACCCATGAAATAATATATTCCTTATTCAGAAGAATATTAAGTTGGGCAAAGTTCGACTCAATGTCTTCTACCACCAATATCTTTTTACGTTTATCCTCATCGACATTCTTCTTATGCGGAAGTCTTCTTTCGACAACCTCCTTCGGTATTTCCTGATAGGGTAAATAGAGTGCAAACACACTCCCCTGCCCTAATTCTGAAGTTACTTCGATACGGCCGCCCAGTCGTTCTACAATGCTTTTACAAATTGAAAGCCCTAATCCGGTGCCCTGCACAAAGTCATTCAGTTTCTCAAAACGGGTGAAAATTTGAGGGAGTTTCTCTTTGGATATACCACAACCCGTATCGCTGACATACAGTTTCAGCCAGGATCCTTCATGTTTCAAGCCTAAAGTTATACTTCCCTTTTCCGTATTTTTAATTGCGTTCGACAAGAAATTGAACAATACCTGCATCACACGGTTACGATCAGTAGAAGTCCAGTATTCTCCTTCGGGACGAATCACTTTCAATTCTACATTCGACTTCATCTTCAGCTGGTGCACTTTTTCCACTTCTTCCACTAGTCCTGCGATCTCAACCTGCTGGAAATGCATTTCCGATTTGCCGGATTCAATACGGGAAAGGTCTAAAATATCATTGATTAACTGTAATAACAAGTTACTGTTTTTCTGAATAATTTCCAGATACTCCATTTTCTCTTCTTCACTTTCTGTCACTGCGATAATCTCCGAAAAACCAACAATAGCATTCAACGGAGTACGAATTTCATGGCTCATATTAGCTAAAAAGACCGACTTCATTTTATCAGCATCTTCCGCACGACGTTTAGCTTCGATCAATTCCTGCGAACGCTGAATCCGGTCTCCGATGTCATGTATCAACGCAAGTACCCTGTTTCCTTCAAAGGGGGCGATACGTGCCTGAAAATAATGCAGACTTCCATCCACTTCAAGCGGATATTCTATTTCCTTCAACTTACCATCACGCAAACATTCCCTAATGTTACAAATAAACAAGTCGCTAACCTCCGGTGAATAAATAGATCGTCCATCTGCTCCGCGTAGCACTTCCACAGGGTGAAGCAATATCGTTCCCGGTGCCATCAGGACATCGGTAATAAAGAAATTATCATCAAAAATAAAAATGAATTCCGGCAATGCTTCAATTATTTTGCGATTATACTCTTCCAGATATTTGATATGTTGCTCCTTTTCGCATTGTGAAGTGACGTTCACCGTATATGCCAGCAGTTTACCCGGATGACTTTCGCAACTCTCTTTGTAAGACAGAAAATGATCTTCCAGCCAAATTACTTTCCCTTGTTCACTTATACAACGAACTCTAATTTGTGAAGTCTTAGAGTCTGATGAAAGCATTTCTGCAAAGGCTTGTTTATAGAATTCAATATCTTCCGGATGAATAAACCGATAGAAATCATCTATATCTTCAAAAATGATCCCGGCATCCTTTAATCCCAGTGTAAAAAAATAATCGTTTGAAAAGGAGCATTTGCCCGTAATGATATCATATTCCCACAAAGCTATTTGATGAGCTGCAAGGACAGAAAATATTTCTTGTGAGTTCTCCCGTATGAGTTCACTCTTTTCATTGGAAGAATATAAATTAATCGCTGGTTCCATAAGCATTATTGTTTTATTTTGTTTGGTGTACCACTGCACGGCAGCAAATATAAACAAATAAAGCACAAGTTGTGCTCAATTTTCTGTTTTTTACTTAGAAACAATTATCTTTGCTCATCCAAAAAGAAAAAAGAATGATTCAAGATACTATCTGTGCCATCGCTACCGCTCAAGGCGGTGCTATCGGAAGCATCCGCGTTTCCGGTCCGGAAGCTATTTCTATTACCGGCAGCATCTTCAAGCCAGCCAAAGCTGGCAAATTATTGAGCGAACAAAAACCATATACTTTGACATTCGGGCGTATTTATGACGAAGACGAGATGATTGATGAAGTGCTCGTCAGCCTTTTCCGTGCTCCTCATTCGTATACGGGAGAAGACAGTACGGAAATCACGTGTCATGGTTCCACTTATATTCTTCAACAGGTAATGCAGTTGCTTATTAAAAACGGTTGCCGCATGGCCCAGCCGGGAGAATATACGCAACGTGCTTTCCTCAATGGAAAGATGGATTTAAGTCAGGCAGAAGCTGTGGCGGACTTGATTGCTTCTTCATCTGCTGCCACTCACCGATTGGCAATGAGCCAGATGCGGGGTGGATTCAGTAAAGAGCTGACAGATCTACGCAACAAGTTGTTGAATTTCACTTCCATGATTGAATTGGAGTTGGATTTCAGCGAAGAGGATGTGGAATTTGCCGATCGTTCGGCATTAAGGAAACTGGCAGATGAAATTGAACAGGTCATTTCGCGGTTGGCTCATTCATTTAGTGTCGGCAACGCCATTAAGAATGGTGTTCCCGTAGCTATCATCGGTGAAACAAATGCCGGAAAATCGACTTTACTGAATGTATTATTGAATGAGGATAAAGCCATTGTCAGTGATATTCACGGGACAACACGTGATGTAATCGAAGATACTGTCAATATCGGAGGAATCACTTTCCGGTTCATTGATACCGCCGGAATCCGGGAAACCAATGACACGATTGAAAGTTTGGGTATTGAACGTACTTTTCAGAAGTTGGATCAGGCGGAGATTGTTCTTTGGATGGTAGATGCTGTGAATGCCGCTTCTCAAATTGAACAGTTATCGGAGAAAATAATTCCACGTTGTGAAGGAAAACATTTGATTGTTGTATTCAATAAGACTGATTTGATTGAAGATAAACAGAAAGAGAATGTATTATCTTTATTAAAAGACTTCCCCAAAGAATCTACGGAATCTATTTTCATCTCGGCCAAACAACGGAAGAATACAAGTGAATTACAAAAAATGCTTATTGATGCAGCACACTTGCCTACAGTGACACAGAATGATATTATTGTGACAAACGTAAGACATTACGAAGCTTTAAACAAAGCTTTGGAAGCTATTCATAGAGTACAGAACGGACTTGATTCGCAGATTTCCGGAGATTTTCTTTCGCAAGACATACGAGAGTGCATCTTCTTCATTTCGGACATAGCGGGGGAGGTTACGAATGATATGGTGCTTCAAAATATCTTTCAACATTTTTGCATTGGTAAGTAAGAAGCGCATACTATCATTGCTGCAATAAAATAGATCGTTTAAAGAAATCACTATGCCCATTATAGAAATATCATCCTTAACAGACTCTGGAGTAGAAATATTCAGTACCCTCACCGAAGCTCAATTACGGAATCGTATCGAGCCTGATAAGGGATTGCTTATTGCAGAAAGCCCCAAAGTTATCCATGTAGCTCTGAATGCTGGTTATGAGCCTTTAGCCCTCTTGTGTGAACAGAAGCATATCACTGGTGATGCGGCTGGCATCATTGAACGTTGTGGTGATATACCTGTCTATACCGGTGAAAGAAAGTTACTTGCCACATTGACCGGATATACACTGACGCGCGGTGTCCTCTGTGCCATGCGTCGTCGGGCACTACCAAGTGTAGAGGAGGTGTGTCGGAAAGCTCGACGGATCGTAGTCATTGAGGGCGTGGTAGACGCTACTAATATCGGAGCCATCTTCCGTTCCGCAGCCGCCTTGGGAATAGATGCTATATTATTAACACGCAATTCTTGTGATCCGTTAAACCGACGTGCAGTCAGGGTTTCGATGGGTTCTGTCTTCCTGATACCATGGACTTGGTTGGACGGTTCTCCCAATGAGTTGCGTAAACAGGGTTTCCGTACAGTCGCTATGGCACTCACGGAGAAATCAATCTCTATCGATAATCCTATCTTAGCAACCGAACCCAAGTTAGCCATCGTAATGGGAACAGAGGGGGATGGTCTTCAAAACGAAACAATCAATGAGGCGGACTATGTAGTCCGCATTCCTATGGCAAACGGTGTCGATTCTCTCAATGTAGCCGCCGCATCCGCTATTGCTTTCTGGCAACTTCGCGTTCAAAATGACACAGATCTGCCACCATCACCGGATGATGTACATATATGATTTTACTTATATTCCTACTCACACCTACAATACGTATTTGCGCCACAGGAACAGCGAGGTAACAACTTTTCCATCAATTCACTTCGAAAGAACTCATACAGTTCTTTATGCATGATGTCATATAGTGCCCTAACCCGTTCTTCCTGCTCATCTTCTACATGAATTCCTCCCTGAAAGGGATCTGTAAAGTTGAAAGAAACGTATTTTCTCACTACACCCTGTATTTCCTTTTGCACTTCCTCTGCTTCCGGACAAAGGGTAATGACATAATCCCACGTCTGTTGGGCATACGTCGCAACATCACAGGGCTTTCTACGCGAAAAGTCATATCCATTTTGTTCCATCACTTGGCAAACAACGTCAGGGACAGAATTTCCAGCCAAAATACCGGCAGTACTAATCTTCATCCCTCTACCGAAGGAGTTCAAAATTTCCTGTGCCATACGACTGCGGCACATATCATTATTACTTACTATAAGTATATTCTTCATACACAAATTCTATTTTTATTTATTTCCTGATATAGCTACTTTAATAACTCCATCTAATTTGTTTTCAAAGATACGATAGGCCTCCTCAATCTCATTCAACGGAAATCGATGTGTAATAAGAGGAGTAGTATCAATTTTACCTTCCTCAATCAGCATGAGAATCTCGTTACAATCGCAGCCATCCACTCCACCTGTTTTAAAAACCAAATTCTTGCCATACATATCAGGTAAAGAAAGAAGTTGTGGTTTATCATAGAGGGCTACAATCGTGACAATAGCATTAGGACGGGCACAATCCCAAGCCAAATGGAAGGAATCGTCACTCCCTGCCACTTCCAAAACGACATCTGCACCACCATGGTCACTGTTCTTGAGAACAAAATCCTTGCAGTTTTCCGGTTCAGTCACCAACACATCAGGATAATGCTCGCGGACAAACCGAATTCTTTCAGGAGACTTCTCACAGATAATAATGCGTTTTGGCTTCTTCAGCATCACACACAACAAAGTACAAATCCCGGTAGGTCCGGCACCGATGATAAGAACAGTATCTTCCGCGGTTATTTCCGAGATGCATGCTGCCCAAAAACCTGTTGCAAGCACATCACCGACAAACAAAGCTTGTTCATCACTCACTGTATCCGGAATACGATTCAAACCTTGATCCGCATAAGGAACTCTGACATATTCCGCCTGACCGCCATCAATTCGACAACCTAAAGCCCAACCGCCATTAGGATCAGTACAGTTATTCACATATCCATGCTTACAGAAAAAACACTCACCGCAGAAAGTTTCGACATTCACAGTCACCCTGTCACCAGGCTTCACCGAAGTGACATCAGCCCCTACTTGTTCTACCACACCTACCATCTCATGCCCGACAGTTATTCCGGGCACAGCACGCGGCACACTGCCATGTTTAATATGAAGATCACTGGTGCAGATGCTACCAAGTGTTACACGCACGACTGCATCCCGTGAATCCTTTATTTCCGGTCTTGCTTTCTCCTGCAATTCAAACTTTCCGTGTTCAATATATGTGTATGCAAGCATAATATCCTCCTCGTTCATTAATATATACCTTGCAAAGATAATGATTTCATTGGCAAAACAAATCTCTTTTATCACGTTCAATACTCCCAAACCGAATCTCACTCTATATTTATAACAATACAAAGCTGAATAAAGTCATTCACTGTTTTTTCTACTTCAGCTTTGATATTCTGGAAAATATTCTTACTTTTATATCCTAAATAATAAATAAAAACAGCAGCATGACTTATTATATTTACACACAAGCCTATGATAGATACTTCCGAAAATCTGATTATTATAAAAGGTCAAATCAAGACTCCTGAAATAGAAAGTTGCCAAAATCATAATGGCAACTATAAGGTAGTATTCCGGAATGTTCCCAGTGCGTATACTTACAAAGAAGAAAATGTCCTTTGGCTGACTGATCCGGACAAACCGGACCCCAATAATTATCAAATAATCAGTAAAGGGAGAACTTTATCAAACATCAAAGCCTTATCTATTTTTAAGGCCGGATCACACAACTATTGGCACATTCGTTTTCTGAATGGTAAAGAGTATGATTACAGAGAAAAGGACTTAGAAATTATCGAATCATGCTTGGGAGAGAGTCGTTCGAAAAGTATATTCGAATATTTGAAGAAAGTTGCCGATGCGAACGAATTGAAAGCTGATGACGGAACGAAGCTATTGGCAAAACAATATGAAAAGATTCATTTCATCGCAAACAACAGAGCTATTGCTGTATATCTGAATCCTCAAAAATATAAAATGCAGACCCAGCCTGCCTCAACCTTGATTTTTCCTTTCGGTTGTAATGCAAGCCAGCAAAAAGCAGTCCAGGCAGCTTTTGAGAATCAAATCAGTGTTGTGCAAGGACCTCCAGGAACCGGAAAGACCCAAACGATTCTGAACATCATTGCCAATATCCTTGTGCGTGGTAAGACTGTTCAGGTAGTATCTAATAATAACTCCGCCATCGTCAATGTACTTGAGAAGTTATCCAAATACGATATGGGATTCATTGTTGCATTGCTTGGCAGCACAGCTAACAAAGAGAAATTCATCGAGACTCAAGAAGAGGAAAAACAATATCCGGAGCACTTTGAGTCATGGCATGATGTGGATGCCGACCAACCTCAATTTCTCGATCAGATACATCATCAGACAGAAGAACTAAAAAGCATATTTTCCAAACAGGAACGCCTTGCCATGGCAAGACAGGAAATACAAGCTTTAAAAATAGAGTGGCAACATTATCAGCAAGAGTTCGGAACAAAAGAATTTACTTTCCAACAACGGAAAAATTCCAGTTCGGCAGACCTTCTGAATTTATGGAATGAATGTCAACAATTTGCAGAAAAAGAACAATCATCAAGTCTTCGGGGAATAGCAGCTTTTATTCAACGGTTGAAATGGTTCTTCTTTAAATTCAGGAGCAAAGCGATTTGTAAAATCCCCGATAAAGGTTTTTATAAACGGGAGATGAGTTTGATTATCGCCGACTTCCAAATCTTATTCTACCAAACAAAGTATGCAGAACTGGAAGTTGAAATAGACACATTAGAAAAGGAACTTGCCAACAAAGATGCAGCAGAAATGGCTAGACAAATGGCCGATACATCAATGAAATATCTAAAGAATCAGTTATTTCATACCTATGGCAATAATCATGACAAGCCTATCTTTACGCTCCCTGATCTAAAAAATAATTGGCGAGAGGTACAGAAAGAATACCCTATTATCTTAAGTACGACCTTTTCATCATTAAGCAGTCTGCAACGAGATGCCGTATATGATTATATCATTATGGACGAAGCATCACAGGTTTCCGTTGAGACCGGAGCTTTAGCCTTGTCATGTGCTAAAAATGCAATCATTGTCGGTGACACCATGCAACTTCCCAATGTGGTCACGGAAGAAAATAAGGAAAAGCTAAACTTTATCGCTAATGCGTGCCTGATTAAGCCGGAATATGATTGTGCCAATATGAGTTTTTTGCAATCCATCTGCAAAGTTATTCCGAATATACCGCAGACCTTGTTACGGGAACATTATCGATGCCATCCCCGAATTATCAACTTCTGTAATCAGAAATTTTATGGTGGAGATCTTGTCATCATGACACGTGATAAAGGAGAAGAGGATGTCATTTGTGCCATACGGACAGCCAAAGGTAATCACTCCCGCAGTCACATGAATCAACGGGAAATAGATGTTATCAAAGAGGAAGTACTACCGAATCTATCTTATGAAACAGATGAAATTGGCGTCATAGCTCCATATAACAAACAAGTAGATGCAGTAAAATCCGCACTTGAAGAGGATATTGATGTTGCAACAGTCCATAAATTTCAGGGAAGAGAAAAGGATGCTATCATTATGACCACTGTCGACGATGTCATCACTTCCTTTTCCGACGATCCCAACCTGCTCAATGTTGCTGTTTCGCGGGCTAAGTCACAATTCTATTTAGTCGTATCGGGAAACGAACAACCCAAAGACTGCAATATCAGCGATTTGATTGCTTATATCGAATATAACAATGGCATTGTTTCCACCAGTAAGATTCATTCTATATTCGATTATCTATATGAGCAATATACAGATGCCCGAATTGCCTATTTGAAGAAACACAAGAAAATATCCGAATACGATTCCGAGAATCTTACATTTGCATTACTTGAAGATATTCTGAAAGAGAATATCAATATGCGTCATTTGAATATCATTTGCCATTTACCACTCTATATGTTGATTCAGGATTATTCTCTATTGAATGAAGAGGAAAGCAAATATGCTGCAAATATAAATACTCATATCGATTTTCTAATTTATAATCGTGTGAGCAAACAACCGGTATTGGCTATTGAAACAGATGGTTATACATTCCACAAATCGGGGACGAGTCAGTCAGAACGTGATATTAAAAAGAATCATATTTTAGAGTTGTACGGAATTCCGTTAGTGAGATTGTCTACTATTGGTAGTAATGAGAAGAAAGTTATTGGAGATAAGTTAAGTGAAGTATTAAACTTGCATTAGAATGTTCATTGCAAATCATATTTTTTTAGAATAGGAGTTTCTGCATATTCTAACAACCAAAAGAATAAATTTTACTCCAACTATAACAATCACATCAATAATAATGCCTACATTTACTTCTCATTTAAAGTACGACAGCACTATGGAAATTATTTTCTACTTTTGCATCAACCTCATTAAAAGTTTCTAAGAACTTAAAGTGAGTACATAAATAAACATTAATCACAATGACAAAAAACTATCTCATCGTAAATACATTAATTAAAATGCGGATAAGATACAATACATATAACAATAAGAATCATCTGTTTTACAAAAATAGGCAGATAAATAAACCGTATTTCGACCAAATACTAAGAAATGAACAGGAAAGTATTAGGTTAACAATTCTACGCGACACACTTCTCCCGAAGCTGATGTCAGGAGAACTAAAAATTAACGCAACTGAAGTATTATAGATTACGATGAACAAGTCAATAAACATACTTGATAAAGAATATCTGCAATGGGTGAAAGACCTTTGCGGTCGCTATCGTCAAAGCCAAATAAAGGCAGCGGTGAAAGTAAATGTGGAACAGTTGAAATTCAACTGGCTTTTAGGTCGTGACATTGTTGAATTGCACGTAGAAGAACGCTGGGGCGAAAGTGTTATCACTCGATTGAGCAAAGATTTACGTGAAGCTATACCCAATGCGGCTGGTTTGTCAAAGAGCAATATTTACTATTGTAGGAAGTTTTATTTGTTATACAAGGATGCTCTGAAAACTTTCCACCAATTTGGTGGAAAAAATGAAACGGAATTATTCCACCAAGTTGGTGGAATATTTGAAGTCCCATGGAGACACCATTGCTTGATAATGGATAAAGTGAAAGACGATATAGACAAAGCTCTGTTCTATGTTCACCAGACGGTGGAGAATGGCTGGAGTCGTAGTATGCTGCTCAATTTCATTAGCACCGACCTTTATGAGCGGCAGGGCAAGGCACTGACTAACTTTACAAAAACATTGCCTGATGCGATGAGCGACCTTGCACAGGAGTTGACCAAAGACCCCTACAATTTTGCTTTCACGGGTATAACTGGGCGTTACAATGAACGATTGCTCAAAGATGCTCTACTGAATAACATTACCCGATTCCTGATTGAACTGGGTACGGGTTTCGCTTATGTGGGCAAAGAATATCGTTTAGAAATAGGCGAAACGGAAAACTTTATCGACTTACTCTTTTATAATCTTTCGCTTTCCTGCTATGTAGTGGTAGAGGTAAAGATCGGTAAATTTGCTTTTGCCGACATCGGTCAATTAGGTGGATATGTGGTAGCTTGCAATCATTTGCTGCGTAAGGAAGGACGGGATAACCCAACCATCGGCTTACTGATTTGCAAAGAGAAAGACCGCATACAAGCCCAGTATGCTTTGGAGTCGAGCAGCCAACCTTTGGGTATTTCCGAATATGATCTGGAGAAGTTCTATCCCGAAAAAGTGGAAGGTACCATGCCTACCATTGAAGAGATAGAAGCTAAATTAAGAGATAACTAACATTGACTGGCAGAAAGTACTACCGAATCTATCTTATGAAACAGATGAAATTGGCGTCATAGCTCCATATAACAAACAAGTAGATGCAGTAAAATCCGCACTTGAAGAGGATATTGACGTTGTAACAGTCCATAAGTTTCAGGGAAGAGAAAAGGATGCTATCATCATGACTACTGTCGACGATGTCATCACTTCCTTTTCCGACGATCCAAACCTGCTCAATGTTGCTGTTTCGCGGGCTAAGTCACAATTCTATTTAGTCGTATCGGGAAACGAACAACCCAAAGACTGCAATATCAGCGATTTGATTGCTTATATCGAATATAACAATGGTACTGTTTCCACCAGTAAGATTCATTCTATATTCGATTATCTATATGAGCAATATACAGATGCCCGAATTGCCTATTTGAAGAAACACAAGAAAATATCCGAATACGATTCCGAGAATCTTACATTCGCCTTACTTGAAGATATTCTGAAAGAGAATATCAATATGCGTCATTTGAATACCATTTGCCATTTACCACTCTATATGTTGATTCAGGATTATTCTCTATTGAATGAAAAGGAAAGCAAATATGCTGCAAATATAAATACTCATATTGATTTTCTAATTTATAATCGTGTGAGTAAACAACCGGTATTGGCTATTGAGACGGATGGTTATACATTCCATAAATCGGGCACAAGTCAATCAGAACGTGATATTAAAAAGGATCGTATTTTAGAGTTGTACGGAATTTCATTGGTGAGATTGTCTACTATTGGTAGTAATGAGAAGAAAATTATTGGAGATAAGTTAAGTGAAGTATTACATTTACATTAGAATAACCATCTCAAACCATAATTATATTTAACGTACACTCTCTTACCCAAATCAATATTCAGATTAATATACAAAAAGATAAAAAGGCTTCCATTATTACGAATCAGAAGAAATACAAGAAGATGCAACTATCTGAAAAATTCAGATAGTTCAGTAAGAGGAAAAAGAGTTTTATCCCGAACGTCAAAACATAACTTTGAGAATTGTACTTTGCATAATCACTAAACTATATCGCACGTTTCATTACTCAATCAATACGATAAGCGATACATAAAATAATATTTATATTGCTAAATTTTCCCATTTACAGGGTCATTTACAGGGTCTTTACAGAGTCAAGTTCTAAATCAATATAAAAAATACGGTCCTGCCGACCCGTTGCATTACATATCTATGCCGAAGCCTAGGATACAGTGGGGGCATTAACCCTCCACACGGGGACAGAACCGTAATATCGCGAAACTACGAACATATTTTTAATATGTTCGTAGTCGTTTACGACTAAAGGCTCCTTGGCTTCCAGTCGGCAAAATAGACATGTAATGCCCTACAAAGATAAGACTATTTCCTTATAAAGCCAATAAAATCAATGTTTTATTATAAAATAATACAGAATGATATATAAAAATCTCAATAAAAAGATACGACCCTGATCCCCCGCTGCATTACAAATCTATTAGCCGCAGCCTAGGATATGAGTGGGGTAATTAACCTACCACACGAGGAACACAGAGCCGTACTATCATTAACTGCAAAGTATATATATACCTGCAACTGACGACAACTAAGGATCTCCTAAGACATATAAACGACTTAAATATTGTAATGCAATACAAAGGTGAACATAAAATCCGAGAAAACCAAAGCACCAAGCATTATTCTTATAGCAAATGCACATTATATATCGCCTAAGATAAAATGACTGATATTTTAAAGAATTGAATCTAAACAGAAAAATCACCTTTGAAACACAATGTAACAAAGGTGATTTATTTGCACTAATTTCATTTCAAGATATTATTCCCGAAAGCTACTCTTTATTTTTCTGCGGTACTTCAATCCCCTCCGGCCATATAGCAGTTGTATAAGCCACAGCATCATTTCCATTACCGGTCAAGTCTTTTGCAATGTTATTTCCTTTACCTTCGTTGAACTTCCAGTAAGCTTTCAAACCAGTAGTTTGGGGATCAACATCATACATATTCCTGTAAATTTCTTCTTGTGAACGGAGCACATTCCATATACGTACTTCACAAATCTCTCCATTTAATTGCCGACTCATATCGTCGGGGTCTCCATAAGAGTGTCCTATCTTAAACATAAAGTCTCCTTTCTTCTGTTTTCCAAGGTTTATGGCTTCCCCATTTCCGTAATCGTCAATGCGGCTCTGCTCTTTACCATCTACATACATAATAGCAGCCTTTGTCTCCGTGTCATAAGTAACGGCAACATGATACCACTCACCAGGTTGCAACAGTTTACCATCATTGGCATTTGGAAATTTCATTTCATTAACCGCAAATTGCAATTGCTGTCTAGGAAAGCCAGAATCACCAAAACGTAACAAACAATATTGCTCAATGCCCATAATGGATGAGATTTCAGTAAGAGGATCAAATCTATTCACTCGAACAACAGCTTCGAAAGTAAGTTGCTTCAATCCGTTTACTACATTAGCAGTAGGACTACCGGCAACAAATCCCGGTATCTCAAAATAATTGTTAGCAAGACTGACAGCAGTAGTTATAGCACTGGAACGACGCACTATGTAACAGATATTTTTAGATCCGCCCAATATGCTCATCCCTCCTGATGCTTCTCCAATAGTAACAGGTAATAGAAAGCTAGTGTCAATATCCAAGTCTATCAGGTTGGAAAATTCAATAGTTACCATTTCCGAATCTACACTTCCCTTAGGAATGACAACATGCTGGGTGGAGAACTTATAATACTTAGCATCCAACATTGCATAATTATTCCCTAAACGTGCATTATAATAACTTATCAATGAAGGATCTGTCCGAAAGCTGACATCTATATCCTGCTCAGCAGGATATGCCAATACAGCAGAAATCTGTTGCTGTCCATCCTGTTTAAGATTATTAAATGTAAAATTAGCTATATCCTTCACTTTCGCCGCATCAATATATACACTATTACCAAAAGGAGATTCCTTAGTATAATCTTTGTTGTCACAACCTGTTATTAATAACAGGAAAACCATGACCAAACAATTATTACTTATTTTCATTATATTCTTGTTTTGAATTATCAGACTCATTATATCTTTAGTTTTAAGATTCATTTTATTTCTCACATTCCGGACGGACGTACCCATCCTTTTGAATACACATTATACATCTGGCGCAAAAGCCAGTCCAACGGTTTATAAGTATAAGAATACTCACCGGAAATAAATCCCCAATCATAAGGAGGATAGATGGATTGCCCCCAATAAGCACCATCATCCATCATAGCGTTAATGCCATCTCCTATCGCGATATCGTTCACCATTCCTTCATACATATTTTGCTCATTGGCTGTAAGATCAAACGCATATACAACAATATTATTTTTTTTACGCTTATTCATTTTCCAATCCACCATCCTATATTGCGATTTATCTCTCAAAGGATTTTCTCCTTTTTCATATAATGGAATAACCAAACTTCCATAACATTCCGGTGCCAGCCCTATAATAGGTTTACGAGTATATTCACTATAAGGATGCTCTGCGTCCCATGGTTCTATAATCTGTACCACTTCTTTTCCACTATCATACGCATGCCACGCATAGTCTATATACTTACCTACCTCAATGCCGCCACATCGATTTACATCATAAAAATATTCAGTAGCTTCTCCCTTATCAACAACTGTCAGCAACTTTTCAGGAAGTGCATCCCGCAATGCTTTTATTAGTTTAGGATAAGAGACTGTATTCATAGCAAACATACCTTCCTTGTTATAAGTACTCACTTTGTCCCAGAGATTTATTCCATCCAAACGATAAAGTTCTACCACATTTTTCACCTGTTGAACAAAATCTGCAAGCTGCATATCGTTTAAATTACAAAAGCCAAACCCTTTATTACCATTTTCAATGCTAAGACATACTTTACGTCCGTGTTCCTGAAGCGGACGAATAAACTTATCCGCCTTTTCCAACACATCACGTATGTCACTACTCAAATTGAGCAGTGCACGTCCTGTTGCAGACTCATAGTCCATTGTCACAATTCGTAGATTCACGATACTACCTATATTATGTAAAGCTTGAGTATAATCTATCTGATTAATTTTTTGAATTCCATAAACATCAGCTATCAACGGTTGATAAGTTGAAGTATTCACATAGAAAACAACAAATGCATCAGGTCGCATTGGCGGCATATCTATTTGTTCATACTGGTTATTAGGATAACAAGTCGTTATTCTTTTCCGAATATTTACAATATAATAAAGCACCTGTTTCTTAGTATCCACCTTTACTCCTGTAGGTATTTCTTCCATAGTTAATGGCAAAAGATATGGAGTATCAGTATTCAGTCCGGCTGTGGATATAGTAAATTTGATTTTGGCAGATTTTTGTTCTCCAGCATCTATTGAAAGAACTCCGCCATTTTCGAACTGCACATTCCCAGCCGGCAATGTATTCAATTTGGAATTGTTTTCCTCATTATAATCTTCTACAAGCTTCTCGTTTACAACGGCTGTGACAGTCAACCTGCTTCCGGCTGATTGTGACAGTGAATAGAATATTTCCTCTGTGGCAGATTCGTCCCCTTCCGTCAACTCAATAAATGCTTTATTAGTCAATGTAGTTGTGTTACGCAGGGCACCTGCAATATTATCCATAGCCGTCTCGTCAGGCATTCTGTCCGCATTCATTGAGATAGTCTCTTCGGTACACCCTGTTACTCCTATTTTCAGTAACAATACTAATATAAAATGTATGATAAGATTCTTTTTCATATTAATTCTTTTTTATTTCGATGGGTTCATTAGTTGAATAGCCGTTCGTGTAATCTCGTAATTCCTTATCGGGCTATAATAATCATTGCCTATAGCATAAATTCCCAATCCAGCTAATGGACCAAGAGCAACCACACGGTCAGTCATTAAAGTTACAGCCTCTTGTTTTACACCAGTCTCATCAATTACTTGTCCGCCCATTTGAACAGATAACAATAATTTATCTTTAGACAATAAACTATTGGCAAGAATCCCCGTCACCTGCAATTTCAAATCGGTTACATTGGTCAACTCTGCAGTATTCAACACAATATAATTCAATTTGTCAAAGTCTGCTTCATCAACGAAAGCCGGATTTCCTTCCAATACCAATAATTTATCCTGTCCCGTAGCAGTAGATAATTTAGAAACAATCAGCCGTGATTTCTCTTTATACGATGCCAATTCAGCATCAGTTCCATTATAGAGCGGAAGACCGGTAAAAGCAAATCCGTCCAGATTGAGTTCGGCCGACGTAGCAATTTCTTTATCCAACCAACTATTTAATGCCGTGATATCTGTTAAGGAAGAGGCGTGAGCTACATAATCTATCAAATAAAGCACCCGGATACTCTTTTCCTGCAATAGAGGGATATCCTCCCGATCATAATCAGAGATTTGGTGAGAATTACCCAAGGTCACAATATCCAACGAATCCGGCAATGCCCGAAGATAACTACCTTCATTTAGCGATTTTTCCGGAGAATTATCAAAGTGCGCATATGACAAGTAATGTTTACTTTGTTTGTAGGTACGTAATGCCTGCATATAACGCGCCCATAGTTCCGGATTCTGTTCTTTCGCACTATTAATATCAATATCTACAATTTCAGGTTCATTCCAGTCATCACAAGCAACAGGCAATAAAAAAGCCGTTAAAAACAGAAGACTATAAATGAATTGTTTATATATTATTGTTTTCATATAAATTCTTTTTCATTCTTTTATTCGTATTCAAACTCTCTCGTCAATTGAGATAAGATTTCTTATCCCACCACAATCTCGTTCCCCCATTGTCAGGACCTCCTAACATACCTATCGCCAAATTGATATTCGAAAGATTTTCAGTATATTCTGTAGGCGGATACCACAAACGACGGATCATATGCTCGGAACTGATGCTACCACCACTTTTGTTTTCTATAACCGGCATAAGATGAGGATATCCTGTACGGCGGAGTTCACTCCATGACTCAACACCTAAAGGGAAATTAGCAATCCATTTTTGAGTGATGATACGTTCAAGATTACGTTCAAAATTATCCGCACCATCTTCCCAAGCAATAGTAATAGTACTTCTCGGACCTTCCCAATCAGTATAGGCAAATGTCGGATCATTGTACGCTTCCGGAGTGTCAGTCGAATTCTCCGCATAGGTTTCAGAGCCCGACAGACCATATTGTTCAAAAGAAAGAGCTATCGCCATATTATATAAATCTTTAGCTTCCCCACCCATATTCCAGCCTCGCAAGGCACCTTCGGCACGTAAGAAAGTGATTTCTGCGGCATTCATCCATAAAAAAGGACTGGTACTGCTGATAATCGGTATGCTGTATGCATTTACCATCTCATCCTTGGTAGTCACATCAATGCCAATACGAATACCCGCGTATCCATCAACCTCTTGCGGTTGGAAGTTTTCATCATATACAATCATTTTCACTGTAGTGAACATCTTTTCCCGACGCGGATCTTTATAACCATTCATATATGAGATAATATCAGCCCCCGCACGCTGGTCATTCCAGTCATTAAAAATCATAGCAACCCTATTTTCTTCCACTTTCAAGAAAGCGTTATCATTTATTTCCGTCATTACGCCTGCCGTTACAGCTTCTTCGGCTATTCGTTGTATTTCCGCCTGCATTTCCGGTACATAAGTCAAGCGCATGGTCATACGCAATTTGAGTGAATTAGTAAATTTGAGCCATTTGGAAAGATCGCCTTGATATACATCATCAAATTTACGAAAAGCTTCCGCACTCAAATTGAGATTATCCCTAAGGACATCACTCACTTCGTCCAATTCACTGAACATTTGCTTATATACCTCTTCCTGCGAATCATAAGGTACGGTAAGAGAAATCTTACCTGTTTTAGAAATGATTTTTGAATAAGGAATCGGACCGTACATATCTGTCACACGCTGCATGATGACCACACGAAACAGTTTCCCCAGTGCCAACGCCACAGGATCGTCTGTTTTATCCAACAAGTCCCGATAAAACGGATAAGTACGGGTGACTAAATCTGAAAAAGGAGCTTCTTGCCAATCTATTGGTGGATTATACGTTTCAAACTTAGCCGTCCATTCTACAGTACAACCAATGTAACCGGCAAACGCACCTGCGCCAAGTGCTTCAACAAACTGATAGAGATGTTCTTCCGTAGGAATCACCAACCCTTGTAATCCTTTAAGACTGGCGCCTACGTTATAACTTTCACGCCCCAGCTCTTCTTTGTCAACCTGATAATCCTTCCGGTTGACTTTATCGAAATTATCCGTACAAGCGTAACCGACAATAAGCAATAGCGCTAGCGAAAGCAATTTTATGGTAGATGTTATATATTTCATAGTGACTACTTTTTATCTGTTAAAAGTTGATTTTCACATTCAAACCGACATTACGGGTACTCGGCAACATGAAAAAGTCGATCCCTTGATAATAGTTACCAGTCGTTGCAACGGCTTCCGGATCAAAAGGAGCTTTATTATAAATCATACAGAGATTGCGTCCCACAACAGACAACTGAATATCGCATACATCATGCAACCATTTACGTGGAAGCGTGTAACCGATAGCCGCCTCCTGCAATCGAATATTGGTAGCACTATAAGTATAATACTGTGGCAGACCACTTTGTGAACCGATAGCCGTGAACCATGTCTGCGCATCCACCCTATTACGTCCATTCACTAATACCCCACCATTATCACGGGCAACCGCCGAACTTTCAGATACCCCATATTGATCCATGGCCGCTGCAGTAGCCGAATAAACAATACCGCCTATACGTGCAGTAACTAAAGCACTGATATTAAACCCTTTCCATGAAAACTGATTGTTCCATGCCAAATTACATTTAGGGAAAACACTTCCTAATTTAATATCAGGTCGATTATTCACTGTTACTAATGTACCCGCAGGAGAAATTTCTACCATTCCATTGTCGTCCCGCTTCAAATCAGACTGTGTGTAAAGGTCACCCAGCGAACCTCCTGTTTTCAATATGAATCTGGCCTTTCCGAGTCCGCCTACATCCAGCCGATCTTTATTTATAGGCTCACCAGTCTCCGGATGTATATAGTCCTTTACCAATTCTATAATTTTGTTCTTGTTATGGCTTAATGTAAAATTACTTTGCCAGCGAAAATCTTTCTTCCATGTATGTCCGTAACCAAATGAAAGCTCTACTCCCTGGTTACGTACATATCCTGTTTGAAGGTAAATGGTAGTATATCCGGATGATACGGAAATTTTCGGATCGAACGTCTGATTAAACGTATTAGCCAAATACCATGACAAACTGAGATTAAAGTCCTTGAAAAGCCGCATATCCAAGCCTAATTCCCATGAATCGGTCCGTTCAGGTTTAAGGTCACCAATGGGATAATGTGTTTTCGGCTTCCACGTTTGAGTAGTTTCGTCATACTCAAAAGTAGGCGATGTCAAGTTACGAGGATAAGGCATACCCACCGAACTAAACGAACTGCGCACTTTCAGATAATCAACGAAAGAAGGTAGTTTCACCATTTCAGAGACGACAGCCGAAAGTCCAATTGACGGATAAAAGAAACAAGTAGAAGATGAGTTTGCCAACTGTGACGCCCAGTCATTACGTCCGGTCAGCGTAAGATAAAGCATACTCTTCCACCCTACTTCAGCACTGGCAAATATAGACTGCGTCTGTTCTTCCCATTCATCCTGACGTGCTTTTTTCTGCGTATTGTCAAGATCAAACACATTAAAAACATTGGGAATACCATTGGCACGTATCGGCCCACGATAACTCAATTCGTCATACTTATTATCTACGATGCTCGCCCCGATATTGACCACAATAGAATAATCACCCAAACGTTTATTTATATTTGCCAACGCATCAGCATACACTTGTGTTTCGTCAGGTTTAGATATAGCATAAAATCCCTGTGCACTACCTTCAGTAAGAGTAGTATTGGAACTTGCATATAATTTTTGTTCATATTTGGTACTGGAATTATCAACCCGAACACGCCCTGAAATATTCAGCCAGTCTGTAATATCATAACTTAAAGAGACAGACAGCATATAACGCTTCTTGTCATTCGTCCGTAAATTGCGATAAGCGATCCAATAAGGATTCTGCATCCGCAAGTCTCCTTCCCCTTGAGGCCAAAACATAGTTTTAATCTTACGGGCCGGATCCCAACGTTCGAACACTTTTATCAAATTAAAGTCGTCGCCACGTGGAAACAAATAAACAGGAACTATCGGATTTGAGTAAGCACCTTGATTAGTCATATTGCGGTCATTCTGAATAATATAACTTGCACCTACATCAAGCTTCATCCTGTCATTCAGAAAGTTTGTAGTGTTACGGAAGGTGAAATTAAAACGGTTGTAACGGTTGTTTGGTACAATCCCTTCCGAATTAACCGCAGCAGCAGAAAAGAAGGTCTGATTCTTATCTGTTCCCGTTGATAATGTAATGGAATTGGTATAAGTTATCCCCGTATCAAAGAAATCACGTGGTTCATAGTTTCTACGAGATGCGTCATTTAATAAAGTCCCCCAACTCAACGTAGTAGAATTACCTGCTTTTCCCGAACTGCCTGTACCATAGCGATTTTGAAAATGTGGAAGTACGAATGGTTTAGCGAATTCGGTATTACTAGACACAGAAACCTGCAATTTACCAACTTTGCCACGTTTCGTATTAATAACGATGGCTCCATTTGCCGCATTACTTCCATAAAGGGCGGCAGCTGCTGCTCCAGTCAGCACTGAGATACTTTCAATGTCATCCGGATTGATGTCGGCAATGCTCTCAGTCACTCCCTGTGAACCATTCTCCATACTACCGCCACCTCCGAAATTAAACATGGGAATACCGTCAATAACATACAATGCATTACTGCTTTGTTCTATCGACTTTGTACCACGCATCACCACCTTGCTAGCTCCACCTACTCCTGAAGAACTACTGTTTATATTAACTCCTGCGACTTTACCATTCAGGCTATTAATAAAGTTTGCATCCTTGACATTTGTCAACTGGTCGGATTTTACCTGTTGTACATTGTAACTCAGAGCCTTTTGTTCCCTCTTGATACCCAAGGCAGTTACAACTACTTCATTTAGCGCCTCTACGTTAGCAGACATTTGTATATTGTACACATTCTTATCTGCTATTTTTACATAAGACGAAATATAGCCAATATAAGTAAAGCTTAATATACTACCTATAGAAGCTTTTATGACGTACTTACCCTCCAAATCAGTAACAGTTCCATCATCAGTCCCTTCTACCCGTATATTTACTCCTATCAGTGGTTCATTTTTCTCATCAACAACCCTTCCTGTTACCTGTTTAACAACCACAGTTCCAGTCTTTGGTTGAGGAATAATATTAATATAATTTCTTTTAATTCCATAAGTAAATCCTGTTCCTTTAAGGATAATCGAGAGGGCTTTTTCCAAATCAATATTTTTCAAATTGAGATTGATAGCCGGTTTATCAATTAATTGCGAATCGTTATATCCTACTGAAAGCTTTGATTGCTTCTCCACTTCTTTCAGTGCTTCAATAACAGTTATATTTTCTTTTTGAATAGTAATTTTCATACCACCTTGGGCAAAAGCTGTAGCTTGTATTACAACCATAAATAAAAACAACACAAATCTTATCCCTTTTGCCTTCTTATCATTTTTCAATGTATAACTGTGTAACATGAATTTTAAGTATTAGTTTGCTAACTTTTTTATTCGCAACACATGTCTATCTGTTTTAATTTTCGATTTCATATCCAAGGCAGGAAGATTCCTGGCATAGATACTTTTTCACATATATCTTTATTATTAAGCAGTGCCTATCAACAAATGAAAGGCATCTGCAGTTTGTATATTCAGGTTAATTTATAAAAGACCGGAAGTGTCCTTCTCTGAAAGTCTATCACTTCCAGTCTTCAATTCATTCACATGGAGCGTCCTGATATCTTAATAATTCTTCGCATAGATAGTCGTCGTACGAGATACGGTCTTGCCTCCCCAAACTCTTGAAGCAAAGTTATTCATTAAGCTTGTTTGACCGGACTCGCGTAGATTGAACATCATAATGGCGCCATAGCCACTATAATTTGCAGCGCTACTTTGTATCACACCTGCACTTGGTCTACCATCCGTACAGTGTATTGACATCTTTGCCCATTTGCTATTCCCTAATCCGGCCGGAGTACTCCAATCCGCCCCGAAATCAGGCCACATGTAACTAATGGCATTCATTGTAGTCGCATCAAAATTTGTATAACCACCAAAACTGAATACTGTAATCAGTTTATCAGGCAACAACTGACGCACTCTTTTTACAAGATTTCCAAAAATCGTAGTACTTGGTGAAGGTAAATTAGAAGGTGCCTTCCAATAGTCTGCATATTCATCATCAAAATCCACACCATCTAAATTGTATTGCTTAACACAAGCGGCAATCTGTTGTGCAAAACTTTCAATCATAGCCGGTGTCAAGTTACAGAACCCCACTCCGGTGTGATCACCCAACAGCCCTAAAGAGACTCTGATACCTTTCTGTTGTAAAGGAGCGATAAGCGTACCGGCATTGGTCAATATATGAGACTGATTATTGTTATGATACAATTGAACAGTACTAGCCGCACCCCGAATATTAGAAGCAAACAGAATCACATTATCAATCACCTGCTCTTGCGGATCCGTACCTGTAAAATAGTACTCTCCTGCATTTAGAGGATTTACATCATTAGTTTCAATATAAGTAGTCAACTTCGGCATCTTGTCGCTGACGCCGCAAGTAGTTGGCGAAATACCTTGTTGTTGTGCCTCTCCCATGTAGTCATCACTACTGCAACTTATGATCAAAGTTCCTGCCACCATTGCTACAACGAGTAACAAGAAGTATTTCAAATTTTTCATATAGTATTACTTTTTATATGGTTACTATTTTGCTTAGGTAATGCGTTCTAAAAGCTTAATAATTCCTCCTTTCTCCGTTTTAGTTATTCGACATACCTTCCACCGCTTTAACTTTCTAATATCAAAATTATTTCTGCATAATATAGCATTTATCATGTTCTATCTTAAAACATAAATCTCCTGCTACATCAACAATAACATCCATAACTTCAGACAAAGGTGGATTATCTTTAAACCTGAAACTATAACGATCATTCTTTAAGCTATGCTGATTATAAAAGAACTTACAATCGTACTTACGTTCCAATATCGTTATAATCTCCGTTATAGTCTTTCGATTAAATACCAACTCACCTTTTTGCCATGCTGTCACATCTTTCATATCAGGATAAGTCAGAGTATCTTGACGGCTCTTCCTATTATACACCAATTGTTCATTTGGCTTAAGCAACTTCTTTTTGCCCAAGTCGTCAAATTCCACAAGAACACTCCCTGTTATTAGAGTTGTAAAAACATTATTATCTTCAGTATATGCGGATACATTAAACTCGGTTCCCAAAGCTGTTATTTGAAAATCATTGGTTTTGACAATAAACGGTTTGTTTTTATTAGCTTTTACTTTAAAATTAGCTTCGCCAATTAGAAAAACACTACGGTACTTTCCTGTAAATTGTTCGGGATATAATAACATACTCCTCGAATTC
The DNA here is from genome assembly GCF_040913205.1 of Bacteroides sp. MSSM.1001136sp1_RTP21357st2_D2_RTP21359_211015. Lineage (NCBI taxonomy): Bacteria > Pseudomonadati > Bacteroidota > Bacteroidia > Bacteroidales > Bacteroidaceae > Bacteroides > Bacteroides sp. MSSM.1001136sp1_RTP21357st2_D2_RTP21359_211015. The sequence continues at coordinate 54,791 of NZ_JBDFVF010000025.1, read as the reverse complement.
ATGCTTACCCGACTTCCGTCAGGCAAAAAAAATGTCTTCATCTGAGTGCCCGATATGCATTGCTGAGTTATTCCTGAATCGTCTTTTTCTGCCTTACAAAGCAGATATCCTAAAGATATAGATACTATTAATAATATAACAGCTACCGATTGCCACAATCGCATAAACAGTTTTTTATCGGACTTTTGTTGAGGTTGAACATGTGTAAGATTGTTATCTAACTTCCAACGTTCCAGTGATTTCTCCAGGTCGAATACTTTTCCTTTTTTTCTTGCTTCTAGATAAAGCTCCTGTAATGCTTCATCCTTTTCTTTTTCATATTCATTATCAACCAACCACCTGTAAAACATTTGATTTGTTTGTTCCGAATAATTATGTCGGGCAAAAAGGGATAATATTTTCTGAAAATAATTCTTCATGTTATCATTATATTAGATTTTGAAATTTCATATATAACGATTGAAACATTCCAGCTACTTAAAGAAAATACAGGAAAAATAAAATTAAAATGATTCTCTTTAAAACTTGAAGCGACAAATATATCTGATGCTCTATTGTACGAACAGAAAGATGTAAGGATAATGCAATCTCCTGATTGCTCATATTATTGAAACGGCTCATCTCAAAAATCCTTCTGCGACGTTCAGGAAAGTTTTCAAGAGCCATTCTTATTATTAGTTGCATTTCTTTATAATAAAGCGAATTTAACGGATCTGAGAAGCCTAACAAATCCTTAATTGTACTTTTCTTTATTTGTTCCTCCCGATAATCATTTTCCAGTCTTTTGTGCTTGATAAAATCAAATGCAACATTTTTTGCCATAGCGTATATATACCCTTCTTTTCCATCATTATTTTGCCACGTCTCAAAATTAGTCCATAATTTGGTAAATACATCTTGAGCCAAATCTTCCGCATCTGCTTCCGATTTAAGAAACATATTGATAAAAAACTTCACTGAAGAGAAATGAGCTCTAAATATCATTTCAAACTGTTCTACTAAACAATGGTCTTGATTCATATAAGGTTACACTTTTGTTTGTGTTACCTTACAAAGATAGAGTAACTTATCTAGAATTGAAAGTAATAATGGTTTTATTTTTAATAAAATATTACTATAAATTAGATAGGGGATGATTTCTCTGTTATATCATGGCAAGCGAAGTATTACACCAATAATAGTTATAGACCATGTACTAGAAATCCATCCAATTGTTTCTTGATATTCTCAAAATCCTGATTCAGATCAAGTGTCCGGTAATATATGATATTCCCATCCCTAAATGTCGTCTGTCCATCAGGTGTTATATCTTCTTCTGTCTTGGCATACAGCAACATTCCATCCACGTTCCCAGCATGATTAACATCATAATTCATTACATAAGAATGAATTTGATACAGGTTATTAGAATGAATAGTTCTCTTGTCAAATTGACATTGCATTGATTTACTATAATATTTGGTATCAATAATCAATATTCTCTCTTTAAATGTCAACGTTATATCCGTCCGCATTATAGGAAGAATGCTGGAAGTAGACTGTTCTTTATCAATATTCCAGTCTATTTGAGTAGCCTTTGCTTTTAATTCCGGATAATGCTTTCGGTAATATTCCAAAACAAACTTCTCGTAAAGCCTACACATATGTTCATCGGAGAAATCCCTCATTTTATACGTACCCTTTTCCGTAGTCATTAACATCCCGTCGAGAATGAAATAACAAACATATAGAAGCATCTGATAAGTCTTACAATTTCTATCAAAGCGCATAGTAGTCCAGTTTATCGTCGGAATATCAATAACTTCTACATTGCTAAAGAAAAGCATAAGACGCTTCAACGAAGCTTTCCTGTCCGATTTGACATTCGGATGTTTCAGCAAGAATTGAACAGTCGTCTTTAATATCTGATTAAATTTGTTATTCTCTGATAATTCATCATACTCACAATCTATTTTCTGTTGTTTTCGCATCAAATTATTGATAGTACCATTTATATCAAGCTTGCCCTTTAACGTAGATAATGAACCATGACAGGAAATATATTCTTTATGTAACCCTTGCTTAAGTTGATACGAAATGCCACGAACTAGAATTTCGGCAAATAAATCATGAATCTCGTCAAATTCTTCACCTGCTATTTCTTCATAGTTATTCTGCTTAAGCTCTTGAAAAGCATAAGTCAACATATAATAGATATTGCGAATGAATATACCTTTGTCTATTGTCATTTTATCAGGCTCAATAATTTGTCTGTTTCTTCTTTGAATTTCTTATCATTGTCAAACCAATATTCGCGTAACATAGGGGCAATATCATATTCAATCACATTTCCAAGCCACATATCATCAATAGATTCCTGATTACAGAAATAACTATGACCGATACAAAAGCCTTTTCCGAGTGAATCATCTTTAGCAATCTCAACATTCAGAGCTTTGATGGCATCAATCACCCTATTAAAGGCGTCACAATCAAGATTCTCCTGATACTTTTTGAAACCATCCGAATCAAATCCCGGCACCATATCAAAGAAACTGAACCGACGACGTAAAGCGTAATCAATCATAGCCAGGCTACGGTCTGCCGTATTCATCATACCTATGATGTAAAGATTCTCCGGTACAAAAAAATACTCATCATTGTATGCAAGACGGATTTGATGTTTTTCGCCCCGATAATCTTTTTCAATAAGCATCAGTAACTCACCAAAAATCTTACTCATATTTCCTCTATTAATTTCATCAATAATAAAGAAATACTTCTTATCCGGATCACTTTGGGCTTTCCGGCAGAAATTATAGAATACCCCTCGTCTAAGTTCAAAACCACCATCTTCTTTTGGCTTATATCCCATCACAAAATCCTCGTAGGAATAATTCTGATGAAATTGAATGAACTCTATTTTAGTTCTATCTTCTTCCCCTATAATAGAATAAGCCAGACGCCTAGCCGAATACGTTTTACCAACACCCGGAGCGCCTTGTAATATGACATTTTTCTTTGCCAACAACAGGTTTCTCAATTTGTTATACTCTTCTGATTTTATAAATACATTATCCAAAAAATTTGTTTCGGAATATTGAGGATTATGCATAGGATTTCCGCCACGTATTAATTTCATCAATATGTTATACTCGTCTTTTGTCAGTTTGAAAAACGAGCCGTTCTTATTCTTCAGGAATTCCATGCCACTTAATCCCGGTATATCCTTTATAACTGAATAATCAACAGGATTCAATAAGCTCTCAGTCTTTTTGAAATATATTTTTTGTCCATCGGCAGATTTGGCTATTTCTGCAATAGCTACCACCTGTTTAACAGGAGTAGCTTCATAGCCAATAACAACATCTCCTTCTTTTGCATCAATAAAATTTTGGAATACCCTTCGTTGATTTCCACTATCATTATAAAGAGTATAGTCTTGTATTTCGCCAACCGGAGTTTTCGAAAAGCTCCATATTTTAGGACTTGCCACAAGCCACCAATATTGTTTTTGAGATTTATTTTCAAATAGCTTCTCCAAAGATTTCACAGAATCCGGCTGCTTGGTTATATCGGTCAAAGTCTTTTGGACATTCTTGCCTACTGTCTCCCATTCTCCGACATTCGTCCATTGCATTTTACGAACATGCTTAAAATCAGAGAAAGAATCATCAAAAGTATAGTCACTTTTCACAATACCACGCCCTATTATTTGATTCTGTCCCTTTTTGACTATAACAATATCACCCACTTGCATCTCATAAGCAAACTCCCATAATGCCAAACTATCATTTTTAAACGAGGATCCCGGCTTGCCATATATATCCTGCAATTTAGCTGCCATTTCTTTCTTAGAAGAGTATTCCAAAAGGTTACCCATATCATCCCAACCAATACACATTATGTTTTGAGATAAACACACATCCCACTTAGATGCATTTTCTCCCGGAGCGTATAACCAAATCTTATGTTCCATATTTGAACTATCTAATTCATTTACAATATTTAGTAACTCCTCATAAAATTCGAAAAGGTCTTTTTCGCCTTTCTGTTCTATCAGGAACCTTTGCAAATCAGAAATTTTAGTTTTATTTGTGACAGACATACCAAAATAACTAGCCAACTTAACCAACATATCACGCTTATATACTGGTATTAAAGTCTCATCTGAATATAAAAATGCTATTTTCCATTTGTAAGCATCGCCTAACTCATCTATTTTCTCTATTGCTTCCAATTCACCTTTGCCCGCATGTTCTGCTATTTTAAATATAGTGCTTCTGACAATAGCAAAAGCTTCATCAGCAGTCTGTTTATCATATTTGTTATACCAAGCATACTTATCATTGCTAACAATACGAGAATCATTCTTATTGGGTTTGTTTCTATATTCATAAATACCAAACTTATAAGAAGAGCCACCCCAAATAGAACCTAAATCATATGTTTTAGATTCAACCCAATAACAAAACGAATTCTGTCTTTCGAGATTTGTATATTGTGTAAGTGTCATTTTTACAAGATGTTTTTTCGGAAAAGCAGCTTGAAAATCTTGATATATCTGTCTTCTGTCAATCATACTCAAATAGTATTAGAACTTTTCTTCATTAATTCACCTTCCAATGCCTTATTTTATCATGTCCAATTCTTTCAACAATGTAATCAAAATCACCCTACAACAGAACAAACACCTTTATAAAAACAAAATCACCTGCCCGTGAATTACTTTTTAAGTCACAAAGATACAGAATAGTTATTTTAATATAGTAAACACCTGTGTTTTTTTATTGAAATATACCTACTATCTATATTACACAGAATAATATTGTCGCTATTAATAATACTCATGCAATAAACCACTTTTGTTTATTACTTTAAAACCACATAAGCCACATTATGAGAACGTGCCGTTTGAAATTCCAGATAATTGGGTGTGGACGACACTAGAAGAAATATGTTTGTTCTTATCTAGAGGTAAGTCCCCAAAGTATTCAGATACGGATAAAACCTATCCTGTATTTGCTCAAAAATGTAATCTAAAAGAAGGCGGTATATCTTTAGAGCAAGCACGCTTCTTAGACCCATCTACAATTTGTAAGTGGAGCGAGGAATACAAGCTAAAAACAGGAGATGTGCTTGTCAATTCAACAGGAACTGGAACAGTTGGACGAACAAGACTTTTCCACGAAAGCTATTTGAAGAATTATCCTTTTGTTGTGCCAGATTCTCATGTCTCAGTTATAAGGACAACAAACGAGATTAAATCTGAGTTTGTTTTTGCTTATATCTCATCGCAACTTATACAACGGCATTTGGAGGATAATCTTGCAGGAAGTACCAATCAAAAGGAATTATATATCGGGGTATTGTCGGATTTATCATTTCCGCTTCCTCCTCTTGCCGAACAACAACGTATTGTGGTAGAAATAGAGAAATGGTTTGCGTTGATTGACCAAATAGAACAAGGCAAAGCTAATTTACAAACAACTATCAAGCAAACCAAGAGCAAAATCCTCGACCTTGCTATTCATGGAAAGTTAGTACTGCAAGACCCGCATGACGAGCCTGCCATTGAGCTATTGAAGCGCATAAATCCAGACTTCACACCTTGTGATAACGGGCATAGTGAGAAGTTGCCACAAGGATGGTGTCAAACAAATTTAGGGACAATTGGAATATGGCAATCTGGTGGTACACCTAGCCGTTCAAATAAATCTTATTATGGTGGAAATATACCATGGCTTAAAACAGGAGATTTAAATGACGGATTGATTACGGATATTCCTGAAAGTATAACAGAGGAAGCCGTCTTAAATTCTTCTGCTAAAATCAATCCTACAGGGAGTGTGTTAATAGCAATGTATGGTGCAACGATTGGGAAATTAGGAATATTAACTTTCCCTGCTACCACAAATCAAGCATGTTGCGCTTGTATAGAGTTTAATGCCATTGCCCAATTATACCTCTTCTATTTTTTATTGTTTCAAAGGAGTGCTTTTATAGCAAAAGGAGGTGGCGGAGCACAACCAAATATATCTAAGGAAATAATTGTAAATACATTTATTCCTCTACCACCTATTAAAGAACAACAACGAATCGTTCAAAAAATAAAAGAGCTATTTTCTGTTCTTGACAACATTCAAAATTCCTTAGAAGTGTAGCAGAATACACTTCTAAGGGCTGATGTTGATCTACCAATTCACCACTTTATCCACAATTTTCTGCTGTTCGCTGGCTGTCCTGCGAAGATAGATACGAGTGGTTTCAATACTTTCATGTCCCATAAGGTCGGCAAGTAGAGCAAGGTCATTAAAGCGGTCGAGGAAGTTTTTGGCGAAACGGTGACGGAATGAATGAGGATAAACTACTTCCTTGTTCATTCCATATTTTTCGGCAAAATGTTTGAGTTGATATGCAATTCCACGAGTGGTAATGCGCTGTCCGAAACGGTTCAGAAAGATATAGCCGGATGTTAAGCCTTGATTCTTCAACCATTTTTCTGCTTCTGTTCGTAGATTCTTGGGAATGTATAGCCGTCGAACCTTTCCACCTTTGCTGTACAGGTCAAGATAGCCCACCTTGATATGTTCTGCTTTGATGTGGAGTAATTCGCTGACACGTGCTCCGGTAGCGGCCATAAACCACACGATAAAATACCACTCCTCGTAACCGTCAACTTTAAGCTGGGCTTTGAGAAATTTGTAATCTGCATCGCTAATAACATTTTCCAAGAAGTTCTTTTGCTGTACTTTTACGAACTTTACTTTGAGCTTTTCTTGTTTTGTAAACTCCAGATACTTGTTAATCCCCTGTAACCGTAGATTGACTGTCTGAGGTTTGAAATTCTCTACCAAATACCCTTTGTACGCCAAAAGGTTCTTCTTGTTCACCTCTCCATAATGATTAAGGAAATACTGTACCGTCCACACATATGATGTGACGGTGTTCTTGGCAAGATTCGTTTTTGCCAAATGATTTTTGAATTTTGTTACCATATTGCATTGATTTATAATGAATACAGTAACAATATAGCAAAACGTATCGGGCATTATACGCAGTTGCCTGATGGTTGGTGTACTACGACACTTAAAGATTTATGCGAAAACATCAATGGATTGTGGAAAGGAAAGCAAGAACCATTTGTCCATGTGGGTGTTATACGCAATGCAAATTTTACAAAAGACTTTAAATTGGACTATTCAAATATTGAGTATATTGATGTTGAACAACGAACTTTTTCTAAACGCCATTTAATGAATGGTGATTTAATTGTAGAGAAATCAGGCGGTAGTGATAATAATCCTGTAGGAAGAACAATACTCTATGAAGGTGAAAGTGGCGTTTTTTCATTCAGTAATTTTACAATGGTATTAAGAATAAAGCATAGCAACACCATATTAAGCAAGTTTCTGTACTATTATATTCTGGCTATATATCAGAAAGGAGCTATGAGATTGATGCAAACACAGACTACTGGGTTACACAATCTGATTCTTGATAATTTTTTATCAATACCTGTACACATACCTTCACTCTCTGAACAGGAGCGAATAGTTAACAGAATAGAATCGATTTTCACCTCTTTAGATACGATAATGGAGAGCTTATAAACTCTCCATTATCGTATCTAATTGTGCGAATATTTTACAGACTGTATAAACAATTCGTTTTTGTTCATTTATTGGAGGAATAGCGATAATTATATTTTCAATGATATTTTTACTTACTCTTTGTTGACCTACAACTCCATTAAAAGAACCTACACATTGGCTTATGAAATAATCTGATTTAAAGAAATAAAGTCCATATTGAGCATCCATAAATTGAGACCTAAATACATGGAGTTCAGTAGTGCCTACGCCAATACCATTTGGCAGACCTTTTAGAACTACTGACTTTCTATTTTCTAAACATGGAGATATTTTCGCAACTGCAATGTCTCCGTCTGCGAAATGCGTAAAACCAGTTTTGATTTTGTCCCAGCGTCTAGCCTCGTATTTAAAAGTATTATTGTAACCATCAGTGATATTGGCCATCGGAACAAAACCAGCTTCAACATTATCATCTACCTTATTTTTAGGATTGATCATGAACACCTCTTTTATCGTTGAGTAGCACCAACCATCAGGCAACTGCGTATAATGCCCGTTATCACAAGGTGTGAAGTCGGGATTTATGCGCTTCAACAGTTCAATGGCTGGCTCATCATTCGGGTCTTGTAGTACAAGTTTGCCGTGAATGGCGAGGTCAAGAATCTTGGATTTCGTTTTTGAAATGAGATTACTCATTTCGGATTCTTCACTATCAATGGCATCAACGAATGATAGCCAATAAGATACTTTTTCGATTATTCTAATCTGTTCTTTTGGGGGCGGTAATGGTATAAAGAAGTTCTTTAGAATGTCGAAAGGTGGAATGTTCTTGATTGCAGTACCCTTGCTTTCCTTTGCAGCCTCTCTTTTAAGAATGAAATCAAAGTAAAGCAAATAGAAATTAGAAATGGACTTATCAAAAAGTCTAATGGTCATAAGAGCTTGGTTAATAATACCCTCTCTAATATTGAGTGGCAGCACGTATGTTTCCCCAATCGTCCCTGCGCAACTAACAATAATGTCTTCTGGTTGAACCGCAAATCCTTTGAGTTCATCATACTTGTCTTTGTCTATAAAATAGTGTCCTAACGTAGCATCCTTACTTATGGCATTCTTTTGTTCATAAACTTTATAAGCATTAGGAGAATCTGGCACAAACATAGATTTAGTAAGACTACTGCCAAATGGTCCTTTTTTATAAAATGCTAAATCGTCCAGTTTGCACCAACACCATCCATCCGGCACCTCAAACGGCACATTCCCATAATGTGGCGTATCAGAAGAAACTGTTTTCTTACTTTTCCTTATCTTTCCCTCCTTTATCAAACGTTCTTTCTCTTCCTTAATACGTTCAAGTAAAACAGATGCAGGTTCATCATTTGGATCTTGTGGGACAAGTTTTCCTCTAATAGCGAGGTCTAATATTTTCTGTCGTAGTTTCTTTGTGTCCATTAGTCCTCGATATTTGCCATTAATTTTTGAAGTTCAGCCACCGCTTTACTTATGTTATCACTTTTCTCTTTGAGAATATCAATTAATTCTGATAATGAATAGTCTACTTCATCCCCTCCCTGTTTTATCCAAGATACATCAAGGCTGGTTTTGTCACGAGTTATTACTTCATCACAACTATATTTACGCCAACGCCCATTCGGATTAGTTTCAGCATTATATGTTTCTACACGAGCATTTATATCCTCCGCATGATAACACGAAACGAAATCATCAAGATGATGCCTTTGCATTGGATTAGTAGCCAATGTATGCTTTACATCTGTACGATAATCATAAAACCAAATATCCTTCGTACTACTACCTTTTGTAAAGAATAACACATTAGCTTTTACACCTTGAGCATAAAATATACCAGTCGGCAAACGCAAAATAGTATGTAAATTAAATTCTGAAAGTAGTTTCTTACGAATCACTTCTCCAGCTCCACCTTCAAACAGTACGTTATCAGGCAAAACAACCGCTGCACGTCCGCCTGTTTTGAGCGAAAGCATTATATGCTGTAAGAAATTCAATTGGTTATTTTTCGTTTCAACATAAAAATCACTTCGATTAATGTCGACAGAACCAGAAGGACGAGTTCCAAAAGGCGGATTAGCAAGAATGACATTCACTAGTATATTAGGTTCTTTTTCTAAAGAGTCCTGACATATGATAGGACTTCGGTCAGTACCAACACCATGAAGATACAAGTTCATCGAAGCTAATGTAACAACCAAAGGAGTATTATCCGAACCATGTAGAGCTTTATTCCGCAAAAAGTCCCGTTTGCCTTTGTCTTGTGATTGTTTTTTCATGTAGTCATAAGCAGCCAAAAGAAAACCACCAGTTCCACAAGCCGGGTCACAAACCGTTTCCCCAATCTGAGGACGAGTTACATCAACCATTGCCGATATAAGAGAACGAGGAGTAAAATACTGACCTGCTCCACTCTTTTTATCTTGTCCATTCTTCTCTAAAATACTTTCATAAATAGCCCCCTTAACATCACCATCCATTATAAGCCATTGCTCCTCATTAATCATTGTTATGACTTTCTTTAAATATACAGACTTATCTATTTTGTTTTGAGCTTTCGTATAGATAGTACCAATCAGATTATCCTGCTCACTCAGTATTCTCAATGTATTTTCATACTGACCTATCAAATCAAGACCATCCAATTCTATCAGGTTTTCCCAACGATATCCTTCAGGTATGGCTGATTCTTCGTCAAGCAATTTAACGTTTTCATCATCCATTTTCAGAAATAACAAATAAGTCAGTTGGGTTATATAATCGGTAAATCCAATACCTTGCCCCGCTAACGTAGTGGCAAGTGTCCAAACCTTTTTAGTCAGACCTTGCTCATTCGAATTTGATTTTGCCATATTAATTTTATGCTACTTTTCTATTATAAATTAAAAACTGAGATAATGAAACAATAGCCTCATTCACCGCTGCTATAGTACCAAACTTACGTATCATCTGAAGCGCTATTGTTTTATCATCTTCCTTTATTTCTTTTATTGTACAAGAACCATTCGCTACAATATAGTTCACAATCTGACGGATAGTATTCTTTTGAGCCTCAGTCATTGTACGCTGTATCTGCCCACACCACAATTCAAAACGTTGGGCAGCCATTGATGACAGGCTACGAAGTTCTGTCACCTGATGATAAGCATATCTGACTAACTGAATAATATTAGTCAAAGCTTCTTTTTCTTCTTTCGTCCCAAAATGTACTACATTGGAAGGGTTAACAATAGAGTATGTATTCCATAATTGAGAAGGAGTAAACTTGTAATTCTCCATTTTCATCCGATTCTCCAAATCCTTAAGCATTGCATAAGTGATAGATTCTCCGTTATTGTTATAAATAATGCGTAAAGCCTCTATCTCATCTCTATGTTCATTTACATATTGTTCAAACGCCTGAGTCGTGTCGTGAGCTTCCTCTATGGAAAATCCTTTCTCAATCAATGTATCTTCACCGGGCATTAAAATTGTGACAAATCCGGCGTTCAGAATACACAGATATTCACGGGCATCGGGATGAATAGCGAGAGGACGCACCAAGCCTTTCCGTTCGTTATTCGGTTCGTTTATATTCACATATTCCGGCAACAGATTATTATCCAAAGCTTCATATATACGAGATGCCATATCCCGCATATCTGTACCAGCCAATCTTATAAACTCATTCCTCTGTTCTTCATTTGCCTTATTATGTATTCTTGACAGACGGCTAGCCAACAATCGCAGATGTTCATCCGGCAGTTCACCATGAGAGATACGCTCTAAAAGTTGCCTTAAAGACAATAATGTTTCAGCATTGCTTCCCGCTCCAGAAGTTGTTACATAATGCTCATGTTCTGTTACTCCCACCGCATCGACTAAGAAAAACAAATCTTTACTATGAGCATTTGGAGTAACATTACGCAGTTGCTCATCACCAATTGTACGTACTCCCCTACCTTTCATCTGAGTATAAAGAGAGTCAGACTCGACATCACGCATAAACATCACCACTTCCAAAGGCTTCACGTCTGTTCCAGTAGCAACCAAAGTCACAGTTACAGCAATGCGGAACTCCTTATCATTACGAAAATGACGTATCAATTCATTACTATCTCCAGCCGAATAAGTGATTTTCTGCACAAACGTATCATCTTCACGTCCAAAGACTTCCTTCGCTATTTTAACAATATTACGTGCATGAGCATCATTCAAAGCAAATATTAATGTCTTAGGTAAATAGTCAAAATTAGGTTCTCTTTGGGGATCATTAAACATTTCTGTATAAACCGCATCTCTATATGTCTCTAAAATCAACTTTATTTGAGCAGGATTAATAATACTCCTATTCAGTTCTTGTCTTGTATAAGTAGTCGTTTCCTGTGTTTCGATATTTTCAGTTTTACCTGTATAGCGGGTTATTTTACGTACTTTATCCCCCTCGCGAATTGCACCGCCATCTTCGGTTACTTGTGTTTTAATACGGAACACCCTATAATCAACATTGACACCATCAACTATTGACTTTTCAAGAGTGTAGTTCACTATTAAGTTGTTATTAAAGAAGGCTAATGTTTCAACAGCAGGAGTAGCTGTTAACCCAATCATTTTTGCAGAACTAAAATATTCAAGCACACTTCGCCAACTACCATAAATAGAGCGATGGCACTCATCAATAATTATCAAATCAAAGTAATCCGGGGGCAAGTTAGGATGAACTGGCAAATTCATATTTCTAGTGCCGTCGACAACATAATCCGCTTCATTATCATCATCTATAAAATCGTCTCCGGACAATAAAGAAAATAAACGCTGTATAGTAGCGATAACAACATTGGCATCATTTGGGATTTTCGCGGTTTTCAATCTTTCTACCCCAAATATGGTATTAAACGGATCACCATTTTCTGTCAAACGGAATGTTCCAAATTCTCCTTCTGCCTGTTTTCCAAGATTATTACGGTCAACAAGAAACAAAACCCTCTTCATTGAAGTGAAAGCCAACAAACGATAGGCAGCCAAACATGCGGTATAAGTCTTTCCCGCTCCCGTAGCCAAAACCATCAATGCACGATCATGCCCGCTACGAAAACTATTTTCTAATTTTGTTATCGCTTCATACTGGCAATCCCTTAATCCTTTCCTTTTTAAAGTTGGAAGTCCTGCAAAATCATCTTTAAGTCCTAATAGTTTTACTATTTCTTTAGGAGAATGAATTTTATTCAAAGAAATATATTCAGAATCAACTTCACGGGTATCTCTGAATAACAGTTCCCTTCCATTTGACAAATAAACTAAAGGTAAAGGATTCATCCAAGCCTGACACCAATGAGGTACACCTCTAGTATATTTTTCAGCCTGGTCTGCCACAATTTCAGAATAAATTGACACAGATTCTTTCTTTGCTTCCAATACGCCAACAGCTTTACCATTTAAAAAAAGTAAATAGTCAGCTTCACGATTACCTTTCAGCAAGCCTTCTTCGACTGCTATAGCAGATACTTCAGGAGAATAATGATTTCTATCAACTACTTCCCAACCCGCATCATTAAGCATACGGTCAATTATTATTCGAGCCTTTTCTTCCGGTTTCATGTGTGTGTCTTTTTTGTAACTTCCGATAAGGCTATATTATCGGAAGTTACAAAAATAGGTAAAAATATAGAATATGAGAAAGAAATAGAGATTTTTTGATACATCACAACACAATTTCTCTATAAAAGATTCTTTGCATATTAGTAATATTTGTCCAAACACTTCCCATTCCCAAAATAAAGCCCTACTTTTGCGAAGAATATTTTCCCGTATATTAACATATTAACAACAGTATCTCACAAATAAAATAAACCCTACAAGATGAAAGAAGAATCCGACAGCCCGTCTGTCCCCTACAATTTCTCCCGGTGTTTCAACGACCAATGTCCACAAGCCTCGAAATGCTTGCGCCACGTAGTTACGCAAGATAAAATAGCCGACTATCTTTATATCTCCATCGTTAATCCGGCACGTTATCCTGCGGATGGAAACCAATGCGAATGTTTCAAGACTGCTGTCAAAGTTCATGTGGCATGGGGACTAAAACGGTTGCTCGACAGAATCCCTTATGAGGATGCAGTCAGTATCAGAATACAATTAGTGGGACACTACGGGAAAACGGGATATTATCGGTTCTATCGTGGAGAACGGGGGCTTATGCCTAAAGACCAAGCCTATATAAAACAACTGTTCCGTAATAAAGGGATAAAAGAAGAACCAACTTACCAACGTTACACAGAAGAATATATTTGGTAAGTTGCTGTCATCTGTCACAGTTTAGGAGTTAATAGTTTAGTAATGAACCGATAAGCCCGTGACAGCAAGAGGTGACAGCAGGGTGATGGCATTTTTGCCGTCACCTGGTTATTAGTCTTACGACATGATAAAGAGTACCGCTACGCGTATGTTTGGAAGGTATTTCTTGCTTTTTCAGTATTCTTCCGAAGGAATTAACCCTCTTGACAGACATCGGGATTGAACTGCCTTTTTGAATATCCTCCATAATCTCCGCTGGAGACAACCACTCCCCTTCTTCAGGCTGTGCGGCACGGAAATAACGGAAGAAAAGTTGCTCTTCCGGTGGGACTTGTTCAAATTCACGGTTGTTTTCCACCATGATCTTTTCTTCCTCCTGGTCGAACCAGTAACGTTCGCCATGTTCCAATTCGTACATAGCTTGTGCGTAAAGCTGCTCATAGTCTATCGGACGATTGGTGTCAATCACTCCGGTCACTTCGATGCAAATAAAACGACGGCTGCCGGAAGGGTCGGTCAACAAGTCTTTCTGGTTACTTGTAGCTATGAATGAGGCATAACGGCGCATTTCAAGCACGGCACTGCCATGAGGTTTCTTCACATTCAATACTGGCTTTTGCAGAATATGTTTCAGAAAGCCTTGTTGTGTCGAACTCACCTGGTCAAATTCATCGATATTGATAAGCGCAAAACGATTGAGGTAAAGTTCGGCATCTTTCTTTCGGGAAAAATCAATACTGTCGGTATAGTAGGAACGCTCGGAAGGAGGCATTATGCTCCGGCAAAAGGTGGATTTACGTGTTCCTTGCGGTCCGACGAGTAAGGGCGAAACACTGTTTGCATACTTTTTATTGCTTCCTTTCCAATGAGAAACCATATTGAGGAACCAACGGTGGAACAAATCCATCCAATACGGATTCTTACAAGGGACGGTGGCTGCCAATGCACGAATACGGTCTTTACCGTCCCATGCGGGAAGCCGGTAGAGAAAATCTTCCAACGGGTTGAATACAGGGACGCGGTTGGAGTAAATATAACGGCTAATATCCCTGTCCCACAAGGGGATGCCTTCCATTTGTGCATCCAAAGCAATGCTGTTCAACGCACGTTTGTCGAGAGGATTGAAGCGGAAACGAAAAGAAAGCCTTTCACGATATTCTACCTCACCAATTTGGGTATTATGGCGGAATTCATAGCGGCGTTTCATGAATTCTTCAGTCTGCAAGGCGAGTTGCTGCTCTTTGCTTAGGCTGATATTCTTGCCGAAGCCTTTGCACTCGGTATATATATTGCCGATCATTTGCCGAATAAGCTCTTCTTGTTTATACATATAGAAGTGGAAAACGGTACGTCTCACGACTTCTTCTTGCGGAAGTCCCGAAGCAAAACAGTTTTTAGCCAGTTGAACGACTAAAGGATGCCATGTGCCTTCACGCAATTCAAGTCCCGCTTCCCGAAGATCGGCATACGCTTTCCGAAAAGCGGCTTCGAAAAGCATCAGGAAGGCATTTTCCGCATCATATCCCGGTACGGCACGAGTCAATGGAGATTTCTCCGCCTGAACCGCTTCCCGGAAAGTGGTTTCTTCGGGCATTGATGATGGTTGAGAGAGATAAAATTGGACTGAATTCGGACGATATATGATGTCCGGATCGTGGGATAATCGCGAATATTGTTCCAGAGTCGGTTCTTTGGGAAGTATATCGAATGGGATTTGGGGCTGATAACATTTCACAGCCAGTCGATAAGCATGGGCGTGGAATAGTTCCGCTTCTTCCCGTGTTTTAGGAAGCGAGTTGTCCGGTCGGGTGAAGGTAGTCCATATTTTCACCGTTTTACCACTTGAACCCATAAAAACACAACGGGTTTGTGGTTGCTCACAGGCTTTTTGTTTCACTAAAGCGATTTCCGACTTATTGGATAAAGGACCGATGGTCAGTTCTACAATACCGTTGTAGTTTTTCATCTGTTTCTGACCGTTTACTTTACGGAATTCAGCGGAAGGAATTATCTTGGGCAGTTTATCGGCAAACATACACCGTTCATCGGAAAGGGTATATCGCAGATGCTCTCTGAATGTAGAAACAGGGCGGGATTTTATTTCTGTCTTTATCTTATTTACCAGTATATCAAGATCCATTACGCTGAGCGCTATCGTATCTTCATTCTTACGAAATTGAGTAATTTTCATTAATTTGATAATAATTTGTTTTGTCAGCGTCTTTGTGATCGTTGAGACTGCTAAATTACTCATATTATCCGGAACCGACAAGGGAAACAATACTTTAATTTAGAAAATTATTGATATGTCAAGTATTTCTTTGGGGGAAAGAAACAGGTTCGCCTACACGCAGTTACGCTTCAAGTTAGTTTCCTTTGCTTGAAACTAAAGTTTCAGCTAAGAGAAACTGTAGTTTCATCGGTAAGAAACCAATGGTTTCAAGTAATTGAAACTAGAGTTTCAAGCGTATGAAACTAAAGTTTCAAACCGCAGAACCAACAGTTTCGCACCTTGAAACCGTTGGCTTCAAGGCAGGACACAACTCATAATGTACGGGGATAATAAATAGAACGCCTTATCTTTCTATGGCTGATACTATCAAATTCCAAACAGTATCTTTGATTTTTTCTTTGTTTTTGGGTGACAGCATTATTGCTATCACACTGCTATCACCTTGTGCTGTCACACCATTAAGCACTCATACTCTGGAAGTTAATTTATAAATTGTGACAGATGACAGATATATTTCGTTTTTTCATTTCATAGGACCCTGAAGCTGAATTCAAGTTATAAATGCGACACCTACTTATTTCACAGGGGACAATTATTCCGCCATCGTATCATATTCCGCAATTTTCTCCTTACACAGACGTTCAGTTATATCTTTCAAAATACCTATGCGAGAAATAAGGTATTCCAGTTGTTCTTGCGAGATACTGAAATCTTTGTTATAGTGAGCTTCAATGTAAGAACGGCATAATAAATCAAAACATTCTTTCTCTGCGTCCGTATTTTGAAGAAAGACTGCAGTTAATTCCATAGAAAAACGTTTCACCATCCCACCAAGTTCTTTGATTTTATGACTCTTTGGGCGATAGTTCGTAAAGACCATCAGGATACAATTATAAAGTTTCTCACACGTCTGATGAAGAAGAAAAGCAGAAATCTTAGTTTGTTTCTTAGGCAAATAATATTCTTTCACCCCTTCTAAAAGCCCGCAAGCATATGGATATAATTCATTAAATTCTTTTTGTGCAATATCTCGAATCTCCCTAAAACTCAACTTCCGTGGTTTAGCCAATTCATGTTTGCCACTATTATAAAGCATAATCCCCTCCTTTACTATATCCGTAAAGAAATACTGGCTGACTTCCAAGTTACGGTTTACAGTATTAATATGCTCTACTATAAATTGCGGAAAAGCATGACGACGATCTGCAAACAAGTCATGATATTTATTCGTAATACGGTGTAATTTCTCTTCCACTTGCTTAGCCGGTCCGGTTATGACCACAAGAATATCATAATCACTCTGATACGAAGTATGAACACCGAATTCTATATTACTATCCCATAAAACATAGTTTCCCCTTGCATAACTTCCGAACAGGATAACCATCTGACAATTCCCGATGCTTTTACGCACTAAATCCAGCAAGACTGTCAATTCTTCCTGCGTTCGCTTGGGTAAACGTTTTATAGACTTTTTCATAATCATGCTTATTTGAAAACTTTACAAAGATACGAACTTTATAAGGTCAATTATTCCTTCCACAACACTTTTTATACTTCTTCCCGCTTCCACAGGGACAAGGATCGTTCCTTCCGACCGTGTGTCCGGAAGGCATACCACGAAACAGATTGTCTATCCCAGCCTGCATTTCCGGAGTAATGTCCATACCGGCAGCTTTCATATTCGGGCCTGCAACAACGCGGGGAGGATTCTTTCTAAATTTGTCTTTTTGAAATAAAACGAATGTTTCATCCGAAGAATAACCTTTCAGGAACCAACGGGGACAATGATTCACATAATCCATAAATAGTTCAATAGCCTCTTGCAGCTCCTGCATGGAAGAAAGTTTATGGCTAATCATTGAAGTAATAATAGACATTGAATTTTCTTCCGTTTGAGCAGTAAGCCACAAATATGCCAAACTGCTATCCGCTTTTTCCTCCGTATATCCCAGTTTCTTCATCATATATACCTTCAATTCATCCCAACACGGATTAGGAATAACGACTAACGGCATCATTCCTGCCGCAAAAGCTTCTTCTTTGGAAAACTTCTTCCTATTTGTTATTTCACGACGAGCATACATTTTTTCTTCCAAATCATCTAAATCGTCCAAAAATGGAGACTGTATACAAATAGTAGAGTTATAACCATCCACCGCCTCAAAGGTTAGCCGCTGTATCAATGCCGAATTAGCCAAACTATCGGCTATTTCTCTTTTCGTCACCGAATCCTGCAAATAGTCAACCAGCATACTTAACAGATCGAAATAAGACAGATAACCATATAAATTTATGATTCCATAAGCATACTGCTCTACCATAAAACGGATTGCCTGCTTTTCCGAAGTCAAATAATTATTTAAATAAGGAGCTACGGCTTCACGCAATTCATCACAAATCATGTAGCGGACTTTACTTTCTTCCAAGTGACAAGTATCCGTCGCTACGAAAGACAGAATTTCCAACGTACTCACCATAAATGAATTTGTAGTTTCTACATACGTATCGGTTCCCGCTTTCACCAACTTATCAAGCAAAGTCAGCTCATACTGTGTCAATCGGGGAAGCCACATATCAGGGCAAGCCAAAACTGCTTCTGCAAAGTAGGTTGCATATTCATCTTTGCGCAGTTTTGTGGGAACAGGTAGACATAATATTTTCGCCATCTGCTTTAAATCTTCTTTTGTATTCATCTTCAATCCATCTACTAATTTTACCGATGATTGAAATAATTCCGACTGACATCTTATCATAATATCTACTCATTAATTGATTGATTCACAAAAGTAGGAATTTCTTATCCGACATCACTATTTTTGAATGAGAATTTGCAAAGGCAATTACTATTTATACCTTTGTGACTTCAACAGAAAATATGATTTCAATAGAGAATTAGTAACCCGTTAAAAGAGAAATTGATTATGCGTTCATTCATAGTATTTCTTTGTCTGGTCCCCACCCTCCTGTTTGCCCGACAAACTCAACTTGAGACACAGTTGAAAGAAGCCATCAAAGGAAAGAAGGCCGAAATAGGAATAGCCGTCATCATTGATGGAAAAGATACGGTAACTGTCAATAATGATATTCACTATCCACTGATGAGCGTATTCAAGTTTCATCAGGCATTAGCATTGGCAGATTATATGGGAAAACAGAAGCAATCGCTGGAAACCCGGTTACCCATTAAGAAATCGGATTTAAAGCCGGACACTTATAGTCCGCTTCGAGATAAATATCCGCAAGGAGGAATTGAAATGAGTATTGCCGACCTCCTAAGATACACACTTCAGCAGAGTGATAACAATGCTTGCGATATTCTTTTCAACTATCAGGGTGGTCCGGATGCTGTGAATAAGTATATCCATTCACTAGGAATTCGGGAATGTGCCATCGTCGGTACAGAAACTGCCATGCACGAAGACTTGAACCTATGTTATGAAAACTGGACTACTCCGTTAGCCGCAGCCGAATTAGTGGAAATATTCCGTAAGAAGCCATTGTTTCCCAAAGTGTACAAAGACTTCATATTTCAAACAATGGTAGAATGTCAAACCGGGCAAGACCGTCTGGTTGCTCCGTTGCTCGACAAAAAAGTAACCGTAGGTCATAAAACCGGAACGGGAGATCTTAATGCGAAAGGACAACAAATCGGTTGTAATGACATCGGTTTCGTTCTTTTGCCCGGTGGACGTACTTATAGTATAGCTGTCTTCGTGAAGGATTCTGAAGAAAATAATCAAGCGAACAATAAAATTATCGCTGATATTTCCCGTATCGTTTACGAATATGTAATGCAGCATTAAGATGGAGACAAAGTACATTCGGTACGAATGAAGATTGAAACAAAGTAATAGAAATTAGAAAATTCATTTATATGAAACTACATCATATCGCTATCTGGACTTTTCGTCTGGAAGAACTAAAAGAGTTCTATGTCCGCTTCTTCGGAGGAAAAAGCAACGAAAAATATATCAATCCCAAGAAAGGATTCGAGTCCTATTTTATCTCTTTTGGAGAGGGAACAGACTTGGAACTGATGAGTCGTACAGATGTACAGAACACTCCCATTGAAGAAAACAGGGTTGGACTGACACACTTTGCTTTCACCTTTCCCAGCCAGGAAGAAGTATTACGCTTCACCGAACAAATGCGTTCGGAAGGATATACCATCGCCGGCGAACCGCGTACTTCGGGAGACGGATACTTTGAAAGTGTAGTCCTCGATCCTGACGGAAACCGGATTGAGTGCGTATATCGGAGAACTGCAAACGAATCGAAAAACAAAGCAAGACAGGAAACTGAAACAGAAAGTATTCCCCCCGTGACGCTCCATACAGAACGTTTATTTCTCCGCCCTTTCGAAGAAAGAGATGCTGAAGCGTTCTTTGCTTGTTGCCAGAACCCGAATTTGGGAAACAATGCCGGATGGCCACCCCATCGTACGTTGGATGAATCCCGCCGGATACTTCATTCCACATTTATCAACCAAGAGGGAATATGGGCAGTGATACTAAAAGATACAAAACAGCTAATCGGTTCGGTAGGAATTATCCCCGACCCTAAACGCGAAAATCTACAAGTGAGAATGTTGGGTTACTGGCTCGACGAATCATATTGGGGCAAAGGATACATGACCGAAGCAGTGCAGGGTGTCCTCAACTATGGCTTTGAAGAATTGCGGCTTAGCCTCATCACAGCGACCTGTTATCCGCACAATAAACGTTCGCAGAAAGTACTGAAAAAGAACGGTTTCATCTATGAAGGTACACTTCATCAGGCAGAACTGACTTACAACGGAAACATCTACGACCACCAGTGCTACTACCTGCCCGGCATCTCCCAACCTACTCCGGAAGACTATGATGAAATCCTCCATGTATGGGAAATGTCCGTTCGCCACACGCATGATTTCCTGACGGAAGAACATATCCAGTTCTATAAACCACTGGTGCGGAAGCATTATCTACCCGCTGTTGAACTTTTTGTTATCCGGAATGCCAACGGAAAGATTGCCGCCTTCATGGGATTGAGCGACGAACTGATCGAAATGGTATTCGTACACCCCGACGAACAGAGAAAAGGATATGGCAAACGATTAATGGAATATGCAAGAGACAAAAAGCAGATGGATAAGGTGGACGTAAACGAGCAGAATGAAAAAGCACTCCAGTTCTATCTCCATTTGGGATTCCAAGTCATCGGCAGAGATGAAACGGACAGCATGGGTAAACCTTTCCCTATTCTTCATTTGCAACTGCCGGAAGCTGATTCCACTAATAGAGATTAATTTCCCAAAAACGAAAGAAACATGAACTTACGTGCCAGATTATCCGAACGTGTACACATTGAAGATATCAGAGAAGTACTCCATTTCATACAGGACGACGAGCGTCTTAGAGAAGAAGTCTACCAGCTGATATTCGACAAAGACCACATTGTTTCCTATCAGGCATTGTGGGTATGTACTCATTTCTCCAAGGCAGATGTAGAATGGTTGAGCCGGAAACAAGAAGAATTGATTGACGCTGCCATGACCTGCCCACACTCGGGAAAACGGAGAATGATCCTGAACCTGATATGCCAGCAACCTGCCGCCGATCCGCCACGAGTGGATTTCCTTGATTTCTGCATGGAACGCATGATATCCCGCGAGGAACCACCGGGCGTGCAATCGCTCTGCATGAAACTGGCTTATCAACTGACACGCTCCATCCCGGAACTGCAACAGGAATTACGCACAATACTGGAAATCATGGAGCCCGACTTACTGGTTCCCGCTATCCGTTCCGTACGAAAAAACACCCTGAAAGCCATGAAAGCAAAGAAAAACAGATAATTTCTATTGCTTTTATCTCACCGTTCAATTAGAGTATATTCAGATGGAATATCTGGGATATACCCGTCACCGAAATCTGAATACCGATGCAGAAAGTGAAAAAAGCAACAAGCTTATTAATAATTTGATTTCCCACCGGTCCCAACCTCTGAATAAACCTCTGTCCTTGTGAAAGGAATACATAAAAGATGGCCGCCATACAAATAATAACAAGCGCAATGACCAAATAATTAATCCCAGTTTGCAACAATTTACCTTTAACACTGGCAGACGCCATCAAAGTAAAGATAACCGATATACTGCCCGGTCCGATACTGATAGGAAACGTGATGGGATAAAATATCTTCTGCTCGATGTTTTTCCATCTGAAGCCGTCTACATTCTTGCTGGCTTCTTCTTTATCAGACGAACCTGAATCGCCCAACAGCTCCATTGCCGTCTTACAAATCAGTATTCCACCTCCTAACTGAATAACAGGAATAGCCAAACCGAAAATCAATAGAAACAGATGTCCTATCACCAATGTCCCTACACCGATCATTATAAAATTGAGCGTCAGCTTCTGAATGGCTGCTTTCCGTTGTTGAGGATCGAGGTCTGTAAAGAATCCATTGACGACAAAACCATTCCCCAAAGGGTTTATCACCGGAAACAGCGCCATAAACGATGACGAAAATATGATGAGAAGATTACTTAATGACATAATTCCTGTTTTTTGATACTTTATTAATATCTGATACTTATCTAAAACATAAATGGAACGTTATTGTTTTCAGAATACGCTTTTGCGGAATGAATTCGCATCCGTTGGATTCCCTGTAAAAGCAGCTTATAATAAACCTTTAACTAGAAATTAAAATTATGTGTACAAGAGTCGTTTATTCGGGAAAGAATGGAATGGTGGCAACCGGCCGGTCTATGGACTGGAAAACAGAAATGCACAGCAATCTTTGGGTATTTCCCAAAGGTATGGAAAGAAATGGAGAAACGGGAGCCAACTCCCTGAAATGGACGTCCAAGTATGGCAGTGTGGTAACTTCGGCTTTCGAGATTGCCAGCACAGACGGGATGAATGAGAAAGGTTTGGTTGCCAATCTGTTATGGTTGCCCGAAACGGAGTATCCGGTCAGAGATCAAAGTAAACCGGGACTTGCCATTACTGCATGGGTGCAATATATGCTGGATAACTTCGCCACCGTAGACGAGGCTGTCGCTTTCATTGATGAAAACACTTTCCAAGTGGTATCGGACCTGATGCCGGATGGTTCCCGCCTGGCAACCTTGCATTTATCTATTTCCGACGCAACGGGCGATTGTGCAATATTCGAATATACGAGTGGAAAGCTGACTGTTTACCACAGCAAGGAGTACAAAGTAATGACCAACTCCCCTACCTACAACAAGCAACTGGCACTAAACGAATACTGGAAATCAATAGGAGGATTGAGCTTCCTGCCCGGAACCAACCGTCCGTCCGACCGTTTTGCAAGAGCCAGTTTTTATATCAATGCCCTGCCCCAAACAGATGATGTGAGAATAGCCATAGCAAGCGTATTCAGCGTTATCCGTAATACTTCTGTTCCTTATGGCATATCCACTCCCGAATTTCCAGAAATTTCCACCACACAATGGAGAACGGTATCGGATAGTAAGAATTTGCTCTACTTCTTCGAATCAAGTCTGACACCTAATACATTCTGGGTAAACTTACGGGAAACAGACTTGTCGGAAGGAGCTCCGGTACTCAAATTATCTATCGCAAACGGTGAAACTTATCATGGAAATGCAACGAAAGAGTTTAAACCGGCACAGCCGTTCAGATTTATGGGAGTAAAAGGATAAAATTATCCCCGGAAACGATCCATCTGAAGCACATCCCAAAAGTTTTTGTATCTAACTTTTGAGACGTATTTCGATCATTTCCGGGGATAAAATCTGTTTCTTTAACAGCTTGCCATTAATTGAAATAATAAAGGAATACAGCAATTCCTTCCAGCGCCTTCTTTGGTTGGTCTTTTATTTCGATAGCAAACTTGATTTCCGCTTTTGCCACACCACGCAGATTAGTCAGCGAGTGCAAAGTAGTCACCAGACGGATGCTCTGTCCTGACAATACAGCCTGACCGAATTTCATTTTGTCCATACCGTAGTTAATCATCATTTTCAGGTTATTCACCTGGATAATCTGATTCCACAAATAAGGAAGCATAGACAATGTCAGGTAGCCATGAGCAATCGTGCTATGATAAGGGCTATCTACTTTCGCACGTTCCGTATCTACATGAATCCATTGATGATCCAGCGTTGCATCAGCAAAAAGATTGATACGTTCCTGCGAGAGTTCCACATAATCGGAAACACCTATCTGTTGGCCTACTAGTTTTTCGAATTCTTCGTACGAATTGATAATTACTTTTTCCATAAGTCTTATCGTTTTTATGGGGGTTATTTACTATTAAATTGGGGACAAAAATAGGAAAAATAAACTGATATGCCACCAAATTTATAAATAAAAGCAAGGAATGAAGTATTTAGGTATGTTTTACAAACTGGAAGCCTGTTTCAGTGCTTCTGTCAGAATACTGTACCCCTTACCATTCAAATGTAAATCGTCGAGAGTCAACTCCGGATTCAGCCTGCCATCCTGCAATAAACGATTGAATACGTCCAGATAGACAATATCTGTTCCCTGCAATTTTTCGTGTATCTTCCGGTTAAGGATCTGGATAAATTTATTCACAGCCGTACTGTAATCATCGTAATCATTACGCGGAAAAATACAGAAAAGATATGTTTTCAGTGAAGGGACGGCAAGAACCGCTTTTACATAACGCTCTACATATTCATCTATATTTTCATCGTTCAACTGATAAATATCATTGGTTCCGAATTGAACGACGACCTGGCAATCGGAAGTGTCTACCGCAAAAGACTCCACATAGGCCAGCCCTTCACCGGGAGCACCATAGTTCAGACATTCCCATTGTGGGAAATAGATATCTAGCGCCCAAAAAGCCATGTGACTGTTACCAAGAAAGGCAAATTTTGTTTTTTCTTCTATCCTATCCATACAATTTCATTCAAACGTCCACGTTATCTCACTCAAACTCTCAAACAAATATAGAATAAAATTCGCGGATTTACGTTACTTTTGCAAAGGTAATCACATTCATTCATATATATAAACCGATGATACATTTTTTCAAGAAACCCGTTTCTCACCTTGCGTTGCCGGAGAAATTCACTTATCCTTTCCATTATACACCTCATCCATTGTGTGTGTTGGCTGCGGAAGAAGTGAAAGAATATATTGCAAGCCGGAAAGAATGGCAAGAGGAATTGGCTTCCGGAAAGATGTTTGGAGTGTTGATTGTGCAAACGGACAACGGAATAACAAACAACGAAGAAAATCAGATTGGTTATCTTGCAGCTTTCTCCGGCAATCTGGCCGGAAAGAATCTGCATCCTTATTTCGTTCCTCCTGTTTATGACCTATTACAACCAGAGGGATTCTTCAAAATCGAAGAAGAACAGATTTCTGCCATTAATATCCGTATTCGTGAACTGGAAAACAGTAGTTCTTATCTCGATTCAAAAGAGAAATGGAAGATAGAAACGGAACAGGCTAAAGCTGTTTTGAATCAAGCAAAAGCGGAGCTTAAAATGGCAAAGGAGGCGAGAGAGATTCGCCGCCAGTCATCTCCGGAGCTTTCCGAAGAAGAACAAGCCTCCCTGATTCGGGAAAGCCAATACCAAAAAGCGGAATACAAACGACTGGAAAAGGAATGGAAGAAACGATTGGAAGAGCTCGAAACGGAAGTCAGGCACTTCGATATTGAAATAGAGCGATTGAAAACCGAACGAAAAGAACGTTCAGCAGCTTTACAAAGAAAGTTATTCGAGCAATTCCGGATGCTAAATGCCCAAGGAGAGGTGAAAGATTTATATACTATTTTCGAGCAAACGGTTCAGAAAGTTCCTCCTGCCGGTGCGGGTGAATGTGCTTTGCCTAAGTTATTGCAATATGCGTATCTTCATCAATTAAAGCCATTGGCTATGGCTGAATTCTGGTGGGGCGACTCTCCTAAAAACGAAATCCGGCATCACGGATATTATTATCCTTCCTGCAAAGGGAAGTGCGAACCGATTCTGCAACACATGTTGCAAGGATTGGAGGTAGACGAAAATCCACTGCTGAATCCTGTTCATGAAGAGGAAGAACTGGAAATCGTGTTTGAAGATGAATGGTTGCTGGTAGTCAATAAACCGGCAGGGATGTTGTCCGTTCCGGGAAAAGCGGAGGACAGAGATTCAGTCTATCATCGTTTGAAGAAAAAATATCCCGAAGCTACCGGTCCCATGATTGTACATCGGCTCGATATGGCTACTTCAGGATTATTGCTCGTTGCCAAAACAAAAGAGGTACATCAGGATTTACAGGCGCAATTTGCAAACAGAAGTATTAAGAAACGCTATGTGGCTGTGCTGGATGGGGCGATAATAAAAACAGAGAAAGAGAAAGAGAAAGAGACAAAGCCAATAGCAGAGAAAGCTATATTAATAGCAAAGGAAACTGTATTAACGAAAAAAACAGCAAAAGCAGAAAGAACAGGAAATACAGGAAGAATCGAACTCCCTCTTTGTCTGAATCCTCTCGACCGTCCTCGGCAAATGGTTAGTAGCGAACACGGGAAAGAAGCGATTACAGAATATCAGATCATCAGTGAGTCTGAAAGAATTACCAGTGAATCTGAAAACACTTTCAACGAATCAAACAGGATTGATGAATCAGAACGGAGTATCAATGAGTCAAGAAAATACACCCGGATTATCTTCTATCCATTGACCGGACGCACACATCAGTTAAGAGTACACGCCGCCCATCCGGAAGGCTTGGGATGCCCCATACTTGGAGACGAACTCTACGGAAAGAAAGCAGACAGACTATACCTCCATGCCGAATATATAGAGTTCCGCCATCCCATATACGGAGACATTCTCTGCATACAGAAAGAGGCCGATTTCCATAAAAAAATATGATTAAGCCATGAACCAAATTCTTTTTGAAATGTATATAGGGGTAATTACTAATTTTCAAAAAGAACCTGACTATGGACATCAAATTCCGCATTACAAAGTATTTAGCCGTATCTGCTTTAGCAATGCTGCTACTGGGAGCCTGCTCCAAAAACAATATCTACATCAACTATCCTGACGAAGAAAACAACGGAGGCTCATCCGGCTCCGGCAATGATGACAACAACGGTAATCCGGCCAAAGAGAATGCGCTGATTACTTTCAGTGCTTCCGTAGAAGGACGAAACATCACACGAGCCATGTCCCCCATGGGAAAAGGACTTCAAAGCTGGTTGTGTGCCTATACAGCCAACACATCGAACAATATCACAGGCGCTCCCGTTGCTCAAGGCAACTATGTCACCTCCTCCCCCGGTGTACTGACAGGAAATCTAGGATATAAAATGTATTTGAGCAATGCTATCTATAGCTTTTATGCCGTATCATGCAATTCCACCAGCCCGGCGCCTACTTTCACCAACGGACTATCCGAACCTTTATCCAACGGAGTAGATTATCTTTGGTGGCACGCAGTTCATCAGGACATCGCCAGTTCACAGATAAATATCCCCATAACCTACCAACACGCAGCCACGCAAGTAGTTGTAGCGATCGCCGGAGGAGAAAATATCACTTTAAACAAGATACTTTCCGCTACCATCACCCCACCGAAACCGGGCGCAATCATGGATTTGTCAACAGGTATCATCACTTCGGAAGTCAGCTATGACAAAGCAGCCGATATGGGAATCAACGACTTCACCGTACAATATATCATGTTACCCGTAAAGAGCTCCTCTCCCATGACTTTGACACTGGAGCTGATGGTAAACGGAGAAAGCTTTTCACGTACCTACACCACTCCGCTCACTCCACCCAACAACCTCCTGTCAGCCGGAAATTCATACCTTTTCCGGGCAGTTATCAATGAAAACTCCATCTCATTCGCCAATGTCAGTGTGAAAGAATGGACAGAGGTAGACGAAAGCGGAAACCCGCTATACCCTGTACAAGATTAAAATATCCGAAATAAAATCAAAGCAAACCAGGTTACGCAAGCCACAAACCGGGTTATGCAAACTGCAAGTCGGGTTACGCAAGCCACAAACCGGCAATCATGCCACCGTTTGCGTAACCTGACTATTCGTAAATACCTGCTTCTTCAACCTGCGATAAACATAGATAAAGGCCGGCACGAGGAATAAGTCTGCCGCTATCCAAGCCATCGGATCACCGTAGCAGACAGCAATAAAGCCGAATGCAGGCACAGCGTAAATGCTGACAAGGATACGCGCAATCATCTCCGCCACTCCCGAAAACATGGCAAGATTGGTATATCCCACTCCCTGAATCGTGTAGCGCAGGATACACAACAATCCAAGCATCGGGAAGAACATACAGGAGATATGCAGGAATAACTCGGTATCCAACAGAATTTCCGTTTCCGACGGATCAACAAAGATCAATGCAAAATATTTGGCTCCCACCATCAGAAGAACGAACGTAAATGCCGCATAAACGATCATCATCAAAGCACTCGCCTTAATTCCCAACCAGACACGCTCCGGTTTTCCTGCCCCATAATTCTGTCCGCTATACGTAGCCATCGCAATTCCCAGACTCTCGAACGTGCAGATAAAGAACATCTTGATGCGCATAGCAGACGTAAAAGCTGCCACACACGCCGTTCCCAATGCATTATTCGCACTCTGAAGCATGATGCTGCCGATAGCCGTGATAGAAAACTGCAATCCCATAGGCACACCAATGTAAAGCAGTGTCTTAGCCAGTTTCGACTGGAACCGGCGTTCTTTCGGAGTACCTTGCAATATTTCAAACTTCCGGTACATATAAATGTAGCAGAGAACAGCCGACAATCCTTGCGAAAAGACAGTAGCAATAGCAGCTCCCGCCACTCCCCAGCCAAGTACCAAAATACAGAACAAATCAAGAATGATATTCAGAACAGCCGCAAACAGCAGAAACCAAAAAGGCGTCTTACTGTCTCCCAACGCACGGATAATGCTCGAAAGAAGATTATAGAAGAAAGTACACGGCACACCAATAAACGTGACAAGCAAATAAGCATACGCCCCTTCGAAAATATTCTCCGGCGTACGCATGATCCGAAGAATATCCTCACATAAAATACAGGTGAGAAGAGCAATCACCACAGACATTCCCGCAGCCAGTTTCAGACTGACGGCCACATAACTGCGCATCGTACTGTAATCCCGCGCCCCAAACTTCTGCGCAACGGGTATTCCGAAACCTCCGCAACATCCATTGCAGAACCCGAGAATAAGAAACACCACCGATGTGCTAGCTCCAACAGAAGCTAACGCGTTAATTCCTAAAAACTTTCCTACAATTGCAGCATCAACAAGCGAATACGTTTGTTGCAACAGATTGCCGAGTAAAAGCGGCAGCGTAAACTTTAAAATGAGAGGTAATGCCGGCCCTGCCGTCATTTCTTTAGAAGTTGCCATACGTCTATGTTCTAAAATCGGATGCAAAGATACGGAAAATTCAATGAATTAGTTCTTGATTTGCGTTCCTCTTTTAGTTGACATAAATCAAAAAAATCAGTATGAGAGCATGAGTCTCCCGGTCTATCGTTTCACCAACCGTTTAGGTGAACCATGCCACGAGCATCCCAGGCAGAAGACTTCTGTCAAATCGAACCCCTCCATCGAATCTTCCGGATATTTGGGAACAACTTCACCATCTTCGAGCACATAAACCAGCAGCCTGTCACCCTGTTCATTCTTCACATACATAGCTGCAATCTTGCATTGCGGACACAATAACTTTTTCATGCTGCAAAGATACAGATTGTTTCCGTCAACCACAAACTCTTCCAACGATGTTTCAGAAGCCCGTTCATGATTTACAGTTTATCTATTCTTCCAGAATCCCGGATAAAACAACAGGAGTACACTAAACAATTCCAGACGTCCCACCAGCATCAGAAAAGAAAGTATCCACTTTGCCAGATCAGGTAAAGAATTCCACGAATATGCAGGCCCGCAAGTTCCCAATCCCGGACCGACATTGCCTATACTCGAAATAACCGTACTGACGGACTCGGAAAAGCCAACTCCCAAAAACAAAAGAGCCGTCCACCCAATCAGGATCAGAACCAGATAAAAAGCAAAGAAAATCAATACGGTAGTTACGATAGAAGAAGACACCGTCTGCTTATTGATACGTACGGGAAGCACGGCATTCGGGTGGAGCAGATGTTTGAACTCATTCCGGATGGCACGCGCCACAATCAGCAACCGCATATTCTTGATACCTCCACTGGTAGAACCCGTACACCCTCCCGAAAGCATCGCAATGAACAACAGTAACCACGTGAAAGGAGGCCACATATTATAATCATCCGTAGCAAAACCGCAGGAAGTATGCACCGTAGACACCTGGAACAATGCTTTCCGGAAAGCCAGTTCCCAGTCATAATGATTTTGAAAGACGAGCGCCAACGTGATAAGAAAAGTCAAGATACCCACTGACGCCAGAAACCAGTGCAGCTCTTCATCTTTGAATAAACGACCGACTTTTCCTTTCAAACACATCAGAAACAAAGAGAAGTTGATACTGGAAACAATCATAAAGATAGCCACCACATATTCTATATACGGAGAATTCCAGTAAGATATACTGTTCTGCTTGGTAGAATATCCGCCCGTAGCAGTAGTGGCAAACGACTGGCAAATGGCATCAAACAAGCTCATGCCCCCAAACATCAATAAGACAGTTTCCGAAACTGTCAATACCAGATAAATTGTCCACAACCACTTGGCCATGACATTGATTTTCGGATGGGTACGGTCGTGCGTCACTCCCGTAGATTCAGCAGAGAAGAGTTGCACTCCTCCCGTGGTAAAGATAGGAAGAATGGCAATCGTGAAAAACACAATCCCCAAACCACCGATCCACTGCGTCAGGCTTCGCCAGAAAAGCATACCGTGGGAAAGGGATTCAATATCATCGAGAATAGTAGCTCCTGTAGTGGTAAACCCGGACATGGTTTCGAAAAAGGCATTGGTTATCGTATCAATGCTTCCGCTAAAATAAAAAGGAAGCATGCCGAAAAAGGTAAAAAACACCCATGAAAGAGTGACCACACAATATCCGTCTCTCCGGCTCATCTTATTCTCCGCTCCCCGTCCGTAGAGCAGTAACAATCCGCCTACCACAGCATTGATGATACAGGTGTAAAGAAAGTATTTATAATCACTTTCCCCGTAACCAGCCGACACTCCGGCACAAAGTAAGAACATCCCCAATTCGATAAATAGCAACATACCCAACACGCGCCCTATCATCTTCCGGTTAATCATGCTATTATTCTTACTCCGAATATACAGACTGTTATCTGAAATGTACTCTTCCATAACTCATGAATCATTTTGTATGTTCCCCTCATAGCCAAGAGTATGCCAAAATGAAAAGGATTCTGATAATTAGCTTGTAATCAATGCAATATTTTTTTCATTTTGAAAAAGTAATCTCTAAATACCCTACCAAAATGAAAGGGTGCTTTTCAAAATAGAAAAAAGAAGAAGGTGTATTTTAACAGAATACGCCTGCATTTCTGCATAATCTTCGCTATCTTTGTCATTCCAAAGTGTAAAAAAGAAAGAGATGAAAGCATCACGCATTGCGCACGAAAAGAAAACGGTAGAGTTGATGATCCGCCTCTATTGCCGGAAAAAAGAAAAAAATACAATTCTTTGTGCCGACTGTGAAGAGTTGCTCCGCTATGCCCACGCACGTCTCGACCATTGTCCGTTTGGAGAGAAGAAGAGTGCATGCAAGGAATGCACCGTACATTGTTACAAACCCGTCATGCGCGAACGAATGCGACAGGTGATGCGTTTCTCCGGACCGAGGATGTTGCTTTATGCACCCTGGCAGGCCATACGACATTTATTGAACCTATAACTTACTAAAAAAATCAGTAATGAAAAAAGCCATTATCATTGGCGCTACCTCCGGCATCGGACAAGAAGTTGCAAAATGTCTGTTACTGGATGGATGGCAAATCGGAGTAGCCGGCAGACGGCAATCTGCTCTCGAAAACCTGCAACGGGCAGCACCGGATCAGATTCAAATTCAAACGTTGGACGTAACCCAGGAAGATGCAGGCGAGAAATTGAATATGCTCATCGACAAGGTGGGCGGCATGGATTTGTTTCTTCTTAGTTCGGGCATCGGTTTCCAGAACACGAATCTGAACATGGAGGTGGAGCTGAACACAGCATACACGAATGTAGAGGGATTTATCCGCATGGTGGATACCGCTTTCATCTATTTCAGGAAAAGCGGAGGCGGCCACCTGGCAGTCATCAGTTCCATCGCGGGAACGAAAGGACTTGGAGTGGCTCCTGCCTACTCTGCCACCAAACGCTTCCAGAACACTTACATAGATGCTCTCGAACAACTTTCATATTTACAAAAACTGAATATCCGTTTTACTGATATCCGTCCCGGATTTGTTGCCACCGACTTGCTCAACGACGGGAAACATTATCCGCTATTAATGGATGCAGCGAAAGTGGGACGTCACATCGCCTGGTCACTGGAGCGGAAACAACGGATAGTAGTGATCGACTGGCGCTACCGGATACTGGTCTTTTTCTGGAAAATGATTCCCCGTTGGATGTGGAAACGGCTGCCCGTGAAAACCAATTAACACCAAAAGCAAACCAGGAAAGAAATAAATGAATAAATAGCAAGACCGGATTACTTCTTTTCCAATATTTCTACTTACATTTGTCTTGTAACATAAACTTATAATCTAACAAAAAAAGATGGAACAAAAATTTTGTCAAAGTTGCGGTATGCCGATAGACGACTCAACTTTTGGAAAAGAAACGGACGGTAGCAAGAACGAAGATTATTGCCACTATTGCTATGCGGACGGACATTTCACGAAAGAGTGTACCATGGACGAGATGATCGAGCTTAATCTGAATTATCTGGATGAGTTCAATAAAGACTCGGAAGTGAAATACACAGTGGAGGAAGCACGGAAAACGATGAAGGAGTACTTTCCACAGTTGAAGAGGTGGAAACAGTAATTGAGAAATAAAAGGAGCTTTCAGGCATGAATACATATTCAGACCTGAAAGCTTATCTACTTATTTTCTTTTATAAAATCCGTAAAGTTCGACCAGTCTTCTACACGAAACGCACGAAGATCACAAACTGACGCCTGAAACCAAGGAATACGTTTCAATGCGTCAATTGCACGAAAAAGATTTGCCATATCAGTTTTCTCTGTTAGATATACACTACCCTGCGTATTATAAAACTCATACTGACGCAACACTTTATTTATTTCAAAATAGGCATTGTTATAAGGCTCTCCATAATTGGCACGTAGGTCTGTAATGACCATATCAAAGGCTATTGCATACATACATTATCCTCATTTACAGGAATAAAATATTTCTGCTCACCAAAGAAAATACGGTTAAATTTATCACGAATCGCTATAACTAAGCCTTTGAACGGATTATGTTCAATATCAATTACTGTACCCTCTATCCATTCATCGAGTCCCGTTAATCTAGGATCCACTTTTACCTTTTCACCTTCTTTTATCATAACACTATTTTTCTTCATTGATTTCCAATTACAAAGATAATATTATTTCCTTTTCCGACGAATCAAAAGCGAGTATTTAACCATTTATTTCCGGGTGTCTTTCCAACCACTTCACTGCATAAGAGCACGTTGCTTTCGGCTTCATCCCGTTAGCTAATGCATAGGCGTAAGCAGCTTTTACCAAAGCAGCGGCAATCCCCCGCCCTTCAATGGGTTGTGGCACAATTGTGTGGATAATATCAAGAGAATCACCTATCAGGCGATATTGTACAAAGGCGGTGCGACCGTCTACTTCTGTCTTGAACAATTTTTGTTCGGGCTGATGAATAATTTCGTAATCCATAATTTCTGTTGTTTTAAAGTTGGTTTATCGTCCGTTAAATACTTTCGCTAAACAATCTTATATTATTTATTAGGTGCGGATTGCATAAACTGATATATGTATATGCCTGCGATCAGAGTTGCTCGATCCACTTCAACTGGCTCGTATCGTATCCACGACGTTCGGCAGCGGTGACGAGTTTCTTCTTGATTTCTTCCGGCAGTTGGGGTGTACGGCTTAGTATCCAGAGATATTTATCAGTACTGCTGCCTACCAGGGCATAATTGTAATTCTCTTCATCCAGTTCCAAGACATAATAATCAGAATAGAAACTAAGGAAGAAAGACACTTTCAGTTTGCCCGGCTGTGTGGGATCGGGTATTTTGGCGTGTCCGTTGGCAGTCTTGCAGATGTCGTAAGGAGAATTACGTTTGCATCCCCGGTTCTCCACACGAATCATGCCGTCGGGACGGAGCGTGTAAGTAGCCGTGACGTCTACAAGTCCGTATTCAAAACGATTCTCGTAGCGGGCTATTTCATACCAAAGTCCCATATACCGGTGCAAATCGAGAGAGGTAACCGTACTATGGTCCGTGCCTCTGAAAAGACGTCCGACATTGGGAATGGAGAAATGAAATCCCGCCTCCGTCAGACGCGTTGAGCGAACTCTCTGGCCAGCAGTCAGGAAAGATGCCGCTTCACCATATAAGATACGGAAAATTCGTTGCGGAGCTACCATCGTTGTCCATGCCCGATAAGCCTTTCCCATCGCACGGGTGAAAGCATATTGCGAGATCTGCTGCGGAGCAACCAGGTTATATACCCCATGTGTCTCTTCGTGAGTGATAAAGAACTCCATTGCACGGCAAAGATCCCGTATCGATATCCACGGAAAAACCTGTGTACCGGGACCGATGGCGGTGGCTATCTTGGTGGCTTGCAAAGGGCGAAGCATCTGCTGCATCGCTCCCCCGTCCGGAGAAAGCACTACGCCGAAGCGTGTAATAACGAGCCTTGTAGGTTCGGGACAGTGTTTCGCCTCTTTTTCCCACGCATAGCAAAGATCGGACAGAAAACCTTCTCCACGGGTACGGGTATATTCGTCCACCTCCGCTTCCGAAGGATAATAACCTACGGCAGAAGCCGAAATCATCAGTTTCGGTTTCGTTTTGACTGCGTTCAAAGCGCGGATAATACGATTGGTTACAACAATACGACTGTTGAAAAGCTCCTGTTTATATTCCGGTGTCCAACGTTTATTGATAGGTGCACCTGCCAGGTTGATGACAACATCACAATGGGTCAGTGTCTGAATCAAATAACCGGACATACCTTCGCGAAACATCGACCTTCCTAGAGGAATGATCCGATGTCCGCCCTTTTCTGTAAGATAATTAGAAAGATGTTTACCTATATATCCGGTAGCTCCGGTCATTGCTATATTCATCTTGATTCGTTGTTTATTTTAACTCTATTAGAAAAACGTATAAAATGCAAGAAAAGTTCTTTGAAAAAAGCAAAATGAGGTTATCTTTGCAAGATAGACGTAAACATTGAAGCATCCAAAAAGGTTATAAAATGAAAAGACAAATGAAAATCAACTATATTCTTACACTTATATTAGTATTTTGCATCGGTGCTTCCATCCCAATATTGACAGGCAGCAGCCAAGTGAACGAACAACATTCCGCCAAATCGGAAGTGCCTTATTGTGTCACTCCGCCTACTGTTCCCGCACAGGTCACCTTCGACGGGGAAACGATCGACCTCCGGCGCTATGACCGCCGCGAACGGATGGACCGCGAGATGATGGCCTTCACCTATATGCACTCCACCACCATGTTATTAATCAAGCGTGCCAACCGTTACTTCCCCATCATCGAACCGATACTGAAAGCAAACGGTATTCCTGATGACTTCAAATACCTGATGGTCATCGAGAGCAATCTGAATAACATCGCACGCTCTCCGGCAGGAGCAGCAGGTCTATGGCAATTTATGCCTGCCACCGGACGGGAATTCGGGCTGGAAGTGAACGATAACGTAGACGAACGCTATCATATTGAAAAAGCAACCGTTGCCGCCTGCAAATACTTCAAACAAGCGTATGCCAAATATGGCGATTGGATGGCTGTCTCCGCCGCCTATAACGCCGGACAGGGACGTATCTCCTCCCAACTTGAAAAGCAGTTGGCAAGTCATGCCATGGACTTATGGCTGGTAGAGGAAACTTCCCGCTACATGTTCCGCCTGCTGGCAGCCAAAGAGATATTCAATAACCCGCAACGTTACGGATTCCTCTTGAAACAGGAACATCTGTATCCGCCTATTCCTTATAAAGAGGTAACCGTCAACACTTCTATCGACGATCTGAACGACTACGCAAAATCACAGGGAATCACCTATGCCCAACTTCGTGATGCCAACCCCTGGCTGCGCGACACTTCATTGAAGAACAAGACCGGAAAGACATACATTCTCTATATTCCTACACAAGAGGGAATGTATTACAACCCGCAAAAGACCGTTGCCTACAATAAACAGTGGGTCATCGACTAAAAAGACTTTTTCTTTAATTCCGGCCAAGCACTATTGATATGAAACTGAAAGAAAGAATCCATCGTTTTTTGCATGACGAGAAACTGAAACGAAAGTTATACGTCATCATCTTCGAATCGGACACCCCTGCCGGGAAATTGTTCGACGTGATTCTTATCGCCTGTATTCTGGTCAGCGTATTGCTCGTCATCATCGAAAGCCTGAAAGGACTTCCCACCTATCTGACGACTCCGTTCGTCATTATGGAATTCCTTTTCACCGGCTTCTTTACTTTCGAATACCTGACGAGAATCTACTGTTCACCCCGTCCCCGGAAATACATATTCAGCTTTTTCGGTATCGTAGACTTACTGGCCACATTGCCTCTTTACATCGGTCTGCTCTTTCCGGGCGCCCGCTATCTACTCATCATCCGTGCCTTCCGCCTGATACGTGTGTTCCGCGTCTTCAAGCTTTTCAACTTTCTGAATGAGGGGGAACGGCTGCTCACCGCCTTGCGTGAAAGTAGTAAGAAGATTGCAGTGTTCTTCCTGTTTGTCGTCATTCTGGTGACTTCCATCGGAACGCTAATGTATATGATTGAAGGAACGCAACCCAACTCCCAGTTCAACAATATCCCGAACAGCATCTATTGGGCTATCGTCACCATGACTACCGTAGGTTATGGAGATATTACTCCCGCCACCGGCCTCGGAAAATTCCTTTCCGCCTGTGTCATGCTGATCGGTTACACGATTATTGCCGTACCCACAGGTATCGTATCTGCCTCCATGATGAAAGAGTATAAACGCAGGAGAGACAAAGAATGTCCCAACTGCCATCGCTCCGGACACGAAGATAATGCAGAGTTTTGCAAATATTGCGGCCATCCGTTAAATAGTGACTGAATAAGCTCTATTCCCTTTTCTGCAAAGAAAAAGACATTCACTATTTTCGTGAATTATAAATAAAACACTATATTTGCAGAAACAAATGGAATATGATTATAGAGTACGAAAAAGAGTATCTAAGGAGTTGTATGAGGATGGTAAGTGTAAAAGCAAAAAATATCGTTTTGACGCAGCTGTTATCAAAAAGTACCAGAAACGTATCGATACTTTAATTGCCGCTACGCGGATAGAAGATTTATTCGTCTTTAATTCTCTAAACTTCGAAGCTCTTCAAGGCCGTGCAGACTATTTTTCCATCCGTATAGACTATCACTACCGGCTGGAGTTTAGAACCCGCACCGAAGGTACTGAAACTATATTAACCATTTGTATAGTAACTGACATAACCAATCATTACCAATAAAAAATCAAGTATGAATACAATAAAAAGATTACCTACACACCCAGGTGATGTGTTAAAAGAAGAATTGGAATGCCGCAAAATCTCTCAAAAGAAATTCTCGGAAATTCTTGGGGTTCCTTATACAATGCTTAATGAAATATTGAATGGAAAAAGACCTATTACCAGTGATTTTGCATTGATGGTGGAAGCAGCTCTAGACATTAATCCAGAGTTACTTATCAATATGCAATCACGATATAACATGGCTTTGGCCCGTGAAAAGAAAGCCCTTTCAAACCGACTCAACGAAATACGTAAAATGTGCGCCTCACTGTTATGAGTGTTTGCAAATACGCTCGAATAAGACAATGAAAACGCATCCCACAGCATAGCAGGCAATATCTCCCCAATCGAACGTAGAACCCAGCACAATTCGGGCTACGCGGTTCGTAATGCCCAATGTTTCCACCAGCTGGAAGTATTGCAACACTTCTACGAAACAGGCAAAAAGAAAGACATAAAACGGCATCCGCGGAATCCCCATCGGTAGAAAGATACGTACAAAGCTATATACCAGCACTACAACCAGCATATCTCCGACATAGGGACGTATGAAACGGTCGCGCACATACAAAGCTATCAACACCTCCATACAGAAGATCACCAGAAAGCTGATTATATAAAAAATTCTTTTCTTCATTATTTGCTCGGTCGCGGGATTAAACATTTATTTGAATCTGCGAATATACGATAAAATGAATTGGATACGTTCAAATATTACTAAATGATTGATACAAAAAGGGGAAATAATTGTATATTTATGGTCCTAAGCATTTTTCCACAAACAATAAAAAACAGAAAGGAGATTGAACACATGATGTTGAATATGGATTTTGTAATCCGTTTATTGGTCGCCGGAATATTGGGAACCATCATCGGACTGGATCGTGAATACCGTGCCAAAGAAGCCGGATACCGCACTCATTTTCTCGTGTCGCTAGGTAGTGCTTTGATTATGATTGTTTCCCAATACGGATTTCAGGAAATTATAAAAGAAAGTAGTGTCACACTCGATCCCAGTCGGGTGGCGGCACAGGTTGTCAGCGGTATCGGATTTATCGGTGCAGGAACCATCATCTTTCAAAAACAGATTGTACGCGGACTGACTACCGCCGCAGGAATCTGGGCAACAGCAGGTATCGGCTTGGCGGTAGGTGCAGGAATGTACACCATCGGTATTGCCGCCACGGTGTTAACCCTCGTCGGACTGGAACTACTTAGCTATCTATTTAAAAGCATCGGAATGAAAAGCTCGATGGTTTCTTTCTCAACTCCCAACAAAGACATACTGAAACAGATAGCGGACAGATTCAACTCTAAAGACTACCTGATAGTCTCTTACGAGATGGAAACGCAACACACGGGTGAAACAGAATATTATCAGGTTACGATGGTTATCAAGTCGAAGCGAAATAATGATGAAGGGCATCTGCTTTCGCTGATACAGGAATTTCCGGATGTAACGGTGCAAAGGATTGAATAAGAGAAAAGTACATATAACCCCTTTAAAAAAAACATCTCGAATGTTTCCATATATAGAACTATTTTCAGTACCTTTGCTACGTAAAAAATAAATCCATGGAGGCAAAAGCGAAATTTAAAATAGTATATTCAGAAGAAGCGGACAATTTTCTTAACCAATTGCCCCCCAAAAGTAAAAGACAAAATTATCTACAACATAGCAAAGTCTAAATTTGTTATAGCCCCGGAACTCTTTAAAAAATTAGACAATACAGATATATGGGAGTTCAGGACACTCTATAACAAAAACCAATATAGACTATTAGCTTTTTGGGATAAAGTGGATGGAGTAGATACTTTAGTCATTGCTACCCATGGATTTATAAAGAAAACCCAGAAGACTCCTTCCAAAGAAATAACAAAAGCGGAAGAGATAAGAAAAATATATTTTAATTCTAAAAAATAAGAATATGGAAAAGATGAAGTTTTATACAGAAGAAGAAATTATAGATAAACATATAGGAAAGAAGGGAACTCTTGCACGTGATAAATTTGAAGAGGGCTTACAATCTTTCCTTATTGGAGAAGCCATAAAAAAAGCCAGACAATCCAAAAATCTCACTCAAGAAGAACTAGGAAATCTGATAGGCGTACAAAGAGCCCAAATCTCCCGCATAGAAAGCGGGAAAAACTTAACTCTTTCCACGCTAGCTAAAGTCTTTAAAGCGATGGGTATAAGTGCCAAATTAGAAATAGACAATTTAGGGAAAGTTGCCTTATGGTGATTTTCACTTTTGCTTCTCCGTCAAATACTTCCAATAACGTACAGGCATATCCTGCCTGTGCTTTCTCGGATTCATGCGTTCTTTGATACAAATAGCCTTGAAATATGTCTTCCAAAGTTGTTGGAAAAGCTTCTCATCCTTGTCCATCAGGCTTTCGTCCAGCATCCCCGTAATCAAATGGGATTCACGACTGTCATCATCAAACGAGATAGTCGTCACCTTCTGCAAATCATAATAAAATCCGTAACGGCGTTTCATGTCGTAAATAATCCACTTCTGATCGGCAAAACGGTCTTTGAAATGGTGAACGGTCAGCGGGAGTGCATTATACTGTGGTTCGAAAGCGGCAAAGAATGTACCGTCGGCAGCTTTCTGGAAACGGACAAATTGCATCAGGTGTACGCGTTCGCCATCCACCTTCTTCCATATTTGCGCTAATTGCAAAACGTCCGGATCACCAAAATTGGTTTCAATAGAGCGGGGGGCATCGATTGCTTTACGGATATATCGAAAAATAAGTATTCCTATTTCCGGAAGTTCCGACAGCCAACTTTGCGTGAGGCAACCCAAAGCAGAAGAGGAAACTTTCTTCTGCAATCCCCGCCACACACGCCCGGCCTTTTCTTCATCGGTCACTACCGTATGCAGCTCATCACAAAATAAAGGCAAAGCATCTCCTTCCGACAACAAAGCATCGGGAAAAGTCTTGCGGAAATAGGCGTCGAACACAGCCGTCAGCAGCCCATCAAAGGTTTTATCGTAAATATAAACATTCATAAAAAACACCAAGCATATTTACTATTCGCCAAAATCAAGCAACAGCTGACGTTCATCCACTTTCTTTTTCGGTTTCGGCAACAATAAGCTGCGCACCCGTTGCGGAGAAAGTTCGTTCAGTGTCTGCATCTGGAGAGGCAGTTCTTTGCAAGTGATGAAATATTGCGCTTTCTTCATCACCACTCCTATCTTCTTCAGTTCATAAAATCCCAGCCGCGAAAAACGACGGGAAGCAACAATCAGTTTCGCCGACTTCACCCCTACTCCCGGCACACGGAGCAACATTTCGTAGTCTGCCTTATTGATGTCGACAGGAAACTGTTCGGGATGGCGCAAAGCCCACGAAAGTTTCGGGTCTATTTCGAGATCGAGATCCGGATAGGAATCATCCACAATTTCATCTACCTTGAATTGATAAAAACGCAATAACCAGTCAGCCTGATAGAGCCGGTTTTCACGTACCAGAGGCGGCTGTTTCAATGCCGGAAGGCGCTTATCATACGTATTCACGGAAACGTAGCCCGAGTAATAGACACGTTTCATGGTGGGGCGCCCATAAAGTGCCGATGAAAGAAAAAGAATATCTTTATCCGATTCGGAGGTAGCTCCCACAATCACCTGGGTACTTTGTCCCGCAGGTGCGAAACGCGGTGCGTGGCGAAACTTCTGCCGTTCTTCTTTACTCTCCAACACGCCTTGTTGAATGTATTTCATCGGAGCAAATACACTTTTATGGTCTTTTTCCGGTGCAAGCAGTTTCAAATTTTCTTCTTTGGGAATTTCGACGTTGACGCTAAGACGATCGGCATACAATCCGGCTTCATTCACTAATTCGCGACTGGCTCCGGGAATACTCTTGAGATGGATATAACCGTTAAAACGGTACACTTGCCGCAAATCTTTGGCTACACGCACAAGTCTCTCCATTGTATAGTCCGGATTACGGACCACTCCGGAGCTAAGAAACAGCCCTTCGATATAGTTACGACGGTAGAATTCCATCGTCAGCTCCACCAATTCCGAAACGGAAAAGGTAGCGCGGGGAAGATCGTTGCTACGACGGTTGACGCAATAGGCACAATCGTAAATGCAATAATTGGTAAGCATGATTTTCAATAGCGAGATACATCGACCGTCCTCGGCAAAACTGTGGCATATCCCCCATCCTCCCACAGTGTTTCCCAGCGTTCCCGGCTTATTGGAACGCACCGTACCACTGGAAGAACAGGAAACATCGTACTTGGCAGATTCTGCAAGTATCTTCAGTTTAGCTAAGACGTTTTCGTTCATCATTCCCGATCTTGATTCTTTTCGCAAATATACGATTAAATTTGAGATGCGTATAGAAGAAAAAAGTTTGCCCCCCTACAAATTGCAAATAAATCATTTAAAAGAACCACAAAAATATAAAAAGCCCGGACTTACATCTTGGGAGACATCTCTTTTCTAAAAAAGCGATTCACCCAAACGAACCGCTTTTTATGCTATAAATAATTGCCACTATCCGTACTAAAACAATAAAAAGTCATTCCGCATTAAAACAAAAAGAGGGCATATCGCTTCACGATATGCCCTCTTTTTCAATATCCTAGTAGTCTTCTAAATTATTTTTTAGAAGCTTCCAAAGATGCTTTACGGAATTCTTTCATTGCTTTTTCGATTTCCAAAGAAGCTTTACGAGCGCGAGTTCCTGCTGCTTTGTTACCGTTTTCGATCTGTGCGTTAGCATCTTTTGAGAAGTCAGCATAAAGAGCTGCTACCTTTTCTACCAATTCTTTCATAATCCTTTTATTTTT
Source organism: Bacteroides sp. MSSM.1001136sp1_RTP21357st2_D2_RTP21359_211015 (assembly GCF_040913205.1). Classification (NCBI taxonomy): domain Bacteria; kingdom Pseudomonadati; phylum Bacteroidota; class Bacteroidia; order Bacteroidales; family Bacteroidaceae; genus Bacteroides; species Bacteroides sp. MSSM.1001136sp1_RTP21357st2_D2_RTP21359_211015. Next base: position 12,113 of record NZ_JBDFVF010000025.1, on the reverse strand, counting down.
TTCGTTAATAATGTGCCGCAAAAATACACTGTTTCCCGAAATAAAAGCATAAAATCAATATTTTTTTTGAGATAATCTTCGAAAAATATCTAAAAAAGGGGCTTTTTACCTTTTTTACCTACCTTTGTAGCCATGAAACTGCTTACAGATACCGATTATATACATGCACTGATTGCTGAAGGAGAGCACCAGCAACAGGACTTTAAATTCGAAATTTCCGACGCACGCAAAATAGCCAAAACACTTTCGGCTTTTGCCAACACGAACGGAGGACGATTACTTATTGGCGTTAAAGACAATGGTAAAATCGCAGGAGTACGCTCCGAAGAAGAAAAATATATGATTGAAGCCACCGCACAACTTTATTGCGTGCCGGAAGTGGAATATTCTCTGCAAACATACATAGTGGAAGGACGACAAGTGTTAGTGGCAACCATCGAAGAAACTCCACATAAACCGGTTTACGCCAAGGACGAAACCGGAAAGCCCCTAGCCTATCTCCGCATCAAGGACGAAAATATTCTGGCAACTCCCATACATCTCCGTGTATGGCAACAGAGCGATAGCCCCCGTGGAGAACTCATCCGCTACACCGAACGTGAACAGCTCCTGCTCGATCAACTGGAGCACGGAACTTTACTCTCACTCAACCGTTACTGTCGACAAACCGGACTTTCACGACGTGCCGCTGAACATCTGCTCGCCAAATTTGTTCGTTATGATATTGTGGAACCTGTATTCGAAAATCATAAATTTTACTTCCGAATAAAAGACGAATAACCACAAACAATGCTTTATACTTAATACTTAACTATGACTTTTATCAACGAGATTAATGACATACTTTGGACGTATATTCTAATTATTATGTTATTAGGATGTGCTGTCTGGTTCAGCCTACGGACACGCTTTGTACAATTTCGCATGATCCGGGAAATGATCGTGCTGTTAAGCGAATCCGCCGGCAAAGGAAAACAGGGAGAGAAACATGTATCTTCTTTTCAGGCATTCGCTATTTCTATCGCCAGCCGTGTGGGTACGGGGAATCTTGCGGGAGTGGCTACTGCCATTGCCATCGGAGGTCCCGGGGCTATTTTCTGGATGTGGGTCATCGCACTGTTAGGGGCTTCGAGTGCTTTCATAGAGTCTACTTTGGGACAATTATACAAAATACGCGGAAAGGATTCGTTCATCGGAGGACCTGCTTATTATATGAAGAAAGGGTTGAAACAACCGTGGATGGGAATGCTTTTTGCCGTATTAATAAGCATTACTTTCGGGTTTGCTTTCAATTCTGTACAGAGTAATACGATCTGTGCTGCGGCAGAGCATGCTTTTGGGTTCAATCATATTATATTGGGAGGTGTGCTGACTTTGCTGACATTGCTTATCATCTTTGGAGGTATTCAACGCATTGCCCGCGTCAGTAGTATTATCGTGCCTGTTATGGCTTTGGGATATGTAGGGCTGGCACTGGTTATTGTTGCACTCAATATCACTCATTTACCGGGTGTTATCGCACTGATTGTCAGCCATGCTTTCGGTTGGGAGCAGGCATTGGCAGGAGGAGTTGGTATGGCATTAATGCAGGGCATCAAGAGAGGACTTTTCAGCAATGAGGCCGGTATGGGTTCGGCCCCGAATGCGGCTGCCACGGCTCATGTCAGCCATCCCGTAAAACAAGGGTTGATACAGACTTTGGCGGTATTTACAGATACATTATTGATATGTACCTGTACGGCTTTTATCATCCTCTTTAGTGGGGCTCCTCTGGATGGTTCGGCTAATGGAGTGCAGCTGACTCAACAGGCGTTGACAAACGAAATAGGTTCTTCGGGCAGTATCTTCGTTGCCGTAGCTCTTTTCTTTTTTGCTTTCAGCAGTATTCTGGGGAATTATTATTATGGTGAGGCTAATATCCGTTTTATCACTCACCGGAAATGGGTACTTCATGGTTACAGGATATTGGTGGGTGGTATGGTGCTCTTCGGTTCACTTGCCACATTGGATATGGTATGGAGCCTGGCAGATGTCACGATGGCGTTAATGGCTATCTGTAATCTGATTGCTATCCTTTTCCTCGGAAAATATGCTATCCGTCTGCTAAATGATTACCGGGCGCAAAAGAAAGCTGGCATCCAAAGCCCTGTTTTTAAGAAAGAGACAATGCCGGACATCGAAAAGGACTTGGAATGTTGGTGAAAACCAACTGTTTTTGTACCTTTGCACGCAAATTGACAGATGGTAGTTATTTTATATACCTTCCACACGCTCAAATAGTAAATTGTAAATAATAAAATTGTAGAGATAACAATGGGCTTATTTGGTTTATTCAAGAAAAAATCCGATGAAACGAAAGTCGGCAATGTAGAAGATTTCATATCACTGACACGGGTGTATTTCCAGTCAGTTATCGCCACAAACCTCGGTATCACTAATATCCGCTTCTTGCCGGACGTAGCTAACTTCAAACGTTTGTTTAAAGTTCCTACTCAAAACGGTAAACTGGGATTGGCCGAAAAATCTGCTGCGCGCAAAATGCTGATGCAGGATTATGGGTTGAACGAGAACTTCTTTAAGGAAATCGACTCTTCCGTGAAACGTAACTGCCGCACTCAAAATGATATTCAATCTTATTTGTTCATGTATCAGGGATTTTCCAATGATCTGATGATGTTGATGGGAAATCTGATGCAGTGGAGGTTTCGTATGCCGTCGATCTTTAAGAAGGCTTTGTATGGTATGACACAGAAAACGGTACACGATGTTTGTACCAAGACAGTGTGGAAGGCTGATGATGTGCATAAAACGGCTGCGACTGTTCGCCAGTACAAAGAGCGTTTGGGATACTCTGAACAGTGGATGACGGATTATGTGTATAATATTGTTCTTCTTGCCAAGAAGGAGCCGAAACGGAAGAATGACGACACGGAAACGAAAAAATAAGTCGCTTTAAATGTTAGAAAATCGTAAAGATTAATAGGATAGAAAAAGCGGGGGTTTTGTACCTCCGCTTTTTTTGTTATCTTTATGTACTTTTTTCTTTTGTCTTGATACAAAAGAAAAAGTACCCAAAAGAAAAAATCAAGGCTGCGCCTGCCCGGCTACTCCGGTTTCATTCCCGTCTAAAGGGTAGAAACTCGCTTCGCTCAAACAGTCTGCCCTTCTTAACGCCGGTAATAAAACCTTCGCTTGACGCCGTGCAGACGAGGCCGGAGGGGGACTATGCGGTGTGGTAGTATATTATAATAATTAAAAAATAGAGAGATTGCTTATGAAACAAAAGAAAATGCTTGCGCTTACTTTTTCACAGTTGAAACAAATCTATAATCAAGAAATTCCTGAAGCGGTGGAGATAGCTGATAAGAGCTCTTCTGTGGAAGAGTTCAAGGCTGGGATGCTGCGTTTTTTGGAAATTTGCAGGATAGAAAATGAGGCTGCGGAGGAGGCGAGGGAGCAAATTCGACTCTTACTCGATTATGATGGACAGAATGTCCATGAACTGTCTACTGGACAGGATATGTCAGTACAGACGATTCGGTTGCTTTATGAGTTTCTGACGGGAACGTTGGAAAATATGGAGATACCGACGGATTTGTTTATTGAAATTTTCCAGATGTTTAAACGGTTGAAGGGAGAGGTTGTGCCTTTACCATCGCCACAGCGTATCAAAAGCAGGAATGACCGGTGGGAAACGGGATTGGATGAAGAGGTACGTGAAGTGCGGGATGAGAATAAGGAGCGGATGTTGCACTTGTTGATTCAGAAGATTGAAAACAGGAAGTCGAAGCCTTCGGTGCGTTTTCACTTTGAGGAGGGAATGAGTTATGAAGAAAAATACAGGTTGGTCAATGAGTGGTGGAACGATTTCCGCTTTCATTTGGCAATGGCTGTGAAAAGTCCGGGCGAGTTGAATCGATTCCTGGGAAATTCACTTTCGTCAGAGACTATGTATTTGCTTTATCGTGCCCGGAAGAAGGGTATGCCGTTCTTTGCAACTCCTTATTATTTATCGTTGCTTAATGTAACGGGATATGGGTATAATGACGAGGCTATTCGGAGTTATATTCTGTATTCTCCACGTTTGGTGGAGACGTATGGAAATATTCGCGCGTGGGAGAAAGAGGATATTGTAGAAGCCGGGAAGCCTAATGCTGCGGGATGGCTTTTGCCGGACGGGCATAACATTCATCGGCGGTATCCGGAGGTGGCTATTCTCATTCCTGACACTATGGGACGGGCTTGCGGAGGACTTTGTGCTTCCTGTCAGCGTATGTATGATTTTCAGAGCGAGCGGTTGAATTTCGAATTTGAGTCTTTACGCCCGAAGGAATCATGGGATCGTAAGTTGCGTCGGTTAATGGCTTATTTTGAAGAGGATACGCAATTGCGGGATATTCTTATTACAGGAGGCGATGCGCTGATGAGTCAAAATAAAACGCTTCAGAATATTCTGGATGCGGTGTATCGGATGGCGGCACGCAAACAAAGGGCGAATCTTGAACGCAAGGATGGAGAGAAATATGCGGAATTGCAACGGGTACGGTTGGGGTCACGTCTGTTGGCTTATTTGCCGATGCGTATCAACGACGGGCTGGTTGATGTTCTGCGGGAATTCAAGGAGAAAGCATCGGCTATCGGTGTGAAACAGTTTATTATACAGACTCATTTCCAGACACCGCTGGAGGTTACTCCTGAAGCTAAAGAAGCGATCCGGAAGATTCTTTCTGCGGGATGGATTATTACGAATCAGTTGGTATATACGGTGGCTGCTTCACGTAGAGGGCATACGACCCGGCTTCGTCAGGTGCTCAATTCGTTGGGGGTGGTATGTTATTACACTTTCTCGGTAAAGGGATTCAATGAGAATTATGCAGTATTTGCACCCAACAGTCGTTCAATGCAGGAGCAACAGGAGGAAAAGATTTATGGCCGTATGACACCGGAACAGGCAGAGGAGTTATATAAGATATTAGAGACGAAAGTAGGAACAGAAGAGGAGCCTAAAGAGGATGTTGCCAAGCAATTAAGACGCTTCATGAGAAAGCATCATTTACCTTTCCTTGCCACTGATCGCAGCGTATTGAATTTACCGGCTATCGGTAAAAGCATGACTTTCCAGTTGGTGGGACTAACTGAAGAAGGAAAACGAATTCTACGCTTCGAACATGACGGTACTCGTCATCATAGCCCGATTATCGATCAGATGGGGCAGATTTATATTGTAGAGAATAAATCGCTAGCTGCTTACCTGCGCCAGTTAGCCAAGATGGGAGAAGATCCGGAAGACTATGCTTCTATATGGAATTATACGAAAGGAGAAACCGAACCTCGTTTCAGTCTTTACGAGTATCCTGATTTCCCCTTCCGCACAACAGATAAAATGAGTAATTTAAGTATTAAGAATTAGGTATTAAGTATTAATCGACAAGCATCAACTAACAAGTATTAATCAACGCCTATCAAGTATAAACCAGCGGCTTCGGTAATACTTATTACTTAATACTTGTTTCTACTACTTGTTTCCTACTCTTTTACCCGTATTACTATATTTGCAATAATTGCAGTTAGGCCTCCGGTGGTAATCCCTGAAGAGAAGATACTTCGAATTGCTTCCGGGGCTTGTTGTAATACGTCCGGCATTAGTTCTACCCCTAAGCCTAAGGAGAGGCTGACTGCTAATACCAAAGTTTCTTTACGGCCTATTTCTTGTGAGGAGACAATACGGATTCCCGCCGCTGCTACTGTGCCGAACATTAGTAAGGTTGCACCGCCCAGTACAGGATCGGGCATTAAGGAAAATACGGCACCTACGATGGGAAATAAACCCAAAAGGACGAGCATTGCTGCGATATAATAACCAACATAACGGCTGGCTACTCCGGTCAGTTGGATAATACCGTTGTTTTGTGCAAAGATGGAGTTTGGAAAAGAGTTGAATACACCGGCGAGAAAGGAGTTGAATCCATCTGCCATTACTCCACCGGAAACCCGTTTCAAATAGGAATCTCCTTCAATGGGAAGTCCGGAAATCATAGAGTTGGCAGTTACATCACCTGTTGCTTCAATGGCAGTTATCAAGTAAACCAGACCAATGGCTATAAAAGAAGACACATTGAAATCAACACCATATTTAAAAGGCTGGGGAATATTAAAACTCATCAGCATTTCCACATTCAACGCACTCATATCCACTTTTCCCAGAGCAAATGCCAAACCATAGCCAAGGCAAAGTCCGAGTACAATGGAACTCATACGCAGGTATTTGTTCCCGCAACGGTTGAAAAACAAGACGCTAAGAAGTACCAGTGCTGCAATAGACAGGTTTTCCCACGTAGCAAACGTACCATTATCCATAGCTGCATATCCGCCTCCGCAAGATACGATACCTACCTTTATCAGACTCAATCCGATAAGCAGCACGACAATACCGGAAACCAGCGGAGTGATAATATTACGCAGATATTTGAATGTGCGGCTGACAATCATTTCGATAGGCGCAGCAGCCATACAGGAACCGAAAATTAACGGTAATCCGCCTACCATCCCTGTGGCAATGATAGGGCCGATAAAAGAAAAACTGGTTCCCTGGATGCAGAGCAGTCTTGCTCCTATCACACCAAAGCGGCGGCATTGTATAAAGGTAGATACTCCCGAAGCAAAAAGAGACATGGAAACCAGAAAGCTTGTCTTTTCTACATCAAGTTTCAAGGCACTTGCGATGATAAGCGGAGGTGTAATGATCGCTACGAAAATAGCCAAAAGATGTTGTAAAGCCGCAAACAAGGCGTCTTTAAAAGGGGGACGGTCTTCTACGCCGTAGATTAAATCAGTTTTCATTTAACAGGGTTTCTATATATTTTTTTAAGTTCCGCAGAGGGATAAACAGAGATTATTCTGAAGTCCGGCTTCTTTTAGTCCGACTTTTTTTAATTCTATTTCTTATAATCCGTTTTTTAGTTCAGCGTCCATTTCAGAGCGAGTGTCGGGATAACATAAAAGCCATCACGACCGCCGAAGTTATTACTCAATTCGACTTCGGAGCCAATACTAAGATTGAAATTTTTATTTACGCCTTTGATTTTGTTCAGGTTCACCCAGAATTGTGGTTCGGAGAGGAAGATAGTCTTTCCGTAGTTGGTTTCTTCACGCCACCAATCGGCAAAGCCGGAGAAAGTGAGCAGATTGCGGCAGAAATTTACGTACCACGTACCTGTCAGCTGGAAGTTGTTGGGCGATTGGTGTTTCTGAATATACTTATACATAGCAGTCAGCGTGAAGCCTTTGGAAAAGGAAGCATTATTAAAAGTGTAGGTAGCTCCTGCCAGATAAGCATTTTTATAAGACATGCCTTTCGATAATCCACCGTTATATTCAAGATGTGCAGAGAAAGGACCTTTCCAGAATTTTATCTCACGTGCTATTTCCCAATAAGCGGAAGCGACACCCTCTGAGGTGTAATCCATATCAACAAAGAAATAAGTGCTTCCCCAAGTATCAGGATGAAACTTCTCCACAGTGGAGGTGAACAGCGGGCGACCTTGCAAATCTTTATCATACAAAGAACGTCCGAAATCATAATGTAGCTGAATGTTTTGCGCCTGCAATCCCGGTATGCCAGAGAGCAACATACAGAGGAAAAGAGCAGAGATAATTTGTTTCATAAGTAAATGTGTTTAAATGAAGATGCAAAAATAGTTAAAGCTACACATATAAACACATTACTTCTGTTTTTTTTATTCCAGGTTATTATTTCCCGTATCCCACCAGAGTCTTGTACCTCCATGGTCATCTCCGCCTAAAGCCTTGACAAGAGCAGAATATTGCTCCGGGTCTTCTGTCTGCAATGTACCTGGGAAATTAAGACGGCGCACCATGATCTCCGTGTCGATGCATCCGCTCCTACTATGATTGAATCGAACGGGAAATAAACGGGGATATCCCGTTCGTCTTTGTTCGGCCCAAGCTTCGCAACCTTCCGGGAACATGGCAATCCACTTCTGCGTGATAATCTTCTCCAGTTTGGTCTCCTTATCATCCTGCGGATTCCATTTGGGAGTGACTTTACAACGCGCTTCTATATTATTTTCTTCATCATAAGTGTCTATAAAGTCGGAAGCTGTCAACTCACTTTTCAGGTAATCCTCCACCCCATAAATTCCCCATTGATGAAAAGAGGTAGTTACACCGTTCCGGTAACAAGCTTCTTCATCTTCATCGGTCCACCCGCGCAAAGCGGCTTCGGCACGCAGAAACCAGACTTCCGAGGCAGTCATCAGAGGCGCATCGGTGCTTTGCAGGACAAACAGCTTCGACAATCCGGAATAATGACTATGAGCAAAACATGTCCCTTGACGAATTCCACGATATTGTCCTTTCAAAGCTTCATCCGTACAGTGTTCGAAATAAGCTCCAAGACGAGGATCATCATATCCGACCAAGATTGATTCCATGTTAGCACTCATGTAAGTTTCATTCCACACACGGTTAAGTTCTCCCAATGGATTGGTATATCCAGATTTGGTAGAAACGATTGCTCCGCCTGTTTCCGCTTCAAAGAAGCCATAATCGTTTTCTTTTATTTTCTGTATTTCAGCACAAGCCTTATCGGGAGCAACAGAGGCAATACGCATTGCCAACCGCAAACGCAACGAATTGGCAAACTTCACCCAGGAAGCGTATTTCCCATCCAACAAAATATCAAAACGTGCAAATCCATTGGATTCCGGTTTCTCATCTATATAGTTGGTGAGAGCAACTACAGCAGAATCGAGTTCATTGAAAAACTCATAATAGACATCCTCTTGTTTATCCGGACGGTAATGTTTTTCGGCATTAGCAAAATTCTTATAAATGATAGGACCATAATAATCCGTCACACGATGCATCGCTTCCACCTTTAATATTTTCGTTATCCCGAACAGAGCAGGATGTGTATTTCGGGTAGCATTCTCCGACTGATATATCTGTGGGAAAATATAAGAATACATGTGTGTCCACATGGCGCTATTCCAGCCGTCCTGCATATTATAATCGGAATTATGCGAGCCCCCGTTCAGAGGTTTGCCGTCATGCATATACCCACTGAACATGTCCGCGTTCAGATTCTGTATCAGCTGGAAAGGCCAGTTCTTTCCTTTTCCGTAGTCGTAATTAAAATAAATACCTTGCTGAATAATTCCCAAACGGATTCCATAGCCATTGTCATCAATAATCAAGTCATCATCCGTGATACCGGACAAATCGGTATTGTAATCACGGAAATTACCGGTACAAGCTACAGAGAACAGCAATAACCCCAACAAATATAGATATACATATTTTCTCTTCATTTCTCTCTCCTGCCTTTAAAATTCACATTTCAGAGTAAAGCCCAGACTACGGGTCGTAGGCATTCCGAACACTTCAATTCCTTGATTATCATTTCCGGTAGAAAGTACCAGATCCGGATCAAAAGGAGCTTTCTTATACAAGAAACATAGATTGCGAGCTACAAACGAAAGCTGAACATCTTTCAGTACCTTCGTTTTCTGTATCCACTTCTTGGAGAAATTATAGCTCAATGATACTTCACGCAACCGTAAATTCGTAGCATCATACATATAATATTCCGTCACCCCGGCACGCCCGCCTACTATTTTATAGAATCCTTTCACATTGTCTATACGCTGACCGTCGAGCATTACATATCCCCTGTCACGCGCATCGGCCGTTATTTCAGATACTCCATAAAGATCCATTTCCGCCTGTGTCTGCGAAAGGACTTCACCTCCGTAGCGCCAATCAAGCAGAAAATAAAGGGTGAAGCCTTTGTAAGAGAATGTATGATCCCATCCCATCATAAAGACAGGGTTGGCATTTCCTACTTTCACCGTATTCCCATCGCCCTCCACCAATGGAAGTCCTTTATTATCACCCTCTGTTTCGTAAACGATATTGCCTGCATCATCACGCACAAAAGCCTTACCATATATATCACCGATAGAACCGCCTTTAATAAGTTTCATGGCATAGCTGGAAGAAAAACTGGTAGGCCCGTAAATCATTTCTTTCAGATCTTCGTGCAACTTCACTATCTTATTCTTATTGGTAGAGAAGTTTACAGAAGTTTTCCAGTTGAAATCAGGAGTTAATACGGGAGTTCCATTCAGTGTCAATTCCCATCCCCGATTCTGGATATTTCCGGCATTTACATATCGGTAAGCATACTTATCGCCTGCAAGTGCGGGAAGTTTGAAGAACTGATTATAAGTATTGGTACGATAATAAGTCAGATTAACCCCTAAACGGTGTTGAAAGAATCGCCATTCAGTTCCAAATTCGATGGCATGAGTCATTTCCGGCTCCATTTCCTTGAAAGGTGCGGCGTCATTCGCCTGTATCTCGCCACCGGCATTGATCTGCGAAGAGGGATTAGTGATAAATGGAGGAATATCATTCCCTACTTTACTATAAGCGCCACGCAATTTTGCGAAAGAAACCCATTCGGGCAACTTCACCCATTTATCAAGCAGCATGGAAAGCCCTACAGAAGGATAAGCGAATCCGGATTTTTCATGTTTGGTATATGACAAGGTTGACGCCCAGTCATTACGGGCCGTCAAATCAAGAAACAATTTTTCCTTATAACCGATCTGTGCCGTACCGAATATAGATTGCAACTGACGGCGTTGATCTATTCGCTGGTCAATACTGGCAGAACTGTTCATGACGATATTGGCAATATTAAACACATTAGCAAACTTCAAAGATGCATTTTTCGAATCATATCGGGTAGAATTAACGACTTTATCATTTATACTACCACCAATCGCCGCATCCAGTGTAAAATCCCCCCAGGTTTTCTTCACCATCGCCATGACATCACCATACATCTGGGTTTCCTGATAATCCATCTCGATATATCGTCCGTTCGCTCCACACAGGGCGGTGGCAGTAGACGCATAGAATTTCTGGCGTAACTTGTCCGCCCAGTAATCCATGTTTCCACGGGCTTGAATCGTCAGCCAGTCATTTACCTTAAAGTTTGCTGAAAGAGAAAGGATAACGCGCGTACGTGTTTCTTTACTTTGTATGCGGTTCGTTATCCAATATGGATTCTGTTCGAAGTCTTCGGTAAACGTATGCCAATTCTGCACACCCAGTTTCCGTTCTTCGTCATAGGTTTCAAAATGATCTTTATAATAAGACAAATCCTCTCCACGAGGGAAACGGTAGAGCCCTACCAATGGATTCATATAGAAACCTCCCGATACCGGCTTATTCTCAACGGTCTGTTTCATGACATTCACACTACCGTCCAGTTTCAGACGTTTGTCGAACATGGTAGCCGTCTCGCGCAAGTTTATATTATGCTTTCTCAGTTTATTCTTGTCGATAATCCCCTTTCCGGTAGTATTGGCATAGGAGAAATAAGTTTGCAGGTTTTCGTTTCCATAACTGATAGATACGGAAGTCATCGATGTCAATCCGGTACGGAAAAAATCATCCAGATTATCATAAGCCATCAGATTCTCTTTCTCTCCCCAACTGTCTACCACATCACTGACACCATAACGATTCTGCATTTTAGGCATACTGAATGCTTTCTCGAAAGTGAGTCCTGTAGAGAAATTAATATTCCTTTGTCCGACAGAGTTGCCTTTTTTAGTCGTAATAAGAATCACTCCGTTAGCAGCCATGCTACCATATAAAGCGGCAGCAGGAGCACCTTTCAAAATACTGATGCTTTCTACATCTTCCGGATTCAGATTAGAGATTCCGTCTCCTCCATCACGATTCCCTGCATTCGCCGTACCACCAATAGCCGAATAAGCCTGTTCGGAAGAGGTGTTCGACATCGGCACTCCATCTATTACATAAAGCGGTTGATTATCACCGGATACAGAACGGATTCCCCGGAGACTAACTTTTGCGGAACCACCCATACCGGAAGAGTTTTTGTTGATTTGCACACCGGCAGCTTTTCCTGCCAGGGCAGCAATCATATTTACTTCTTTGACACGGTTCAGTTCTTCTCCCTTGATTTTTTGCACAGAATAGGCCAATGTAGCTTCATCCTTTTCAAGTCCCAAGGCCGTTACGATGACATGTTCAAGCATCACCGCATCTTC